>NZ_CP195790.1:3906500-4225500 GCF_051465645.1 Planctomicrobium limosum | reverse complement strand
ACCCGATAGAGGACAAACCCGAGATACAAAGTCAAAACAAGCTCGTACGTCGCGCGACGCCACCACCGGGAGTTCTCTGCCGCCTGCTTTTGAATCACGTCGTCAATGCGACGGCTCGCTCCGCCAAGGAAGTCCGCTTCCACATCGAGCGCATTGAGGCGAATGTCGGCGCGGTTGCGATGCTGGACCAGTTGAGAATTCAGCCCTGCGGCCGAGACGTGTCCCCGAATCACGATCTCTGACTCGCGCAGGAGTGAGTCGTCCAGCCCCATCTGCCCGAGTCGCTGCAACGTCGCATCGGCAACTTGTTCTTGACGGCGCCCTTCCAGCCAGCGGACTCCCTGCACGGTCCCCAGGATCGCAACCTGAGCAGCACTTCTGGCACGAAACAACATGGATGACGCGACGAGATTCCCGAACCCGTTATAGATTCGCAGCACACAGGAAAATGGGCTGAATCCCCAGTTGTCGATCACCGTCGAAACCAGCCGGCGTTCCCAGAGTCGGTGATTACTCAGCAATTCTCCCTGAAGCTTCCCTGCCATCTGCCGACAGAGATCCACCTGTTGAGCATCGATTACGGTATTGATGTTCGCCAGTGCTGCCTGCTTCTCTTCAACGAAATGCAGACAACGAGACAGCCCTGCCTGTAGAAGTTCCAGAACATTCGCACGCCGCACGCGCACGCGATCAGAGGCTCCGAGCTTATTGAGAAGAAGATCCATCAGGCGGCCCATGTCCCCGGAGGGACGCCGCCCACTTCGCTGCTCGTTGATGGCTTTGAGGGAATCGACAAAGAAAACTTCCGGGACTTCGTACTCGTCCGCCAGAGTTCGTTCCCAGTCCTCGCGAATGTCTTCGTCCAGATCCGCATGGGTTTGCACAAAGATAATGCGACACCCTGAAGCGGCGGATTTCAGTTCATCGGCAACACGCGCGGAGCGGTATTTCTGCTGCGTTGAAACGTAAATCAACACATCACAATACGGCAGCAGAGTTCGCAGTCGTTCGAGATTGTTGTTCTCATCGCCCCCTTCACTGGTGTCAGGGTCCGGGCAGTCGAGCAAGACGACGTCTCGCAACAAATCGGCGTTCCGCTGAATGACATCAAGGTCATCCAACGGCAATCCCAGGTTCTCAGGGTTCGTTTGTGAATGTGTGATCAGAACCGGTCGTTCTGTTGTAGGACGTTGCCGACCAGACTTTGTCACTTCTTCGCCGACAAGCGCATTCACCAGAGTGCTTTTACCAGTTCCGGTTCCCCCAAACGTTGCGACGACGAGCGGGGTTTCCATTCGAATCCGGAGTGTTTCCAGACGTTCGGTCACCCGACGGAGCAACAACTGACTTTTCTGAATCGGTTCCCAATCACTTGGCTGCTCGATCCATGCGTCCACACGACGGCGCAAAGAATCGATCGACGACAGCATTTCGAGTTGGCGAACTTCTGAAAGCGACATGGTACAACTGACATGCAACAATGGGGGCACCGCACCAGTTTCACCAGACAACATGAATCATGCGAAACCGGCTTTTCCCAAATGGTAAACCAAACAGCTGATTCCGGTTGCAGAGAATCAGAAAAGAAAACTGCTTTCCATGAGAATCTGTTCTGATTAAGAGAACAAGAGCAGCAATCCCTGCGAACAATACTTCTGACACAGTTGCCGGAGAGACATTGAACTTCGACAATACACGCTCGGCATGATCCTTGCTTTGTATCGATCCCACAAGGCAAACTGATTCGCCGGAATCGCGAGTTTCCTGTCCTGAGATGAACCACACTTCCGCACGATCGCGTGGCAATGCGTTTGTTTGTTGAACCTGTCTGGAGTTGGCCTTGGGTGGGCGTCGCAGCGATTGCGATGATCACTCTGGTTCTCCTTACCTACCCACAACGGGTTCGCGGTATCGCTCCATTCTGGCGAAAGGTCCTGATCGGACTCCGCCTGTTCTCAGCGTTGATTCTTATCTTCGCAATGCTCCGGCCTGCGATCGAATACTCGGAATCAGACAAACAGCATTCAGAACTCGCTGTGCTGTTCGATCAGAGTCGCAGTATGCAGACCACTGATGGGCCGCGTGGGCAAACACGGCGCGAAACGATCGTTCAACTCTGGAAAGAGCAAGAACCGACGCTCGCTGCCATCGGGAAAGAGATCGACCTGAAACTGATGGATTTCGCCGACGCACTCACTCCCATTCAGGAACCGGGGGCAGAGGCGGAAGGAAAGCAAACGGCGATCGGAAAAGTTCTCGATGAACTGAGAGAACAATCTCGAACAGACCGCCTCGCAGGAATTCTGCTTCTCAGTGACGGCGCACAACGCGCTGGGGGCGAAGACGATATTGATCCGCTTCAAGCAGCACGTCGACTGGTGGAAGAAAAAGGAGTCTCCATCCATCCTGTCGTTGTCGGGACATCGGAGTTATCAACCACCGGACTCGACCTGGCGATTGATGACATGGAACTCGATCAACCAGTCACCTTCGAGCGAAAAACTGTCCCGGTCCGGATGAAAGTCCGTCTGGAAGGGGCCGCTGGAAAACAGGTTCGTGTTCGGCTGCTGATCGAAGACCGATCTGGCAAAGCACTCGGGGAATCAGGGCCATTGAACCCGATTCCAATCAGCCAGGACGCACGTCCTTTCACAGACATTCAAACAACCGAGAACGCTACGGTGATGAATGTCGAGCTTTCTTTTGTCGCCGAACAGGCTGGCGATTACAAAATCGCTGCGGAAGTCGTCCCGCAAGAAGGCGAGATCAAACTTAATAATAATCGCCGCGAAACATTAATTACTGTTCGCAAGGGAGGCCTGCGAGTCGCCTACTTCGACACATTGCGTATCGAACAGAAGTTTCTGCGAGAACTGAATGACACGGCGAAAATTCAACTCGACACTCAGTTCATCGTTGGTGGGCGTCGTGCGAACCCTTCAGTGCTCGACCCGAAACTCTTTGAACCAGGTGCTTACGATGTCTATCTGATTGGCGATCTGCCGGTGGAAGCATTTCAGGTGCAGGGAAAGAACCTGCTGGCAATGCTTGCAGAACGGGTTCGTGAAGGAGCTGGCCTGGCAATGCTGGGAGGAGCCAGAAACTTTGGAGCTGGCGGTTATGCGAATAGCCCCATCGCCGAGTTTCTCCCAGTTCGAATGACACAGGATGAACGGCTTGCGCCAGACGCGCCGCCATCACCCGGTGTCGGTCATCCCGTCAAAATGCTGCCGACACGCGATGGCGAGCGTAAGTACCTGATGCAGTTGTCCTCACAGGGGAACGACCGAATCTGGAGACAACTACCGGAGATGGCCTGGGCAAATAAACTCGTCCCAAAATCCGGAGCAGTTGAGATCCTCGCCGAGTCCGAGCAACAGGAACCATTGCTGATCGTTTCAGATACAGGTAAGAGCCGTGTCATGGCGCTCGCTGTTGATGAAACATGGAAGTGGCATCTGCACGGACATGCTGCCGAGCACCAACGATTCTGGCAACAGGTCATGCTCTGGCTGGCAAGAAAAGAGTTCGAATCCGATCAGCCAGTCTGGGTGCGAGTTGAACCGAGAAGCTTCTCTCCACTTGCCACTGTCCCGATTGAGATGGGGGCACAGGATGCTGATGGAAATCCTCTGGCGGATGCCCAATTTGATGTCGAGGTGATTCCGCCGAATGGAGAAATCAAGAAGCTGATACCTCAAAAACGTGGCGATGGCGGTTTCGCAGAATTTTCACAAACATCAGAGCCCGGTGATTACTGGGTTCGGGTTTCGGCGAGTCATCAAGGCGAGTCCCTCGGGATTTCCGCGATGACCCGATTTGTGATTGATGAGCGTGATCTAGAGCTGGATAACCCGGCTTCTGATCCAACACTCATGGCAGAACTTGCTGCCATCACAGGAGGAAGCGTTGTCCCTCCAGAGCAGTTGGGCGAGTTCCTGACGACCTTACTGAAAGAAGGAATTCCTTCCGAGCTCAAGAGGACCAGACGGATTAACCTCTGGGATAACTGGCCTCTTCTTCTCTTATTTCTCAGTGTGATGTCGCTGGAATGGACCATCCGAAAATGGAAAGGTCTCGTCTAGCCCGTTTTAATGTCATCAACTCTCTACATCCACTCTGCCACGTTATGCATGGTGAGCAATTATGTAACGAGATCGATGGCATATCGATGCGATGTAAAAATGACCCGCACCAGTCCTAAGCAGACTTACTCTCTCGCAGAGCCAAACTCAGCTGAGCAGAATCAGTTTGCAGACTTCAGCAGAGCGTTCTGATCACACTGACAAGTGACGGCGACTCAAACGGTGATAATGGGCCGATCACCGGAGAGAGACAATCACCATTGAGACGACTGCTCGCGTCCAAACCATAGACCGGAACAGTCTAGAATGGTTTGTAATCAAGAGCGACTGTGCTGGTTGGTGCATACGCCGTTGTCGTGCCTGGCATCATGACCTGCTGTCCGATTGGCTGCAGAGAGCCGCTTGGATAGACACCGTTACAGTTGCCAGTTGGGCAATTTGGCTGCATGTATTGAGGCTGCTGAAACGACTGCACGGCTGGTGAGTATCCCGCTCCATAACCATACCCACCTCCACCACCGCACGGACTGCAGGCGCGCTGTGCACAGCATCCAGTAGCTGTTGTGAGTGCTGCCAACGCGACAATGCTTGCGAACCGCTTCATATCAAATTCCTTATTGATTTAATGATGCAACAGTGATGGGGGGCGAGGAAACTTGCCTGCCCAAGGCGTGTTTCAGCGGCCGGAACGTTGAGTGACTGGAAGATGGGAACTAGGAGGATCACAGCCAGTGAATGGAAACTTTTGGTGGCTGCGGACCGGGAAATTATGCCGGACGCCAGATTGCGTCAATACGAATTCCAAGAAATCAAAACTTAGACTCAAGTTCCCAGGAAACATTACCGATAGCCCGCCAGGCCCAGCGTTTTGTTTGGCGAATCATTGTAATTTATTCAATGGCGAAGCCAGCTTCGTAACGAAGCAATCCGATTCAGCTCGGGCCAGACTATTTATCTCTCGACAGCATCGTGAACGAAAGCAGATCCACAAAGAACCGGTGCACGGCTGACTGCACCACAACCTTAATTGTCACTTTGCGGTCGATCATTCTTCCCAGCAGTTGTCATTGCGGTCCGATAGACCTGCAGTTGCCTCCAGACGCACCCCACAGACATCAGAAGCAGCCCAGCGATCCAGACGTAGTAGCCAACATAGAACTCTACGACAAACACCATTCCATCACGTCTACCAATAAGAGGGACAATCAGTAACCCAAGCACACAAACCACTGCAACGACACAAAAGAACCACGGGACGCCACTGATCTCTTTAGACTTGTCGAAACCAAAAACAAGAAGAAAGAAAACAGTCACGTTGGCAATTGTTCCAAGTAGAGCAGCAATCGCAGCATTGTTGGAAAATGGATCACCAGGATCGACATTAAAGCAGAAGATGAATCCGCACAAGAAGCACATTAGGCCGGGCACATCATCTCCCAACTTGACTGCAGGCAACGCCATCGAAATCGCGTACAGTCCTACTCCCATCATCAACAGAATTTCATTACGTTCAAACGTGACAATCTTCGGTTGTTCATCTTGAGGCTGTTCTATCATCGCAAATCACAATCTAACGGAATGTGAACAGGCCGGTCCCTTTCAATGACAGGATACAAGAACGAACGCTGGAGTTCGCAAAAAAATGCCCGCCAGCTCGTTTTCACGTCGCTGGCGGGCATTCGAATTAATCAGAACCGAAAACTCACTTCGGGCCGTCTCTTCAGTCGTGACGACCTAGTTTGCTGGGTTATCGAGAGTCAGCAGATAGGTCAGCAAATCGGCCATGGCCTGTTCATTGATCTGCTTTTCCATTCCTTCTGGCATCAGTGACATTCCTGAACTGCGAATCTGTTCAATATCCTTACGCAGAACCGAATCCGTCTGATTCTCAGCTCGCACCAGATTCATACTGGTTGCAGACTCAGAACGAATCATCCCGGTCAATGCGCGTCCATCGTTCTGCAGAACGATGTAGTTCAAGTACTCAGGATTCACTTCTCGATTTGGGTCGAGAACGTTCAACAGAATTGCTTCCTTACCGCGATTTTGAATCGAAGCCAGATTTGAACCGGTCTCGAAACCAACATTCTCCAGACGGTGACAGGTTGCACACTGAGTACGGAAGATCGCCTGTCCTCGGGTGCGGTCCCCTTCTTTGGTCAGTGCACCTGCATATTGCTCAACAACCTGAGCACGCGACTTGGAACCGAGTGATTTCAGAATCTTTTCAGCACGTTCTTTAATCTTTGGATCAGTCCCTCTCACCAACGCCTGCAATCGATTCAGATTCAGGGAAGCTGGTGGAAGCGTCTTGTCTTCGATCCGGGAAAGGACGTCATTTGTCCACGCAGCACGCGAGAACAGAAGTTCTTCCGCCTGCGTCCGCACTGCCGGTGGCAACTCTTCCCAACGTCCGATCAGCAATCCTGGAATCGCTGTCGAAGACTGTGCACTCAAGGCTCCCAATGCAGCCGATTGAACAGTGAGATCCTCTGTCGGATTCAGCAAACCGACCAGACGTTCAATGTCTTCTTGTGAAGAACTCAGTTTCAACAGGCCAATCGCAGCGACACGTTGTGAAACGGTCGCGTCGCTCGCCCCGACGATATCGCGGTTCTTCGCAATCAGTGCATCAAGAAACTCTTTACGGGCTCCACTCTTGAACTGTGGAACAACCCGAGCACCGCCAACGCGCAGGACGGCTGTATACAGAGCGTCTTGCAAGGCTTTGTCGGCAGGAGCAAACTCGTCGATGGTCTTCAACAAGCTGGCAACATCCTGGGCCTTATTCTGCACAATGATCTGCTGTACCAGACTTGAAAGAACAGGAATGTTCTCTTTGGCCTGACGATAAGATTCATTCTTGAGAAGCTCCGAGAACAGAGCGTAAGAACCTTCTGTCAGTGAGCTTTGAATCGCCAGCTGAATCCAGCGATCATCTCCATCACTCTTCAACAGTGTCAGCAGCAATGGCATCTTGACGGCTGTTGGGAATTCCCCAGCAGTGAATGCCAATTGATAACGAACACGAATGTCTTCGTCAGTTGCGAGCTTCGAAATTGCTTCAGCGATCGCTGGTGACTTCGTAAAGCCTTCAGCGTAGATCAGCGCACGTTCACGAATACGAGGATGTGAATCTTTCAAAGCCGCAATCACAGAAGCTTCATCCAGTTCCCCAAGTGCATCGAGAACAGAGAGGGCATGCAATCGCCCCAATGGACGGTCGCCAGAGACAATCATCTCCTTCAACTGAGGCACGATCGATTTGTCCTGACGTTCATAGAGAACACGGCTTGCCGTTTCACGATGCCAGGAGTTGTCGTGTGCCAGCAGCTTGACGAGTTCAGCAGATGACATTGATGTCATCTGTGGAGTCGGGCGGTGCTTGTAGTTCTCTGGAGTCACCCGATACAGGCGACCGCGGAACTGACCGCTTGACGTGTCCAGGTGCTTTTTGATGACTTCTGGAATCGAAGCAGGATGCTCAATCATTTCGCGATACATGTCCAGGATCTGCAAACATCCATCAGGACCGTTTGCGAACTGAACAGGTCGGAACCAGATATCGGTTGAGCGAAGGAACTCGGTGTGACCGTCGATTCGTTTTGCCTGAAACGCGATGCCATCCGGAACCAGAATCTTGCGGTGGACAATGTTACTTCCAACGTCGCCGACAAACGCGAGACCTTTGATTTCGTCGCCAAGAGCGTCACCACGATAAATCGTGATTCCTGTTGCTCCAGTGAAGTAACCAGCAGCCCGACCGCCCCCTTCGATGGCTCCTTTCACTTCACCAGAGACGCGCATTCTCGTTCGAACGATACGCCATGGTTCAATCGGGCTTGAACGGAAAACCGGAGCCTGACCACCGTCGATCGCGATGTTCAATCGCGGATCTGGAGCAGTCATATTTGGGTTACGAGCGATGTAGCGATCATTGAAAGCAATGAATAGAGCGTGCTGGCTGTTGGAACAGACAAACTTCCGGCCCCAGTCGTCAAAGTACATCCCGTGTTGCCCGCCACCAGTCTCTGGTCGCAGATCAAGTTTGCGTGGATCGAACGAGAAATCACGTCCACGAAGTTCGACTGCAGCGATGCTTGGGTTGTCTGGCTGAGTAATCTTTCCGCCGGAGCTGCTGGTCGCCCCATGAATACGACTGTCGAGCCCCCAGCGGAAGCTGTTCAACAACCCCTGAACATTGGTACGGCCGAACCCAGTGAAGACGACCTTCTTGATATCGGCCTTATTGTCGCCGTTTGTATCTTTCAGATACCAGATATCAGGAGCAGCCCCAACAAACACACCGCCATCGAAGCAGACCAATGCTGTTGGCCAAGAGAGACCTTCTGCGAGCACTGTACTCTTATCGAAGATCCCGTCCTGATTCGTATCTTCCAGAACGCGAATCTGCCCGAGGTGATCGCTTCCCTGTTCGGAGTAGTCGATCATTTCTACGACGTACAGCTTGCCGTTCTCATCGAAGCACATTGCAACCGGAGAATTGACCAGCGGCTCTGCAGCGATCCGCTCAAGTTTGAAGCCCTTCGCAATTTCGAAGGTCTTCATCGCTTCATCGACTTCCAGCGGTTTGATTCGCGGAAGTTCGCCGGAGAGGTCCTTCTCCACCGCAGGAGCAGGTGCATCTGCTGCGATGAGCATGGACGTGAAGAGAGCTCCACATCCCAATGACAACAAAGTTCGAGTCGGTTTCATGAATCAGGTTATCCGAAATGATACAGCCGTTGTGTGTGGCTCAACGAAGCGATGGACGGGAAAGCTCCTGACAATTCATCACTCAGTCTGATCAGCGCACAGTGGCAAATCGGGATCAATGTGAACCCACGGAGCAAGAGCCCTGCTCCGTGGTGATTAACAGCACAAATCTTCTCGCAACGTTTACTTCAGGACTTCTTCCATCGCCTTAAGAAGGACTTTCTCAGTCTCTGGCTTCACGAGTGATGCCGTTGGACTGACTTCGTAGCCCCCTTGGGTGTAAGAAATCTCGGTTCCGATGTAGCAAGGTCCATAATCGCCATAAGCGGCCATGCAGACAGTCGCATCTGGCGCCATCTTCTGAGCAGCCAGCTGGTACTCGATAAACAATTCCCCTGGCATATTCACGATTGCGATGTTGCCAAGTTTCAGGCAGGTGACATCAAGTGGAACGCCGTCCCCTTCGTCGCGTTCAGCCCAAGCAATTTTTGGAGCATAAAGCTGTGCTTCGCCGGACTTGGCGACAAACTTCGTTCGCAAAGAGTCGTAGTCTAACCCTCGACCAACAGGGACCTTGGCAACTGACAGGTTCCAGGCAACTTGCTTTGGAGTGATTGGCTGCTTGACAGTCGTTTCCCAGGCCTTCTTCATTCCAGCTTCCATGCGGTCGGTCAGAGTGACACGCATCTCTGGAGAGCCGTCGTTGTACTTTCCAGCAGTGACGTTTCCTGCAGCTCCACAGAAGTGAACATGAGCAACTTCTGGAAGAGCTTTTTCACGACGCGCACGAGCCAGACCAACGAACTCAGACGTGACGTCCCCTTTGCCGTAGTAGCTTTGAGGATGGGTCGCGTAGTAGGTCAAAGAAGCGAGTGGGGTTTCACCATTCCAGAAACTGACCAATTTCAGCTCCGGGTCGACGAGTCCCTCTGGAGCATCACGAGCAGCTGGATTCTTGGCAGCTGCGCTATAACGAACGATGGCGACTTTTCCATCAGGGCCAAGAATACGACGATTGGAAGCAACCTTCTCGACAATCGCTTTTCCGATACCGACATGCGTTACAGGCTGAGCATTAGGAATCGCTGCCCGAATCGCCTTCGCCACGTTTTCAATGACGTTTCGACAGAATGCAGAATCGTATCGTTCCCCGGCAAGCCCCTGCATCGCCATCAGTTCTTCAGCCCGAAAATCACAGCGTGGGCCGTCATGCTGATGCAATGCGTGAACGGCAACTCGTTCGCGAGTCGTCCCGGCCGCTTCAGCCAGGCGTTCACGGAAAATCAGATTCCCCTGATTCCCGATTCCAATCCAGTCAACGGCACACATCACAATCGGCTGTCCGGCTCCCAGCAGCAAAATGCCTTTGGCGTACAACGGATCTTCGATGCTTCTGGCTGCGGCGTAGGCAACTGGACTGCCGACTGGCGGTGTTGCATCAACATTGAATGTCGCAAGCTTCAGAACAGGAGCATCTGCAGCGGAAGCAGATGTCACCAGACCACCGACCATCATCGCAGCAAGAGCGAACGTCTTCGCGGCCATAAACTGAATTCGAAAAGGCCTTAGCATGCAGTTGGTCTCCTTAAACGATTGATGATTCATCTCAAGCAGCACGGTCAATCAAAACCCAGAGTACACCGCCGCGTTGCGATCAGACATCACAACACCCCGAGAAAGAATCTGCCGCGAGCATAAAAATTCCCCTCGCAATCTGAAAAGTTTTTGTTCAAACCGCAACGCAAAACACACAACACCCCTTGTTCAAAACACTTACAGCAAACACGAAAAGTGAGACAGCCCCAGCAAGACACCTGCAAACAGATCTCCACGTATCGTCATGCTCATAAGTTCTTGTATTCAGCAAGAATATTCAGGGGAAATCCGGCTTCTGCTGGAGAGTAAGAGACCTGAGGATGAGTCACCTGCTACGCTGAAGATCACGAGTCCCACAGGCACGAGAAACTGCGTGACTGCGTCAGCAGGGAGAGGGGAGGAATTTCATGGAACAGAACGGGCTGGAGTTTTCGCAACTTTTGCTCCGGCATGACCGGTCGCTGCTGCGTTACATCATGACCTTCATTCCCCGACGGGACGATGCGGAAGAAGTACTCCAGCGAACAGCGGCCGCTCTCTGGGAAAAGTTCTCTGAATACGATCGCAGTCGCGAGTTCCTCCCGTGGGCGATGCGATTTACCTACTTCGAAGTTCTGAATTTCCGAAAAGAGTTGGCCAGAAGCCGCCTCATTTTCAACGTGGATGTGCTCGATTCACTGAACGCAACCCGACAGGAACTGAGCTCGTCCATTGACTCCCAGAGAAATGCCTTACGACAGTGTCTCAAACAATTAGACGCAGCAGGTCTGACGCTGCTGCAACGCCGATACTGTGATTCGGAATCGATTGCCGCGCTGGCGGAAGAGACAGGAAAAACGGCGAAAGCGATCTACCGTCGACTCGACCGTGTTCGAGAACTGATCACCCAATGCGTCGCTAAACGGCTTGCTCAGGAAGCAACCTGAGCGATTGCTTTCAAGCAGAATCCAGGCTTCAGGCTTCACTTCGTCAATCAGGATATTTGGTCATGTCAGCGATCCCTCCTTCAACGCCAAACGATGCAGAACACTCGCTGTTTCGTCGTATTGCAGACGGAGTCGCCAGTGAATCCGAATTCATGGAGCTTGAAGGACGCCTGCGCACCGATGCCGCCTTGCGTTCCCGCTATGTCCTGTTCATGAGTCTGGAAGCGGATCTTTACGAAGAACTTGCCTCCGCTTCGGTCATCGTTCCTGCGGAACAATCTCAAAGCACCCCAACACTTCATCGGCGTCGGGAAAGAACCAGACTCATCGTTGTGTCCGCTCTTTTTGCCATGCTCGGAATGGTCGTCGGACACTTCTTCCCATCGGCGCCGAACAGGCATGCAGAGAAGAACGTCGGGCCAGTTGCTAAGTCCGATTCCCCTGCCGATTCATCAGTCGATCCCGTCGCGCCTCCCCTTGATAAGGGGCTTGTGTTTTTCACCGAGGAGAGTTCAGCAGAACCACTCTCCAATGTGGCGATCGTCACTCATGCAAATCGTTCAACAGACACGCAAGATCCGAACTGGCTTCATAAAGGCCAACGGTTACGCCCCGGAACACTCACGATCCCCGACGGTGAAGTACAACTTGATTTCGTCAACGGAGCACAGATTCTCATTCAGGGTCCGGCCTCGCTGAAAATTCATTCTGCACTCGCGGCGACTCTGATTGAAGGAAAAGCAGCGACCAAAGTCCCGGATTCCGCTCGTGGGTTCGTGTTGAATGCACCAGGTGCTGCCGTCGTTGATCTTGGAACGGAATTCGTCGTCAACGTCGATAAGGAGGGACGCAGCGACGTTCTGGTCACAGATGGGGAGGTCGAAGTTTCCTTACTGGGACAAGACGGAAACACGGTCAAGAGCGAGCGACTTCGCGATAACCAGGCAGTCCGCATCACGCAGGAGAATGCCTCGCTCGAAGCCACGACCATGACCTCCGCCGACGAACTATTCATCCCCATTCGGGCAACCCCTGAGTTGGTCGTGAACCGTGTGTATGTCGATACCGTGAAGGCCGATCGTCCTTTTGCGTACTGGCGTTTCGAACAGATTGAAAGCCGTCTTGTGAAGAACGAGATGGGCGACGATTCCCCTGCTTTTCTCCGCAGTCAGGAACAAACCCCTTCGATTCAAGTCGCCAATGGGATTGCGACTTTTCAATCAAGCAAGCAACCCCGACATCTCTCAGTTGAATCCGGACTGCCAGGATGGAATCGTGATTCATTCACAATTGAACTGTGGGCTTGCCCTCAGCGTCTGCATCACGGAGCGATGATCGACATTCTGAATGAAGACTGGACTGGCGACCTGAACACCATCGAAATCGCCATGCAGAACCAGCTGATTCACCGGCCAGGTGCGTTGCGATTCTTCCATCGCCATCCCCCAGGCCAGAATGCAAAATCGGGAATCAATCTCTTCGACCATGACACATGCACACCGGGCCAATGGTCTCATGTGGTGACGTCAAAAACCCCTGATTCGCTGACCATGTACGTCAACGGAAACAAGGTTCGCCACATTGAAGGCAAGACAGGCAGTGACAACGACCTGTACCAGATTTCGATTGGTCAGATGGACAAAGATTCGTTACATCGACAATATGAGGGGGCCTTAGATGAAATCGCCCTGTACGACTATGCTCTCACACCTGAGCAAGTCCGAAAGCACTACTTATTAATGATGTCACCTGAAGAGCAGCCATAGTTCGATTCCCAACCTGATCCCAATCAATTGCGAATCAACCATTGCCGTTTAACGCCTTGGACGACACCGGGCTAACGACGAATGGCAAGCAGCTGCTCGAAGGACGTTGAACCCGCCCTATCGTCAACTGGAGACCTGCTGATGCGTCGAGTGGTCCTGTTCGCTGCCTGCCTTTTACAAATGACGCTGTTTTCGACGGCCGCAACTTCTGCCCTTCATGCTGCAGAATGGAAAGCCGGTTCAGCCAAGGTCAACATCACTCCCTCAACCCCGATGCCGATGGCCGGCTACGCCAGTCGCGGGGATAAGCCCTCCGAAGGGAAGCTGACTGATCTCTGGGCAAAAGTCCTCGTTCTTCAGGATGCTCAGGGACATCAGGCAGCAATTGTCACTCTCGACCTGATCGGCATCGATCGCGGGACATCTCAGGCGATCCGCAACGATCTTCAGACTGCACTGAAATGGAAAGCAGGTCAGGTCAACCTCTGTACCTCACACACACACTCAGGTCCTGTCGTTGGGCAGACACTGGCTCCAATCCACAGAATTCTCTTTGACGAAGCCAATCAGAAGCTCGTCGACGATTACGCAGCCTTTCTTCGCAAAGCAGTCGTCGACAGTGTGAAAGAGGCCGTGCAGAACCTGAAGCCAGCGGAACTCACCTGGGGAAGCGGACAGACCGACTTCGCAGTCAATCGCCGCAACAACAAAGAGCCGGAAGTTCCACAGTTGCGAGCAGATGGCAAACTTCAGGGACCAGTGGACCACGACGTCCCTGTTCTTGCGGTTCGTCAGGGGGGCAAGTTGACCGCGGTCGTCTTTGGCTATGCCTGCCATAGCACGACTCTGTCCGACATGACGTGGAACGCTGACTATGGTGGGTACGCGCAGACTGACCTTGAAAGTGCGTTCCCAGGTTGTCAGGCAATGTTCTGGGCCGGATGCGGTGCCGATCAGAATCCCTTACCACGTCGGACCGTTGAACTGGCGAAAGGATACGGAAGCAAGCTCGCGACCGCTGTCACCAGTGTTCTGAAAGGTCCTATGCAGCCAGTCACAAGCAGTTTGAAAACGAGCGAGCAGGAAGTCGCGCTGCCATTGGGAACCCTGCCGACTCGCGAACAGATTGAAGCCGATACCAAGTCCGGCAACAAATACATTGTTGCACGCGCAAAGTACCTGCTTGAGATCCTCGACAGCGGAAAGCAACTCAGCCAGACCTATCCATACCCGGTCACTGTCTGGCAACTCGGCAAGGAAATTACGTTCGTATTTCTGGGAGGCGAAGTTGTTGTTGACTACGCGATTCGTTTGAAAGACGAACTCGGAAAAGGCTCACCGACCAAGGTTTGGTGTTCCGGCTACTCGAATGATGTCATGGCATACATCCCTTCCCGACGCGTTCTGCTGGAAGGCGGATACGAAGGGGGCGGAGCCATGGTCTATTACGGTTTGCCTTCTCCATGGGCACCTGAAGCCGAAGACATCATCGTGAAATCCGCTCACGACCAGCTCACAAAGTTCAACCTCAAGTAAACTGAGGACGCTTCAACAAGAGAAAGAGGGCGGGGCTTCTCATGGCCTCGCCCTCTTATTTCATTCTGAGATAGAGATGTCTCTCTGATCAAAACTCTCTATGACTTCGAAAGTTCGCGAGAACGCTCAGTCGCTGCTTTCACCGCCTGCATGAGACTTCCCCGAAGCCCAGCTGACTCCAATGCCAGCAATCCGGCAATCGTTGTTCCAGCAGGGCTGGTCACAGCATCTTTCAACTGCCCTGGATGGTCACCTGTTTCAAGGACCATCTTCGCGGCTCCCAATAACGTTTGAGCAGCAAGTTGAGTTGCCGTTGCACGCGGCAATCCGACCAGCACGCCACCGTCGCTCAACGCCTCAATGATCTCAAACACATAAGCTGGACCGCTGCCGGACAGACCGGTCACGGCATCCAGTTGAGGCTCTGGAACTTCCAGCGCGAGCCCAACCGTGTCCAGCAATTGCTTGACGAGAACGGCATCGTCTGCAGTCGCATGTTCTCCACGAGCAAAACCGGATGCTCCTGCTCCGACGAGCGCCGGGGTGTTGGGCATCACTCGAACAATCCGATGCCCCGGCAATGCAGCTTCCATCGTCGCGAGAGTCACACCTGCTGCGATTGAAACCAGCAGATGGTCTTTCGTAATGGATGAAGCAATTTCTTTCAGCAGGCCTGCCATGCTCTGTGGTTTGACAGCGAACAGAATCACCTGAGACCGCTGGATGACTTCCAGATTGGAATTCACAGTGGCCGCGCCAGTGACCTGAGTGAAGTACTCGCGAGCCGCCGGATAAACATCGCTGGCAACGACTTGGTCAACATGGGCGAACCCGGAACTGATCAGTCCCTTGGCCAGCGCAGTGGCCATTTTCCCTGCCCCAAGAAACCCGACACTCACGTTCTGACTCGACATTGCCTTGCCTGTTCCCGAACCGGATCTGGTTCACACTGTTTGCATCTTGCGACAATCTCACCGACGGAACGGATGTTCCCACGGCCGCAATTCGCGAATTCACCCGACATCGACTCTAGCAGTTTTCCTGCTGCTCTGCCTCCAGACGGCGGCGTCTGTTACGGAGTCTGGTAAAGAGATTGGAGAATTTGCGTTCCAGAATCTGCGTGTCAACTTCCACTGCAACTTCCACTGCAGTGACTGGTTCCGCTTTTGCCTGAACCTGAACTTGTTCTGGACGCTCGCTTCGAACTGTCTCTTCCGTCGTTCCAAACGGAATCGTTACTGCCGAATCCATATCCGGCTCAACGATATCAAAACGGTGCGGACGCGGCGGCAAAGGGACGTGCCCGGATTGCTTCAACTGCCCGAGAACATCACGACTCAGACGATGGATGGCCTCCAGCAGCTCGACTTCGTCTGCTGTGCTTTCATCGAGAGTCCCTGCCGTCTCCTCCTCCCAGGCTTCATCAGCGTCATCCGCATCAAATGCATGGAATTCCGGTTCGTGCGGAATCTGATCGAACAGGGAGAAATCGAATTCCGCCTGCAATTCTTCAGGAAGTTCGAGATAGCGATCGAGCAGCGTATAGCGATCGAGAACCGGAATTTCGTCCATGTCTGTTTCTGGTCGAACAGGATTCGCCATGACAGGATGTGGCATGAATGGATTCTCCGGTACGAAAGGATGCGAAATAATCTCAGGTGAAAATTCGATCGACTCTGATGACTCTGATTCGATCACGCTCGGCGAAACAAGTGAAGCAATTGCAACAGGAGCAACTGCAACTGGTTCAATTTCTGCAGTCTCTTCCCCAACTTCATAAACGACAAACTGGGGTTCCGGCTTTGGCGGCGAATCGGATCGTGAAATCGATTCTGAAACGGACTCGACTCCCCGTCGTTCCCCAATTTCTGAATCATCCGCCGGATCTGAATTCGACTCAGAAATTGATTCAGCAGTCATTTCGGAATCGTCCACCTCATCGAAATCTGCATCTGAATCATCAACAACATATGTTGCAGAGTCGGAATCGAGCTCTAACTCGACGACGTCCATATCTCTGGACACGACATTTTCCCGATGTGGCTGCAACAGAAACTCAGGGATAGGAAACTCGTCCGTTTCCAGTTCTTCTGACGTATAGACGGACCTCGAAAGTCGCGTCGATCCAGATCGTCGCTCGTCTTTCACCACAGGCCGAGAGTATGCAGCGTCTTCAGAGTCCGGTGGTGGAATCTCACTCCATCTCAACGGGAGTTCTTTTAAGTCATCCAACGCCGCCCGAACGGTCGCTTCGTCAATCGGGCGACGATTCATCGCGAACGCAAGCAGCATGGAATGATCTGCCAGCTGCGTCAAACACCTGAGATTTCCATCACTCGCGCGACAGATCAATTCCAGCGCCGGTTCCGTCAGGATCGAGCTGATATCCACCGCCCCACAGGCTCGTAATCGCTCCCCAATGAGCGCTGCCGATTCTTCCAATGTCAGCGGAGCCAGACTGATCTGCACACCGATTCGCTGATTGAAACCCATCAGCCCTGGGTCAGTCAGTTTCTCTTCGAGTTCAAATGGCCCACACAATACGACTCGAATCAGCGCCTGCCCATCCGGAGCGTAATCTGCGAGGGTTTTCAATTCTTCAAACAGTCGGGGACGCAGCAGGTGTGCTTCATCAATGATCAGCAAAATCCCCTGCAGTTCCGTCCCGTTCTTCCCAATCGCCGACTTGGCCAGCTGGAAGAGTTGGAGCCGTGCCTCCTGCTCGGTCAGGCCGATGTATTCGCCCCCTAACTCGAACAGAATCGCCTGCAATAATGCTCTGCGCGTTTCAATGCCTGCACCGTTCAGATAGATGCTGCTGAAACGGTCGCGCAACAGACTGACCATGCGTTTACACAACATGGTTTTGCCCATCCCCGGCTGGGATGTGACGACGGCGATACCGCGAGCCTGCGAAACGCAATGGATCACAGAGTCGAGAGCATCCTGCAACGGTGCCCCAGCGACAAAGTCCTCCGCACACGGGACGGCCGAGTAGGGACGCCGATTGAGTCCAAAGAATTCCTCGTACACATCCACCTCGTCGTACTACGGCGATGCGCTATCGCCCGGTGCAACTATTCCGAACTGCGCGAATGCTCGTGCTTCCGAACCAGCTTGCCCTGTTGATCCTCAACGGAGCGGTACTTCCGACTTCGAAACAGAACACCCAGAGAGAAATCTTCTCTTAAAGTGCCCATATTCAGATTCACCGGATGTGTCCCGCTATCCAGTGATGACATCGAATCATTCCGGCCTTTGCATACAGCAAAACACAATCACCCGGCACAATCCGCAAAACCAGACTTGGATTCCAGAACGAATTCGAGCAGATCGATATCTGAGCTCGAAGCCGGGACAAATTCCCACAGAGATTGAATGCCATTCCCTTAAGAGCATTCCCTGCAAACGCTCCGGCGATCTCCCGGAAAAATGCGTACGGAATGGACGATACAGCCAATTGAGACTTAACGGGTTTGCAGCGTTTTGGGGCGAAGAAAGAATGCCGCAGCGATCAGCAAAACAATTGCAGGCATGATCGGAGCCCTCATTCTGGCATCACTCCAATACAGCAGGTGTGCCGTTGTCATCGCGAACACCAGAAGCAAGGGAGCTAGCCACAACTGCAACGTCGCAACGGACGCACCAGAGCATCCGTCTTCGACCATATTGCAGGAAGTGTCCATCTCTGGGGGTGAATCAGAAACCTTCGATGTTCGATCCCCCCAATACGATCTTGAGAAAATTCCCTGCAAGACTCGAAGGATTCCAAGAATCAGGCAGATCCACAGAATGGAGTAATAACCCCCCACTGCAAATCGAACAGAAGCGGGAATGGCCTGCGCAGCGGACGCATGTGGAGCGATGTTCCAGAACCAGCAGAACTTGAGGAAGCAGGCACGAAGACTCGTTAAAGGATGGGAGAAAATCGTCTGCCATGCCAACCGGTTCTGCCAGCGGTCGCGATCCGGTTCCGACGTCACGCCTTCATCGACCATCTGTTGAGACAGGGCATCGACCCACGCAGCCTGACCGGGCCCGTTGGATCCGTCCCAGATGGTGCCAAACGGTTGCAGGACAACTTCACGATAAAACGCCTCGTTGTTTCCCAGCAGTAATGTGTATCCCCCATGCGTCGTCATCAAAATCGGGCTTCCCAGTTGAATCCAGTTGCGAATTCCCCAAGGAAGGACGCATACGGCGATGCCCAGCGAAGCGGCCAGAATTTTCCATCCCGCTCCCATCTTTACAGACCGATCCAGGCTGGAAGCTGAATTTGCCCGGCTGAGGAAGCGGCGAATCAGCCATTCAGCAGCTCGCACCGCACCGAAGAGCAGCCCAAAAGCCCAGAAGGTCGGTCGGGACAGCACACACAGACCGAAGACCAGACCGGTCAGAAAAGGGCTGATCAGACTGTCCGATTTCGGAAGCGTCAGTCTCCACAACAGCATCGCAATTAAAAGTCCACAAGCGGTTTCCGTCATCGGATACGGAACATACCGCAGCAACAACGGATCGATGGCAATGAGCGAAACCGCCAGTAATCGCCCTGATCGCGGCAATCCCAGTTGTCTGGCACTGAGCCAGACAAACCACAGCGTCGCCAGCGACAGGCCCATCTGCAAAATCGCTCGCCCCCACTGCTGATCCGCACCACTCACGCACGTCAGCAGGAGCGGATAAAGAGGAGGCCGAAAGGCGGTCGGAGACATTGTTCCAGGCGAGGAATACCCACGCCCTTCCGCCAATCCCTGAGCAATTGCCAGATAGACATCGATATCAGCATCGAGATCGGCCCAGTATCGGTGAAAAACAGCAGCCCGAAGCCCGAACGCGATCAATAGAATGACGCCGAACCAGGCAACCTCGGAAGAAAACCGTTTTACTGGCGATGACTCACGCACTCGAGCGAATTTCGAATTGAGATAGCGGCTTCAGGTACACAGAAACAGAATTCACCAAGTGTCACAATTGCCAAGCCATCATCGTGTCAGTCACAGGTCTAACGCTGGCTTGCATCCGCCTTCTTCGACACGTCTCCGGTTGCATTGCACGCATCCATCAACTTGGGAGCCTGCACCAGCGGAAACTTCAACGTGAACTTGGTCCCGTATCCCGCAGCACTTTCGACCCGAATCCGTCCGTGATGGCTATCCATAATCTTCTTACACAGGGCAAGGCCCAAACCGGTTCCTCCCTGACCATTCCCATCCGCCGTTTTCGTGGAGTAAAAGCGGGTGAAGATATAGGGCAGCTTGTCAGCCGGGATACCTGAACCAGTGTCTCTGACTGACAGTTCAGCCCATTGTGATTCCGCATCTTCCGTCACCGAGACAGACAACGTCCCGCCGGGTTGCATCGCCTGTCTGGCGTTTACCATCAGGTTCAACACAACCTGTTGAATTTCCCCTGCATTGATGCTGGCATGTGGATTCGAATCGAGATTCAGCTCAAGTCCGATGCGATGGACATGCAGGTCTTTTTCTATCAGCACAACCACATCCTGAACGATCCGAGACAGACTCGTCGCTTCCGGGCGATTCTCTCGTGGTCGAGCGTAAGACAGCAGCCCCGTTGTGATTTTGGCAGCGCGCTGAGAGGCATTCAGGATCTTGTCGAATGCTTTGTCTCGATTGGCGACATCTTTGTTGCGGAGACCCAATTTCGCGTAATTGATCACCGTCGTCAGAATATTGTTGAACTCATGGGTGATCGATGATGCCAGTTCACCAACAGAAGCGAGTTTCTGCGCCTGCAGCAGCTGCTTCTCAAGCTCCTGAATACGAGCCTGCAGCGCCTCGATCTCCTGATTCGGGGTGAGTGGATTAATCTGACTCACGGACACGGCCTCGCACACTTTGCCACCTGCCGAGCCTCGCGCCCTGACAGCAGCAGGAATCAATATTGTCGACCAGATCGGCCTATCGAACCCCATCGGCAAGCGCACTGGAAGGACTTCATGGCATTGAACGACTTTCCGTCTGCGATGCCGATTCGCGATGCTCAGTCACGAAACAACACACCCCGCAACGTCCACCTATCTTACGAATTCAGAGTATTCCTGAATCTCCTCACGTTTCAAGCCAGCTTGCGCTAAAGCCGCGATCAGGTCCGATCGTGCTCCTTCCCGGGCATCGCGCTCTTTGAGAATTCGCACCCGAATCCCATCGGCGCTCCCCACGGTTTCTCCCGCGTACCGCTTCACTTCGTCCAGAGTGAGATCCGTCCCCACCTTTGGATTGTCACCTGTCACCAGACGATATTTCTGATCGTGCACAACAATCGTGACCATCAGAGCAGGCAGTCCCAGATCAATTTCAGCGGGCTTCTCTCCTGAAGTCTTTTCCATTTGCGCGGGAGCAGAAACCGCGTTTCGATCCATGCCAGACTGAACCTGTTCACTGCCGTTTGTCAGACTGAATGTATCCCCTGCACCGCCCCCTCCCAACCCTGGGCCTTTCCAGAACTGACCGAGATAAATGCCGAGGGCGACCGCACCCAGCAAGGCGCCTCCAAAGAGATTTCGTTTTTTCATCTTCAATCCGCTCCAGTCCGCCCCGGTCAATCAGTTGGCAACCACAAAGCCTTGCATGTCGGCCTTGCCACTCCCCTGACTCATTTTTGTTTCAATGAGTTGATGATACCACACCAAAACAATGCGTCCCTATTCAATCCGGAATCCGAGATCTGCATATTCGAAACGGCTGCGGCCAGCACTGTCTGCTTGCATTCGTGTGACCCATTCCGGCATCGCACTGCGAACCGATTCCGTCACATAAATTCGAGTATCCCGATCGTATGTCAGCAGAATCACGACCAGACTTTTCGACTGAGACAACGATCGGTACCAGGTAAACAACTCATTGACAAACTGCTCTGACAACACATCCCCATCCGGCGACAGCGGCAGCCGGATTCTGGCAGGTCGTTGCCCATCCGTCAGTGTGACAACTCCCTGCGCGTCAATATGGAGATTCCAGACATCACACCGTTTGCGGATTTCATCATACGACAACAGATGTTCCAGCATTCTCCCGGGACTCTGGGCCGAAAGCTGCTGGAAGCGTTCTTCTAACTTTGCACGTTCCGCAGGTGTTCGCGTATCGACAGGAGAACGTGCTTCACTCAGGATTCGATTCACTTCCTGAGGAGGAATCTTGAACAGTTCAGTCACAAGTTCCCCGAGCACATGTTGCTGGGCGAGGACCCGTTCCAACGATGCTTCGGATTGTTTTGCTGTCTGACGGTCTCGCATCGCGGAATCTTGCGCCTGCAGCGTCTCGACTTCAGAAACAGCCAACTGCCGCTGCAGGTCCTGCATGCGCATCGACAGTTCTTTCAGCTCCTTTTGAGTGACGGCACGTTCTTCAATCAGTGTTGACTGCTCTCCAGCAACAATGACTTCTCGTTCGCGCAGCTGAAAATATTGAATGAAGACCACAATCAGCAGCATGTCGAGCAATGGGGTTAATTGCAGAGTCAGACGACGGCGTGAAATCATGCGTCCTCCTCCTTTGCATTGGGCAGCAGCGCCAGTTCCCGCTTCGCTCTTGCAACGGTCTCTCGTACATGGCGTCGATTCTCTGAAAGACGCAGAAACGCTGGTTCCATACAGCTGTTGATGAACATCAGCACCAACGCCCCGATCAATCCGAGTGCGGTCGACCAGATCGATTCCGAGAACCGTTCAAGAATCAGACTCACACTACTTCCGGCCTGACGTGACATGTCGTCCTGCAGTGCCGAGCCAATTGCCAGCACCGTCCCCAGCACCCCCGCCAGCGGATAGGCCTCGATCATGGTGCGAGCCATGTTATAGATCACGTCGAATCGCATCGAATCGAGATACCGGCGTTTCTCATCCAGAATTCGCATCCGCTCAAGGAGTGGCTTCCGTTCCGCTTTGCGTTGCGGGTCATCAAGCACATCATTGACGTCCGCAAGAAACGCATCAATCTGATCAGACAAATGAGCGTGTGAATCGAGCAGACTCTGATTTCTCAGGCCCTTGGTGAGATCAAACAGTCCACTGGCAATCGTGCTGAGATCACGACGGGACCAGACCCACAGTACAAAAAACAGAAACACATGCACGCAAAACGCCCCGCCAATGACGAACGGGGAGATCGACGAAAGATCGCGCAGGAGCGTGCCCATGAAGTGGAATCCGAGTTGTTTACAAGCTCTGATGCCTCACTTCAGAAGCTGCTCTCCCTGTAAGTTTCGCCAGAACCAACTAACTCTGGCGTCAACCGGGAGAACACAAATTCATCTGAAGCAAGCACACTCAAGAGGCAGAGATATTTCCGGGATGAGCGATAGAACAGAAACCGCCTGGATCTGGCGACACGAATTCAATCGATCAACTCCACTATAACGGATCTCTGTGACCGGTGATGTTCCGGTCAGACAAATCCAGTCGATGGTAGAGCCAGCCTCTTGAGCGGCCTCGTTATAAACTGCCAAACTCAACCGAAATCTGGCAAGAGCGATTTTTAAAGGTGCGAGTTCTCGACACGCTCACCTGAGAACCTGAATCACAGTTCAGTGGCAGGCACGAAACTCTGACCAGCTACATTCGCAAGCTGCTGCAGCCGACTTTGAACAGTTTTGATTTGCTCCGGTGCGTATTCAATCTGCTCCGTCAGATTTCCCCAGACCGGCTTTGGCCAGCAAGCGTCCTGGGGGTGTCGCCCGACCACATGCAAATGTAACTGAGGAACCACGTTCCCAATTGCAGCAAAATTGACCTTCTGGAGTCCAAAAACTTGCTTGACCGTCTCGCTGGCAATTGCAGCCTCCCCAACGACGGCGTCACGAAATGCAACCGGCAAGTCCAACAGATCGCCTGCGTCCGTATCGGGAACAAGGATCAACCAAGGAACTGTCGCATTTCGATGCAAAAGGACTTCCGTTTGTGGAAGACGTCCAAGCAGAATGCAATCTTTAAGCAGCTGAGGGTGCAGTTCCATGGCTCGCCAGAGACTTAATAAACAGAAATCAGGACTGTAAGCAGCGACTGAAGAATAACGTTAACGCATTGAAGAAAAAGCGTTACGACACAAATATCCAGCCGAAAGCGTCGCTGAAAATCAAAAGAAGTCGAACTCGATCAGCCAACGGAAACGAGGCTGAAAACTCCCACACATAAAAAAGGGTGAATGCTGCAACTCATCTCAGAGAATTCGCATTCACCCACACAGGAGTATTCGACTCAACGTCACGTCAAAGTGCAGCGACATTGAGCAACTCAATTTTAGCACAATCCCTGTTGATCTGGCAGTACCGATTTCGCCTAACATTCCAATTTCACCCTTTTTGCCCCATCGGTATCAAGTGCCGGCCGCAAATCCGGAATAAAGACGCACAATCACATCAACCGACTCTTAAATATCCCAAAGTCGCCCCGGGGGGCGATTTCGAAGAGCTCAGGTTAAGCGGCCCGCAAACCAAGTTCGTGCTTTGGAAGCCGGAGAACAAAGCGAGACCCAAGCCCTGCACCTTCGCTCATGACTTCGAGCGTTCCACCGTGGTCACGCACGATCCTGTGCGTAATCGCCAGCCCCAGCCCCGTCCCTTTTCCGACATCTTTGGTCGTGAAGAACGGTTCGAAGATGTGCTTCATCTGCTCCGGCGACATACCGCAGCCGTTGTCCTCAACAGCGATCTCGACCTGATCAGGGAACTCTTTCACCTGAATTTCAACTCGACCGTCGGAAGAAGTGGCATCCAGTGCATTCGCCACCAGATTAAGGATGACCTGCTTGATCTCCGGTGCATTGACCCACGCATGAAGCGGCAATGGGTGATCAAATACCAGTTGGCGATCCTGATAACGGCTTAAATGGCTCACCATGCTGACCACTTCCTGCACAATC
Source organism: Planctomicrobium limosum (assembly GCF_051465645.1). Classification (GTDB taxonomy): domain Bacteria; phylum Planctomycetota; class Planctomycetia; order Planctomycetales; family Planctomycetaceae; genus Planctomicrobium. The sequence continues at coordinate 4,200,997 of NZ_CP195790.1, read as the reverse complement.
GCAGCAACGTCATAGCGATTCCGCTCATCTCCTTTTCCGTAGGAGAAATCAAGCAGCTTCTTGGTGATCCGTTCGCACCGTTCCGACTCGGTCTGAATCAATCCCAGATACTCGCGAACGTCAACCCGATCCGCTTCCGGGAGATTCGCAAGAACATCATCTCCCAGTCTCATCTCGAGTCCGTACGCGGCAGTCATAATCACAGACAGGGGGTTATTAATTTCATGCGCAACACCAGAAGCCAGAAACCCTGCCCCCGCCAATCGTTCTGAACGAATAAGCTGCTTGCTTCGCTCTTCAATCTCGCGCTGCTTGGATTGGCGGTCTTCCAGAATTCGACTGCTCATCTCATTAAACGCATCCGCCAGCTGTCCAATTTCACATTTCGTAGGCACATCGACCCGATGACCATAATCCCCGGCAGCCAGACGCCGAACACCTTTATACAAGGTCGTGACCGGAACAAAGATCAACCGGTAATACCAGGTCATCTGAATGATCAGCACAACAACAGAGACCATGCCGAGAACCAGCACCAGCCGGTGCTGCTGCAACGCTTCTGATTTTGCGTCTCGCAGACGATCGCTTAACCGGTTTGCAGGGTCAGGCAACCCGCGAATGACCTCGATGACATTCGCATTCGTGTGCATGATGACCCGTTTGTTCACTTCGCGACGGTTCAGATCACTTAATCCCGGAATCGCGGCCTGAATCGTCTGCAACCCTTTTTCAGCAGTCAGCAGAAGGGTTCGATAAGGCAATTGTTCTGCATGAGGGTGTCGAAGTTTTTCATCCAGTTGCTGCCAGGACTGCGTGAACTCTTCAACACGTGTTCGAACATGCTCAAACACACGAGAAAACTGCTCTCGCTGATGCTCTGCTGCCGCCTGCTGAACTTCAACCGGAGTCGTTTCCCCTGGAAACTCAGATGTCAGCGGAGCAAAAAGCTGGCTCAAGGATGCAATCAGGTCGGCACTGCGTGGCAACTTCCCGACGCTGAGTTCCAGGTCGCTCACAGTCGCCTGGATGGATCGCACGCCCCGAAAGCTGCTCAACATCAACACGGCCACCAGCACAAAGACGATGGCCAACCCAAGATTGAGCTTTCGGCTAATAGAACGAGTAAAAAACATGGTAGACTCCCTTCTGCGAGCGAGGCACAATCGAAGCCGCCATCCATCAGCAACGACTCTCTCTCTTGCCTGAAGAAGACCGATCCCGCCCGATCCGGTGAGCTGGAGCCCTGCATCCTCTTCCTCGCGATCCTGCAATCCGCAGAAGTCTACCACTCCCGAATCGCATTCAACAAGCCGGGATATTTCAACGTCCCCTGATGCTCAAACAAGCATGTCCAGAGATCCCCAGCGATGAAGGCGAAAAGCCAGCCATCAACGCTCTCAACAGGAACAGCCTACAAGTCGAACTTGACCTCTGAGTTCCCTTGATCTGTCACCACGATTTTTAATTCCGTCATTTGCAGGTCCGTGTATTTGGCAGGAAGTGATTCAACAACCTTTCCCTGCATCCGCAACTGTTCGAGATCCATATCCTCAGGTTTCGGCGTATAAACCGTCTTGTCACGATTCATCAGGTAACTGATTGTGACTTTGTATTCCCCCGGCGCCACTCCAGGCTTTCCTGATGTCTCGACGGCAAAATTCCCGTCCGCATCGCTGCGAGCTTCGGACGGATTCGATTTCCCATCGGCGGGGTACAGGAACAGATGCGCACCACCAGCCGGCTTCCCCTGAACAGTCACCCGCCCCGTCACCGGAACAAGCCGTGAATCAGAATCACGGCTACACCCAGCCGCGCACAGGATGGTCACCACGCTCAGTATCACGATGAGTCGCTGATTCACTTGAGTCTTCCAGAGAGCCAGGAACAGAAGCCGAGAGCACGCCAGTCATCAATCCAACGGGTTGCGCACAAAGCAAGAAGCAACAGAGAAGCACAGACCAGAACAACTCCGAGTCGGATCCTAGTACTCGGAGACGACCTTCCCGTCAGCGATCCGATTCAGCGGCTGGAAGACATCCAGAAAATGCACACTGTCTGAAATAAACCGGACAGCCCCATCTCCTAAAAGAAAATGGGCGCCGCCAGTGTGATGACTTCCAAATCCCCAGGCATACTGACATTTCCGGGAAGCGTTATCAGCACAGTTCCCATAAGGATAATTGACATTATAAGTGGCATTGGGAGTGTATCCGTGGCAGCAGGTATGCGTACCACATCCCCAATATGGCCCATATGAAGTACTGGTGTGAATCATTCTCGATTCACCAGCCAGGATTGTGTTGCTCATTCCGTCAATAATATCTCGACTCCGCGCCGCACCATCATTGCCGAAGGCACCTTTGACAGTCGTTGCGATCGTCCCCCAAGGCCCCGAGTAGTCAGTAACGTCACCAGAAGCAAAAAGATAATTCGATCTGGCACACTGATTCCGTTCATAGAAATCGGTAGCAGTATTTGCCGCTGCAGTCACAACCACATCGCTGTGATATTCAGACGGGCAGAGATAGGTCGCAAGTTTTTGAGAATAAACAGGCCGGTTCGCATTGCTTGTTGTCACGCCTCCCGCCAATGGACGTCCGTTAGGATTGGAAATGCTGGCCGGCAAAGAGAAGTTGTAGATGTTATAGAGTGTCGTCTGCTCAAGAAACGGCAAGATCAGAACGAATCCAGTCGTATTCAGAACGAATGGAACCGAGGTGTACCGACCAGACCCGATCAATGCAGGCGGGAAGATATTATGTGTGTCGTGGTAGTTATGAAGCGCCAACCCCATCTGCTTCAAATTATTCCGACACTGTGAACGGCGAGCAGCTTCTCTCGCCTGTTGAACGGCAGGCAGTAGCAATGCAATTAGAATCGCGATAATCGCGATGACAACAAGCAACTCAATAAGCGTAAAGGCAGAACGCCGAGACTGTCCCATGACAAGCCCCCGTAGAGAAAACAGGAGATGAAAGAAAGGATTCGAGTCAATCAATCTTGCAAGCGCCGGCACAACCTCATTTAAGATCATGCCCAAATCTTACATGAGCGTCAAGAGTTAGTTTATGCGATAGTGAAAAAGAATGTTTTCACAACTACTCCCTCCGGCTTACCCTACTCCAGATTTAAGAAATAAACCTATTAGCGATTCCATTAAATGACCTCCTGAAATCGAACAACGAGCATCCCATAGCACACCGACGCCTCGGCCTCAACCAAATTCGGCGGTTCTTTACCGGGCCGCAATCCGAGCAATGATCGCGAGAGCTTCCCGTCGCCCTTCGCCTGTTGAGAGTCATCACGCAACGACATTAAGCTGCCAGATTGTGAAGTTCAAAACACTTGCGAACGTCACCCACCCGAGATACGGCAGCATGAGCCCCCCTGCCACTTTCGACACCCGAAAGAACATCAACGTTGTCGTCACGATGGTCACCCAGAGGACGACCAACTCAACAAATGCCCAGCCGGGTTGATGGAAATGAAAGAAAATCCATGACCAGGCAACATTCAGCAGCAACTGAATCCCAAACAGTCCCAGCTCCAACTTGGCCCCGCCGAACCCTTTCTTTTTCCAGACCAACCATGCTGCAAGGGCCATCAAAATGTAGAGAGTTGTCCAGACAGGACCAAAGACATAAGCAGGCGGATTCCAGGTCGGCTTATTCAGGCTTTTGTACCAGCCACCGATTTCCGGGGTGGTTGCAATTGACCCCAACCAACCAGCAATGAGACAGAGAACGAGAAAGAATACGAGCCCCAAAACTTGCGTACGGCGATTCATAAACAACGCGAGCCTCCACTCCCTCGTGACTTTTCAGCCAAGTACGGCGACAGCACCACTGCTTGGCCGACTTGCTCTTTATCCAGAAGTATCAGAATCGAAACCGAAAGAGCAGTCTACTTCACGAAGATTCAGAAGCGGTCCCACCAAAGGGCCGACAACCTCAGCCAGTCATCCTGTAAACGCTGGAGAAAAGACGATGTGCCAGCCAAGCGTTCGATGATGCGTGACAACTTCGCCAACCAGATCGAAGCAGTCATGGAGGGTGCGTCGCGACCTCAATGTTCCCCACATTTTTGGTTTTGCAGTTGGGAGCCGCGGAGGATGAGCAGGAGTTTTTCAAGGCCGTACCACAGGGTTTGCCAGCCAGGACGACCGTCGCACTTGCGGCCCAGGTGGCCCCCCAGACCGGCCAGGTGTTTCACGAACTGCTCGATCGTCAGGGATTTCGCGCACAGTTGCGGCGCCTGTCGGCCGGGACGCTGACGGACCTTGACGATCGTCTCCACCCACTCGGTTGGCACCACCTCCCGGGCGGGGGCATTCGGGGTCTCTTCGGACAGCGTCCGCAGCCTTAACAGCTGCACCGCCACAATCGCTAATAATCCTGTGATGCGTTCTAAACGCTCGGACGTTTCATAATAACGCTCTTCGACCCGGCAGCCGGTCTTGAGCGCCTTATGATATTCTTCAATCGCCCAGCGCTGCGAGTAATAGCCGATCACCTGCTGTGCCTGTGCGATTGATTCCACACGTTCTGAGGTCAGCAGCACCCAGCGGACCGGTTCGGCATCCACAGGGGGATCGACTTCAATCAACTCCACGACGGACATCCGCAGCGGTTCTTGAGGGGCATGCTCGCGAATCCAGGTGTTGGTCACCTGCGGTCTGGGGAGCGATAACGCGGCGAATCGCAGTTCCAGCTGAGCGGTGCGGGCAGCACGAGTGGCAGTGGCGGGAACCTCCAATGTCTGCGTTCCACGCACAGGCTGAGCATCGAGGTGCTCCTCCAGCGTGGTGAGTGCCTCTTCCTCCGTGAGGATGATCCGATTCAGACGGCAGGCCCGGATCACCCAGCCGCAGTGGTTCAAGTGGGCATAACAATAGACTTCATAGTCATCGGCACCCCGATCACACACATGCAGCCATTTGACTTCTGCCGGGGGAGCACCGACCTGATCGATGAGCTTCCCCAGACGGCCGACTCTCGATCGGCATCGCGTCTGCGGGAGTTTTTCGCTCCCTTCTTCGTGTTCCCTTTGCGGTACAGGATCTCCTGACCGGCCAGGCCAATCACCTGCTGCGTCACAGGATCGCGCAGTAACGCTGAATGCAGAAAGAAGCCGCGACCGGTGTTCTTGCCCACCAGTCCCAAGCCGCGGGCATTGCGTTTGCCGCCGTAGTTAATCTCGGTGGTGTCGTTGAGAATCAGATACGTCTCACCCGGCCCACCTGTCTGCCTGGTTCTTTCATAATGCGGCGCGGTGATCGCTGCCAAGCTGACCTCCTCGCAGTCCATCAGACGATAGAGGGCTTTGCAGTCCGACCAGGATTCAATCTGCCGGGGTGTGCTGCCATCTGGTCGAGCGAGCACCTGAGCGGCGGCCTTGATGAGCCGGTCGGTCCGTCGCTTGTCGCCCAGCTGGCATGTTGAGAACTCCATCGCTGCCCACTCCTGAGGAACCACATCCATGAGGCGGCACTCCGTGGCCTGCAGGAACAGTTCCCGCCTGCCAGTATCACCAGGCCAGCGCTGAAAACTCCGCATCCATGGAGCCTGTTGAAGGGAGGGTCCCTGTCCCATACGCCGGTCAGGTGCCTTGCAGAGCACAGGCCATGCCGAAGCACAAAACCCACTCAATCACAGCAAAAACGACGATCAGACGTTGTCAAAATGACAAACCCAACACGAAAATATGGGGAACATTGAGGTCGCGACGCACCAATTCTCTCGACGTGAAGAGTGCCAAGTGCGTCGATTAAAACGACTGGCATCGCCTTTTGAGCTGTACCACCCTGCCACGGACGCTCGGCCCATTTTATGTTACTCACTGGAAACACCCTCGATGGTGCGTTTTGACCCTACGATTACTCCAACATCTGTCAGCGACGTAAGCAATTAACGCGGATCACTCCCGTGATTAGCGGCCGGTGACGTTCTACTTTCCATAAAAATCAGCATCGCTGACTCCATCCTCCACCGCCAATCGAAACCGCTTGCGAATCCCCTTTACGTAGACCGTGGGAATATCGTTTTTATTGGTTGGAATCGGGTAGGAAACACCCTGACCATCAAGAACCCGAACAAACAATGTATGAGATCCCTTACCGCGATCCAGCTGTTCGACAACGCCAAATCGAGCCAAGATCTTCCGCAGGTCGCGCAATTTAAGAGGATGGTCAGGCATCAAACTATGCCGTCAGGCCATCACAGAACTCGCGGGCATCGACCCCATCGATTGAAATAGAATGAACACGCAGTTCGCCATTGGCCACATGGCGACCTCGCGCCCACATTAGCAAGAACTTGCCGTCCGCCGGTTTGAACAGATTCTCGAGATTCCCAGATTCGAAACTATAAGCAGCCTGAGTTTCAATCGCTTCGGCCAACATTTCCAGAGCTTCGCTTTTGGAAACTCCGGTCCCGACGAGATCGAATTCGAGGCAATGGGCTACCCATGCATCTTCTTCATAGTAGAACACGACCCTGAGCGGGACTTTCATTGTCGTATTCATTGGAATCCTCTTCGTTGAAAACTCTGCCAACTAGTCACTGCGACCGTTTATGGCATCTCGTTCCAGTCTGACAAAGTCGGATGCTGTTTTCCACACTTCCAATAGTACGGCATTCAGTTGCGTTGCAGCGGATTTTTAATTCGCAAATTCTTCCAACGGTTTCGCAATACTCAGCAGGGAACATTTCCACCAGTAAAGACACTGCATAAAACGAAAAAACCCGGAAACAGCGAGTCCCAGGGGGGCGGAGGACTTCGAGCTATTTCCGGGGGCGATGAGCTTTGCCGGACCATCGAAGACTGCTCATCCGTGCCTTCGATGGCGGGAAATTATGTCGTAGGGCTTTTTGCGTCAATATGGCTTTCCCCGGACATCAAACCAAAACCTGCTGATTGGTCATTCACTCAGGAAACACTTCCGATATTTTCCCGTAACCAACTGAAATGAATGCCATTACAATCATTCAACACTCAAAAATGGCACCGGCAAAAACTGCCATATCATGAAATCTGGCAGCAAGACGCGACGGCGGGATGCCTCAAACTGCAGCGACTCAAGACACACCGCTGGTCCACTGAACGTTACGAAACCGAGCTGACGCTTTCGACCAGTCTACTGCCGGCGAGACGATTCAATCGTTCATCGATTCGACACAACCTCTTCAAATAATGTCCGTTACAGGATCATTCGGTAGCATAGAGATTGCCGATACGAATCAAAGTCGCTCTGTAAGCATTCTTGCGCCGGTCGAATCCATCTCATCAAAATCATTCAATCCGAACAGGTCGAGTTGGGCGAAATTTTCATGCGTATGGTTTAGACTGTCTCAAAGACTGTTTACCTGCATCTCAAATTTGTGCGAGATCTCGCACCGACGATAGGTCTAAATCAATTCACGATTTCGGCCATTTCCTGCGGCGTACTTCCCAAAATTGCGTCGCACGGAAAAATGCCTGCAGGTTCATTTCTGACATTCATGTCCTGTCTTGCCGATTCAGAGCAGCATTGAGGATTTTCCAAGATGGCGGGAAACGATTGGCTCTATGACTTCGTTCGTGATGGAACCATCAGCGAAGATCAGCTGGAAGAATCTCTTTCCATCGCGCGCGCTCGGGGGAAAAACCCGGAAGATGTCCTCGTCGACATGGGTTACGTGGACGCATCCGACGTCAGCGCCGCCAAGGCTCGTGCCTTTGGATTCGAGACGATCGATCTCCAGGCAATGGAAATCCCCCACTCGTTAATTGAGTTGGTTCCGGAATCCGTCGCCCGTGAAAACACCTGCATTCCGGTTGAGTTTCAAGGTGACAAACTGATCGTGGCTGTCGCAGACGCCATGAATCTGGAACTCCTCGACAAACTCCGCTTCATCCTGAACCGCGACGTCGAACTGACAACGGCCGCAAAGGAATCCATCCTTTCTGCAATCAATCGCCATTACGGACAGAGCGAAGGCGAATCGGTCGATTCGATGATCCTCGATTTCACCGAAACGGCGATCGACTTTACAGATACGGAAATGAACGATGCAGCTTCTTCCTTAAAAGAAGAGGAAAGTTCGCCCATCGTCAAGCTGGTGAATCTGATCTTCAACGAGGCCGTGAATATGCGCGCAAGTGATATTCACATCGAACCTTTCGAGGATCGCATTCGTATTCGCTACCGCATCGACGGACGACTCGTCGAACGCGACAGCCCTCCGAAGCGCCTTCAGGGAGCCCTGACATCACGTATTAAAGTGATGGGGCGAATCGACATTGCGGAGAAACGACGCCCTCAGGACGGTCGAATCAAAGCCCGCGCCGGCGGAAAAGAGATCGACCTTCGCGTCAGTCTGCTCCCCTCTGCTTACGGTCAAGCGATCGTGTTGCGAATTCTGGACCGCGATAACATCAAAATCGGTATTCGCAACATGGGGTTCAGCGAAGAGAACTACCGACGCTTCCACAACATCATTCGCCGCCCGAACGGGATCTTCCTGGTGACAGGTCCGACCGGGTCAGGAAAGACGACGACGCTGTACAGTGCTCTCGGCGAACTGAACCGACCAGACCGAAAAATCATCACAGCCGAAGACCCGGTGGAGTACTACCTCCCAGGGATCAATCAGGTCGAAGTGAAGCACAGTATCGGTCTCGACTTTGCACGTATCATTCGTGCAATGCTTCGTCAGGCACCGAATGTCATCCTCGTGGGAGAAATTCGCGATACAGAGACCGGCGAGATGGCAATTCAGGCCTCTTTGACTGGACACTTGGTATTCAGTACACTTCACACGAACGATGCGCCCGGTGCTATTACACGTTTGATCGATATGGGCGTACAGCCCTTCCTGGTCGCATCGAGCCTCATGGCGGTGATGGCACAGCGATTGATGAGAACGGTTTGCCCGAAATGCGCCGAAACTTATCAGCCTGACCAATCCGAGTTGGACTTCTTCGAACTGACCCCTGAACAGATCGCATCGGCAAACTTCCGTCACGGCAAAGGTTGCAAGAACTGTCAGCACACCGGCTGCCGCGGTCGTAAGGCTGTCTTCGAATTGATGATGGTGAATGCCGCTATCCGTGACATGGCCTTCCGCAGTGAACCTGCTCAGAACATCCGAAGAACTGCTCGGCTGTATGGCATGAAGACATTGGTGGAAGACGCTGTAGACAAAGCACTTGAGGGGATTTCAACCCTCACGGAGGCTTACAAGTTGAGAAGCGGCGGTCACTAAGTGATTCCACACCCCCTTGGAGCTCAAAAAGTTCTGCCCCGAGGGGTTGCCAGACAACAGAAATAAGGGAGTCGTCTCTGAATACCGGGGCGACTCCCTGCTCTGTGTCACCTGAGTAGATGATAAGACCTGTCAGAAAAGCGGGCGCGCAATCCAGAACATTTGAACACTCCTGCGTGCTCCCTGCCCTTACCGGCCAACCGAACAGAGGATTCAGAGAAACGGATCAGTCGCAGCAGATCTTTATCTGGATCGTATTGATCCGGAATCATGCCTTTTCCTGATCGCTGTTCGCCTTCAAATCAGCAAACATCAATAATCAGGATGTCAGAAGCGTTCTGCAACTGGCTTCCGTCGCCTCAGACGTTCATTAAGGATCGACATGGCCACAGTTCAAATCGACAAACTGCTGGAAACGGTAGTACGAGAGAAGGTGAGCGACTTGCACATCACTGCAGGTCAGCCTCCTGTCGTTCGTTTGAGTGGCCGCATGCAACGCCTCGATACGAAATCACTGGACGCCGAAGACTGTTCGGCTCTGATGAAGAGTATCACTCCTGAACGTAACCAGCAGGAACTTCAGGAAAAGGGAGGAACCGACTTCGGGTTCGCATTCGGAGACAAGGCACGATTCCGCGTCGCTGTGTTCAAGCAGCGCGGCATGATCGGCATGGTTCTTCGTCGTGTTCCGAACGAGTTCCTCACATTCGAACAACTCGGGTTGCCGACGATCGTCAGCCAGTTGATCACTCGCCCTCGCGGACTGTTTCTGGTCACCGGACCAACCGGCTCCGGGAAGACGACCTCCCTCGCGAGTATGATTAACTACATCAACGAGCACGATCAGCACCATATCATTACGCTCGAAGACCCGATCGAGTATTACCACCAGCATAAAAAGTCGACGATTAACCAACGCGAAATTGGTGTCGACGTTCCAAGCTTCCCGGAAGCACTGCGACGTGCTTTGCGTATGGACCCCGACATCATTCTGGTGGGGGAAATGCGAGACCTTGAAACGATTTCCTCGGCGATCACCGCTGCGGAAACCGGTCACGTGGTGTTCGGAACCCTGCACACCACCGGGGCTCAAGGAACCGTCGACCGTATCATCGACGTGTTCCCAACCAGCCAGCAGGAACAGATTCGTACTCAGCTGGCGAACGCGATCATCGGGATTCTCAGTCAGGCACTGCTGCCGAGAAAACCTAAAGGTCTCGTTGCTGCATACGAAATGCTCGTCGTGACCCCGGCGATTTCAAACCTGATTCGTGAAGCGAAAACGTTCCGTATTAACTCGTCGATTCAGACAGGTCGTAAATACGGAATGCAGCTGCTCGATGACGCTCTTTTCGACTTATGGCGCAAGGGACTCTGTGAAGAGAAAGACGTCGTCACAAAATCCAACAATCCTGGCGAGTTGAGTGCCCGTATCGCAAACGCCAAGAAGGGGGTTGTCGAGGACGAAGAGCAGGACGAAGACGACGAATAAGCAACCCGTTCAATCGGGGGCTCGTCCATGCCTGCATCATGAACTGATCAAGATTTCAGATTTCAATTCCTGCAGCCTGATCACAACTCGCTGCGACATTCGATCTTCAGTCACATCCGAACTTCGTCGACATCGCATCAGGACCAGCCTCAATGGCCCAACGTAAACTCGGACAAATTCTGGTCGATCTAGGGTACCTTACCGAAGATCACCTGTGGGACGTGCTCGAAGAGCAGAAGAAGAGCCCCGGTGAGATTATCGGGCAAGTCGCCAAGCGGATGGGATTTGTCACAGAAGCCCAGATCACCGAAGCGCTGGCCGAACAGTTCGGAATGCCAGTCGTTAACCTGGAAGATACCAATATTCTTCCCAAGGTTCTGGAACTCGTTCCAGAGACGATGGCGAGCATTTACAAGATCATGCCCATCTCGCTGAAGGACAATGTCCTGACAGTGGCGATGGCCGATCCACAGAATCTGGCCGCGTTAGATGACCTGAGAAACTTCCTCGGCTATGACGTCCGTGGAGCTGTGTCGTCGCTGGCCGAAGTCGAAGCCGCAATCAGCCGCCATTACGCCAGTCGTTCTGAAGACGACATGGAAGGCCTGATGGGCGAACTCGAGAACCTCGAGGTCGGCAACAAGACATTGGCCGCGGCACGTGGGCCAATCGAAATCGGGGGCGACGATGAGATCGCCAGTTCCCACCCGATTCGTAAACTGTTGAACATGGTGATTCTGCTCGCCATCAAAGATCAGGCGAGCGACATTCACTTCGAACCATTCGAAGACGAATTCAAAATCCGCGTTCGTGCTGACGGCGTTCTGTACGAGATGGTTCCTCCACCTCGCCACCTTGCCGCTGCGATCGTCAGCCGTATCAAGGTCATGGCGAACCTCGACATCGCTGAACGTCGTTTGCCTCAGGACGGTCGTATCGAACTGAACGTCGGGGGAAATAGCGTCGACCTTCGAGTGAGCGTTCTGCCGACCATGTTCGGCGAAGCGGTCGTTATGCGAGTTCTGGACCGAACCGTGGTCCAGTTGAACCTCGATAAGATCGGAATGGACCCTCACACGCTGTCCCGTTTCCGCGAGACGATCGACCGTCCAAACGGCATCGTACTCGTGACTGGTCCAACCGGTTCCGGGAAGACGACCACACTCTACTCCGCTCTCAACGAGCTGAACGATATTACGTCGAAGCTGATCACCACCGAAGACCCGATTGAGTATAACATCGATGGTCTGGTGCAGGTGCCAATCAATGCGGACATTGACGTCACGTTCGCCAAGGCGTTGCGTGCCATTCTCCGCCATGACCCGGACAAGATTCTCGTCGGAGAAATTCGAGACTTTGAAACAGCGGAAATCGCGGTTCAAAGCTCATTGACGGGCCACCTTGTGTTCTCCACCCTCCACACCAACGACGCCCCGTCAGCGGTCACTCGACTTCGCGACATGGGAATTCCGCCGTTCCTGATTACGGCAACCGTTGAAGCAGTTCTTGCTCAGCGACTGGTCCGCCGAATCTGTGTGGAGTGCCGAACCGAATTCGAACCGAGTGATGACCTGTTGATGGAGTTACAGCTCCCACTCGACCAGGCACGAAAATATAAGTTCTACTACGGTAAAGGTTGTCAGCGATGTAATAACGCTGGCTATAAAGGCCGTACCGGGATTTACGAACTCATGATGGTTAACGACGACATCCGCGACATGATTTCATCGGATGCCTCTGTCGACGAACTGAGAAACCTCGCTCGAAGTCAGGGAATGACAACTCTGCGAGAAGCTGGATTGAAACTGATCTTCGACGGCGTCACCACGATTGATGAAATCGTTCGTGAAACCGTGATGGATGACATTGACTAAGACCTGACGAAATTAATTTAAGTTTTTCGATCGCGATGAGTGAAACAGGTACGGCCTGATTCACTTCACTGCTGAACTCGGACTGACGCCGCGATTACGGAGCAAAGACATGCCAGTCTTCCAATATGAAGCGATGGACAACACAGGGCTTGAGATCAAGGAAACGATCGAAGCTCCGTCCGAAGCCGATGCCCAGCAGTTAATTCGCGAGAAGGGCTTCTTTGTGACCAAGATCACAGAGAAGACTCAGCGCAAGAAAAAAGACGACAAGACTAAGGGTAACACCAAGCAGGTTGCTGCCCAGAAGAAAAAGCAGACGTTCACAATCGGCGGTGTCAGTGCGAAAAAGCTGACAACATTTACTCGCCAGTTGTCGACCCTGCAGGACGCCGGTCTGCCGATTCTCCGCAGCCTTCGAATTCTGGAAGGCCAGAACAAGCCTGGGGCATTGAAGAATGCTCTGATGGGCGTCATCGAAGACGTCGAGTCCGGTAACACGTTGTCAGAAGCAATGGCCAAGCAGCCAAAAGCCTTCGACAACCTGTACGTCAACATGGTGAAAGCCGGGGAGGCAGGCGGTGCTCTGGAAGTCATTCTCCAGCGTCTCGCCGAATTTAAAGAACGAGCACAGAGTCTGAAGCGTAAGGTTCAGGGGGCCATGATTTACCCTGTCGCGGTTATTACCGTGGCAACGGCGATCGTGAGCTTCATCATGGTCTTCATCATTCCGAAGTTCAAAGCGATCTTCAGCGACTTCGGAGTGGAACTGCCTGCCATGACCACCGCACTCATCGGCGTGAGCGATGCCGTGGTGAACTACTGGTTCCTCGGTCCGGTGATTCCGCTCAGTATGTACTTCGGCTACAAGATTATTAAGAAGAATAAAACCGGCGCGTACATTATCGATCGAGTGCTACTCAAAGTCCCGTTACTAGGACAAATTATATCGAAGTCGACGGTCGCCAGAACGTGTCGAACGCTCGGAACATTGATTGCGTCCGGGGTGCCGATTCTTGAGGCGTTATCGATCGCGAGAGATACAGCCGGAAACGAAGTGTTCCGTAAAGCGTTCGAACATATTCACTCGTCGATTCGCGAAGGGGAATCGATGGCAGTTCCGTTGCGAGAAACACGCATCGTGGACGATCTCGTCGTCAACATGGTCGACGTGGGTGAAGAAACAGGTGCCCTCGACAACATGCTTTATAAAGTCGCCGACGTTTACGACGAAGAAGTGTCGGTGCTTGTCGAAGGTCTCATCAACATGTTGGAACCACTCATGGTGGTGGTTCTCGGGTTGATCGTCGGTTTCATCGTGATCGCACTCTTCATGCCTCTCGTGAAATTGCTGAACGACCTGTCGTAATCAACAAAAAGCACACCGTTGCCAGCTGCCGTAAACGGATTCTGTCAAGAACGCAATTTATCGCTGTCCCGGCACATAAACTGCCCACCTAACTTAATCCCAGTTCAACAGTTGTTACACGGCGAAATATAAGACAGTCAGGAAAATCGGGGGAGGCAAAACAACACACAGGTGTATCGTTTTGCAGCACTGCTCCTCAATCCTGATTTCGAATTGATGGACAGCTCCTCCATTAACGGGCGGGCTGTCGAAAATGCAGATCTGCGTTCGGCATCAGTCCGTCGCACACACTTCCAGTCATCAGAGATTCCGAGCCAGACTGTTAGATCGAGGTATCTATGTTTCGTTCACACCGACCTCCAATGCAGCGTTCCGTTGCGAAATCTTCACGGCTCGGTTTTACCCTGATCGAACTGATCGTGGTGATTCTCGTGATCTCCATTCTGATGGCGATCGTGATGCCATCAATTGGAAATGTGTTCAATTCTGGCCGCGAAGCGCAAGTCGTCGCCGACATCAAAAACATTGAAGCAGGTCTCGCCGCGTTCAAATTGAAGTACGGAATCGATCCACCAAGCTCGTTCGTCATCTCAAGTGATCCAGCGACATACATCCCCGCTAGTCCTGCAGATCTCGCGAATCCCGCGAAACGAATCGGATTCAACAGCAGGGCTTTAATGCGTCAGCTCTGGCCGAGTTATGAAATCACAAACGCCGCCGCTTCGACCCCCGGTGCGCTTCTCGCCGCAAACGGAGTGACAGGACTGGACACAACCGTCTATCTGAACGGTGCCGAATGCCTGGCATTCTTCCTCGGTGGTCCAGGTGTCCTTGGGGACAACGTTGCTCCGAACGGGTTTTCTGCAAATCCAATCAACCCGTTCCTGGGTGGTGGTTCACGAGTTGGCCCATTTCTGGAATTGAGTGAATCTCGACTGGTCGATGTCGACGAAAACAAGGCTCGCGAGATCATCGATACACTGCCGAATCAGACCCGGCCATACCAATATTTCAGCAGCTATGACGGCAAAGGTTATCAGTTGTTCGGCTATGACAACACAGCTGGAACTGACGATGACGAGGTGATCGTTCTCAACAGCAGTCCGACAATGCAGTCTGTCTACTTGAAAAACGACACAGAGTGGGCCACTGCAGCGAATCGTCCAAGTGTCGGTGGCGTTGTTGGCAACTACTGGAATGGCAAGACCTACCAGATCATTTCTCCGGGACTCGATGGGGAGTACGGCGTAGGCGGGTCCTATTCATCACAGGACGGGATCGCTGCCAAATCTGATGCTGCTGACACCTACCGCAGCCGCGAAGTCCGAAGCAAAGAGGCAGATAACATCACGAACTTCTCCAGCGGTTCGATGAAGAAGATCTACACTCCGAATCCATAATCGATATTCATTCCATGCTGAACGCAAAACGCCAATCTGTTCGAACGACATTCGCCAGTCGATCAGCCTTTACACTGGTTGAGATTCTGGTCGTAATCGGTCTGGTTGCATTGCTGGCCACCATCCTGATGATGGCCATGGCCCCTGCCCTCGAAGGTGCCAGAATCAGTGCCACCAAAGCAACGATCACGCAGCTGAACCGGATGCTGCAGGATCAGGTGGATGGCCTGTTGAATTCGAACGAAGTCGATAAAGAAGCCGATCGTCTGGCAAAGATGTTTCGCGCCACGAATGGAAGCGTCATGCCTCCGGCCGTCGCTAAAACGCTCGCCCAGATGAAGCTCTACCGAAATCGTTTTCCGCAGCGCAAAGAGGACTTGTTCGGGCTGGATGGCGTGAATCGAATTGAAACGGATAACGACCAATACAAAGATGACTCCGACATTTTGAAAGAAATGCGGACAACTGGGGGTGGAAGCTGGAAAGCCGACAGCTGGATCCAGCGGAACGCTTCTCCCAAATTGGCAGCAAACTCAGATAAAGCTGAATCCTCGGAACTGCTCTATGTCATCCTGAGTCGTGGATCGGTCAACAGCGGCTCAACGGCCTTAAACGTTGATCAGATCAACCCGAAACATGTTGGCGATACCGACGGGGACGGCAACCTTGAGTTCCTCGATGCCTGGGGAAATCCGCTTCAGTTCTTCAACTGGCCAACTGGCCTGTTTGCTGATCCAGTCGCATCCAAGACCCTTGTCACAGCGAACACCGCAGCGATCGCCAACGCAGATCCCTTTGATCCGACGAATGCACTTTCGTTGTGGACACCAGCGGGAACCGGCTTCAACCTGATGCCAGGTTATCCAGTCCCTGCGTTGAATGATCCATCGCGATTCAAGACACCAAACCGATATTGGTCCTTCGTCATTCTGTCCGCTGGTCCAGATGATTTAACAGGGTTCGAGCCACTCCCTTCAGAAACAGCCAGTCAGAAGGTTGCTCGATTACTGGGAACCCCGACAAATCAGGATCACATTCTCGATAACATCACGAATCGACAGTAATAATGAAAACACGACTGTCACAACCTGATCATAAAAGATTGCATCGAACAGCATTCACGCTTGTTGAATTGCTGGTCGCGATGACGATCTTTGTGATACTCGCGACCATCACTGTCACGGGATTCCGAGGGTCCGATTCCGATCGGGTTTCGAACGCCGCCGCCGCATTCAAGAATGCTCTCGAAGGGGCGAAGTCTCGTGCGGTGAAGTCCGGTGAAACACGTGGGCTCCGGCTGATCCTGTCTCCGACTAATGGACGGGAAGTCACGAGCCTCGTTTATGTCGACGGGGGAAGATACGAATCTGGTGAGTTAAGGTTCGAATTCAACAACACGATGACAATTAATCGCTGGCAAGTTCAGAGCACAAACCCTGCACTCTGGAATACCCTGAGAACACAATCCCTGATCGGTCCGGGCACTCGCTTTCAGACGACAGAATCTGGTGAGTGGTTTACTCTCGTTGCTGAAGTGATCCCTAACGACCCTGCCAGCTGGTGGTATATCGATCATGCTCCCGCCAATGCCATCGCTGCAAATCCAGCGTTGCCTCCGGAATCGACAGTGGGCAGCGGGTGGCGTTTAGAACCATCTGATCTCGATGACCTTGCCACTCCATCAACGTACGGGGTGAGTACTGCTGTTGCTTCAGCACCGCGTCCTTATCGAATTCAAATTGCTCCAATGATATTGGCAGGAGCAGAGCCGATTTCATTGCCACCGAATACCTGCATTGATCTCGACGGAAGTAAAGTTCCATACGGCTGGCGGCCGAATCCAGCTGCAACCCCTGCGAAGCCTAACTATGGGCCATCGATTCCTGGCTCCGCCGAGAGCCGACCAATCGACATTCTCTTTACGCCCAAAGGGACAGTTGCACGTCCACTGACCACGGAAGGGATCCTACATTTCCGGGTCGCTTCCACGATTGACCTGGGATTGTGGAATACTGCAACCACGAAGCCAGCCGCGCCAAATTCGACAACTCGAACAAATCCAGTCGTCGCGATCGATCCTGAACGGGGAGGCAAACTCGTCTCGGTGATGACGCAGACAGGTTCCCTTGTGAACGCTGATATCTATCCGTCGAAGCCTGTCGGCACGGCATATAATCAAGTCGGTTATGACTTCAACGACACTGCCGACACTGGTAATACAGCTTATCGATCTCCTTACACATTTATCCTCTATGGCAAGGAGTCCAAGTGATGCGACGACACTTGCGAACACCTGCCAGCTCGACACCTGTTGCAGTATCCGCTCATAGCGGTGCAACTCTGGTCGAAGTGCTGATGTCACTTCTGATCATGAGTATCGGAATCACTTCGGTCTTTTATCTCTTCCCGATTGCCCTGCTGAGTTCCATTAAAGCGAACCAGCTTACGAACACACGCATCCTGGCCGATCAGGCGACTGCCGTTGTTTACGCTCAACCCAAGTTGATCCTGGGGGCAAATGAGTGGAAGCCCGTTGCTAGCTATGTCACGAACGACATCGTCACCCCGAGGATTCAAGCCGGCAGTAATGTCCCGGAAACGCGGTATTACTATCGGGCGCTCAACAGCGGAACAACAAGTGCAGTTGAACCAACCTGGACAACTGCGGACGTAACGGACGGGAACGTGACATGGTCACCGATTTCTCTTCCGAACGTGGTCCCGGAGATCGGGAAATATGTGCCGTTTCGTTATGTGGTTGACCCTTACGGATACGCCAATGCATTGATTCCAACTCTGCGACAATCCTTCGGACATGTTAACGACGCACTTCCAGAGCAAGCCACTGGACTCCCATTCCAATGTCGCGTGATGCGAACGAATAGCGGTTTATCTGTGAACATGGCAGACCGTTTGAACTTTAGTCTCCCTGACACATGGAATGTGCTGGACACAACATTCCCAGTAGGCACCCCTACATATGGGGCAGGTTCAACCGTAATTACGCTGCCGCCAACGATTCCGGTCCAATCTATTCCAGTAGACTCCACTGCGCAAATCAGCCGTGTTGTCGCCTTATCTCCCGATGGACGAACAAGTGCGTCCGGAACCATTACCGCATTCGACACTGTCAACAACACCGTCACAGTCAATTCTGCACTTCTTGAGCAGGTTGGAATCGGCCAAGTTCGAATTGAAGTCTTTACCCGGCGCTATACTTGGCTGGCTGCAGTTCATCGAGATGAGTCCGGCTTCCTGAATTGCCAGTATGCCGTGGCATTTAACAGACGGTTCAGTTCAGACGACGAGAAACTTCACGACTGCACGATCATGAACACGGATCGGACTGAGATTCATGTTCCTGCAGCGGTCACGGCACGCGAAGGAAGTTATGCATTTGACGCACTCTCAGTGCGATGGCATCGCATCGTTTCCAGAAGTGGCACAACCATTGTGATTTCGCCTGCTCTGGAAACAGTTCACGGCACTGCTCAGACACGAATGATGTTCCTTCCGGGGATCGTAAAGGTCTTCCCGTTAGACCAGTAGTCAATCATGATTAAGTCATCTTTTCATTCCTGTCGCATCCCTCAGCGAATCTTGCAGGCTACTCGCCTTGAGGTTCGTGGAGCAGCATTGCGCCCTGCATTTACGCTCGTCGAAATGCTCATCTCGACCGCACTGGTCATGATGATCATGACAATGTTCGCGCAGATCTACGGAACTGCAGTGAACACCATGTCCATGCAGCGCGGGATGGCGAATAATGATCAGAAGGCACGTACGGTCAACAACCTGATGCTGGCCGAC
The DNA here is from genome assembly GCF_051465645.1 of Planctomicrobium limosum. GTDB lineage: Bacteria > Planctomycetota > Planctomycetia > Planctomycetales > Planctomycetaceae > Planctomicrobium. Next base: position 4,181,810 of record NZ_CP195790.1, on the reverse strand, counting down.
CTGCGAGCGCGAACTTATCGACAGACCATTGATGCGTACGGATCATCCAAAGGACTTGTTCCTTTAGTACTCGAATCAAATCAGCGGATCGATGCCGATCGACAACGGGGATACTTCTATTACTCGGAGAATGATCCTGGGGATGACTCCGACGATGTCCTGCAATTCACCGCCATGCTCGGCACATCAGCTACTGCCGGAGATGAAAGCACAGACAGCTCTTTAATCTTCCAGGGCAAAGCTGCAAATATCCCTGCAGCGAATACCAGGCAGCCAGATAACGACGACGGGATTAATGATGGAAACTCACAATCCCGTGCGGCGGAAATCAGCTATTTTATTCGCGGTGGAAATCTTTATCGGCGTGTGATGCTCCTGCGTGATCCACCGTACTCTACGCCTCCAGCAGATTCACAGCCTTTGGATGCTTCAGGTGTGCGCCTATTCAATTACCCGGCAAATCCTAATTACGGGGTTGCCGGAACAAACAATTTCTGGACAGACTTCGATTACTCCGCGACGCGCGACTATAACGCTGCAGATGATGGAACCTATCTCTGGTTCAACAGCACTTATTCGCTAGACAACACAAATATTGGTGGACTGGAGGGCAAACCTCTCGCGCTTCCTTGGAATCGGTTTGGTCACTACAGCAATAAGTCAACAACTCCGCTGCAGGCGAGTCATGGCTGCCCACGTGAATTTGTTGGTCCGACCAATAATGAATTCATTGGACGTTTTACTGCTGAGGAAACATCGAGCGACAACATGGGTTGGCCCGGCGTGGGAGACTCAACGACACACATTGTCCAATCGAACCGATTCAATCGAGCTGACCCATCTCTCACGCTGAACAATGACTTCGCAATTACAAGCCTTGCCGGTGGCAAACGGATCTCAGAAGACCTACTGCTGAGCAACGTGGAAGCATTTAACGTTGAGTATTGGGACGACACCGACGTAAATAGCAACAACCATGGGTTCGTCAGTCTAGGAGCAGTGGGCGGTCCATGGGGCGATGCAAACAATGCTTCGAAGAACCCACTCTATGGCCCCGTTGTCAATTCGGCAACGCGTCGAAACCGCGTCTTCGATACGTGGCATCACACCGCGTTCTCAACCGACGGTGCCGGGGGCACCAACACCTTACCCCCACGTTTCCCGCTTAATACCGATTCATTGCCAGCAATGGCCGCTATCTACGACACTTGGACTGACGTCCCTGATCCGAACGCCATCGTCAATGCAGGATCAATTCTCCGACTCCCCGGGTACGAACGTGATACCATTTATTACACAGCAGTCCGTAGCGGCCTGAAGGGGTCAGTGATGGCTCCATCGTTTCCTCCAGATCCGGGGAATATTGTTGAAGAGCCGTATGTCGACCTGAATTCAAACGGAATGCAAGACGTTGGGGAAGAAGGCGTTGTCTGGCAGTGTCTTGATAATCGCATCGGAATGAAGGCGATTCGCATTACAATTCGATTCCGCGATGTCGGAAAGAATCTGCCTCGACAACTGACCCTTGTTCATTCATTTGTCGAGTAACAAACAACAATTTGCGTCCCTGTGTTCTTCAGGACGCAAGGCCGATTCGGTCACCTGAGACAATCACTTTTCTCACGACGGGCGTACAGTGAGGACCATTATGAATTTCCATTCACATCACCGGCAGACACGCCCCATGTTGTCGCGACTCGATCACCGTCAATGTGGTCTGTCGCAGCGTCAACATGCAATGGCCACACATCCTCGTCGCGGGGGTGCTGTGATCATCGTTGTGCTGACACTCCTGACGACTCTGACAGTCCTTGGGCTGTTCTTCTATAACTGGACAACACAGGAAGTTGCGAACGCTCAGAATTTCGCTGAATCGGATGTCCCGTTGGCCACCCGAATCAATCCGAACCCGATTTTCGATAAGGCCGCCGAGCAGCTGATTGTCGGCACGAGCAATGATTACCCGAACAGTTCTCTCTGGGGCGGTATGCACTCGATGCTCGCTCACCAGATTGGGCGCATTACGCCAGGCTTGAGCCCGACAGACAGTGCCCCACGTACCGGACAGGGAATCCTGATTCGCTACAACGGCGGTGCTGACGGCTTCCCTGTTCTTAATGCGAGCGGCAAGCCATCCACTGCAACGGCCGACTTCCGTTTTCACTACAACGCGTTTGATGGGAGCACACCTGCGAATCTGGGGATCGACGACTTCATCCTGAACTACTCGAAACTCGCACAGACAAATCGCAGCTACGATGCGTTTCATGCTTCAAACGGCATTCCGCTGTATCACCCGGACGTCGACTACACCTATCCGGACCATAATACGCTCTTTCTCGCGCATGAATCGGTAGCAAGAGTCGATCCAACTGACGTTGCTTCAACCACTCGACGCGTTTTAATTCCGTCGTTCTTTCGACCTCAGTTGTTCCCGGACTATCGCAGCGACAGTGGAACCGGCAACGGCTTCATCTCGATCTACACAGATGCCAACCGCCGTAAGCAAGTCTTTCGACCACACCGTGAACACAGGTATCCCGATGCGGCCAGTACCCAACGCTATTTGACCGCAGCAACATCTGCCCAGAGCGGTGACCGCGGTCGAATTCTGGAACCATTTCCATTCCCGGATATCACTCCGGTGGATGCAACACGTGGCCGTCTGGGGGTGTTTACCCATCCTCATAATCAGGCTGGAAGTGACGACTATTCTCTGCTGGATCTCGATCTGGACGGAGACAATATCAAAGACGCGATCTTCATGGATCTCGATCTGCCAATGATCGAATTGTCTGGCGGACGTCAGGTCATTCCTCTCGCCAGTTTCAAAGTTCTGGACGCAGATGGCCTGTTGAACTTGAACACTGCTGGTAATCAGCATGGTGTTGAGAAGCTGGGACGCACACTCACTGGAGAAGAGCCGTTTTCGGTTTCGAACCTGGGGATGTCTCGTAGTGAAATCAACCCGACCTATGCATTGAACGGAAACATTTCCGCATTGACTGATCCCGCCGATCGAACCAAGGCGATGAGGAATTCGGCTGACGCGTTCGGGTATAACACCGCAACGGCACCGACCCGAACTCAGCTTGGAAATATGGAACTGCGGATGATGATGACGGGCTGGCGTCCATCAACCGGGGAAACCGAAGTTGTCGGGCGATATGGCGACCGCGCAGCGTTGCAATTAGGGAACTTCGCAAACATTCGTCCCGGTGCAGCAACGGTCGATGACGATGGAGACAATTCAGCCGATGGCGGGTTCGGTCAGCAGATGTCGGCCACTCCTGCTCATCCGATGGTCACTAATACTGTCGGGGTCTACACTCCGGGCTTCGTACATCCATTGTCTCCAATCGGTCTAGGATTACGTTCCTACGATTCCGGTGCTGGGGGATACCTGATTGATAATTCCAATGGCGCAACACGACGGCTTTCCGCAGCGCTGGCAAACGGGAATCCTGCTATCTGGGTTCAGTACGAAAACTTCCAGCCGCTCGCATCAACACGATTGCCAGCCGCGTTGATGACATCCCCGATCGTCGGATTGAACGACGAGGAAGACGAGACGATTCTGGAACCTGGCAACATTTCATATGGGGAATTCGATACCCCATACGAAGCAGCTGATTCTGCGTTCCTGCAGTTGAGCGATCTCGATCTTTATCGCAGTGGAACAACATCACGCCTGTCGATGCTGGCTTCGGCGAACTTCGTCCATGTCAACAATGCATCAGAGATTCGCAAACGCTTTACAACGAATTCATGGGACCGACTTGATTTCGGCTATACGACATCTGCCGTTCGTGAATGGGAATGGGGTGACTCAACTCCGTATCACTTCCCACCAGAGTTCGGTGTCGGAGCAGCCAACGAACCATTCCGCCCTGAGATTCGGGTACTGATGCGGACTGAGTTCGACGTCGTGACTGAGTTCGGTGCGAATCGAGTCAGCCCTCGGCACCGTCTGCAGTTAAACAAGATTCTTTCGAACGACTCTGCCGTCGGGGGGCAATCAGCCTTTGTTGACGGGAGCCCTCGCTTCCGCAACCTGATGCCACACCCAACATCCTTCACCGGATCGTTCTCTGGATCTGTGCTCGATACACAACCGATCCCACACGGCAACGTGACACCAGCTGTCTCCTTTGCGGCTGCAGCATCGAATCCATATGCACAGGAATGGTGGGCACGTTACGACCGCCAGCGCCTTGCTCGCGATATTTACTGCCTGCTGTGGTTGACGGGGAGTGGAAATGACGGAGGAAATCTCAGCACAGCAAGCCGGGTCACTCCTGAACGAGCCCGTGAAATGGCTCAGTTCGCGGTAAACATCGTCGACGCCGTCGACCGTGATAGCAACATTACCGAGTTTTATTACGATTCTGACCTGAGCAACGGGTGGGACACGAACGTCGCTAATCTTAGCGTCGTCTACGGGGTCGAACATCAGCAACTGGCATTCAATGAAGTCCTCTTCATTCGATCCCAGGCCAACAAGATGGATGACATTGACGAAACAGAATACGACGACTCCGAGATGGAAGATCAGTACCACTCGTTCGTCGAGTTGCGAAACGCCGCACCTTGGGCAGTGAACGTTTCCAATAGTCAATGGCGTATCCGTCGGGTCTCTGTCGACGCCACTGGCACGGAACTCTATAGCGCTGTCATTAGAGACAGTGCCAAGAACGAAATTCCGTCCGGCGGCGAATATCTGATCAGCTGCCAAGGTGGGGCGAGTCGCTATACCAGCGGCGGCGCTTACCGTCCAAGCGATTTCCGTTTTAACCATGATGGAATGGGCGGATCTTTCAAATTGATCTGTCCAAATTACTTCGAAGATCCCGCAGAGATTCCAACGGAAAGCACTGGAGCCGGAGCATGGTTGCCGAAGTGCGATCTGGACCTGATGCACGCCGACCACTCATCGCGAGTGACTGTCGGATCGACATCGATCTCGATGGTCAACCACTTGAACGCCACTGGTCAGACTGAAGTTCGTCTGGTCCTTGAACGTCGGATGGTCAACGATCCCGATCAATCGATCACCGATCCAGCAAAAAATCCATGGATCGAAGTGGACCGAATTCAGGGAACCATTCGAACATTTGACCCAGAGAACCCAGCAACCACACTGGACGACCTGAGAAGTCAGGAACGTCGTGAACCATTCGATTCAGGTACCGATCTGGCATCCAGTGGACTGGTTCCTCAGGACTACAACGGTTCTGGAACACCAGTTCGCGGGCTGCATAGCATGCCATTCCTGAATCCAATGGTGTCTGGTGACGATGCAGCAACCAAAACCCGACGCAACGCTCGAGCACCAACTCAGTATACGATCTGGCAGCCACACTTTGACCGCGACCTGTCTTCCACAATGGAATTACTTTCGATTCCACTGTTCGGAAACTATTGCTCGGCTGCCGGTCAGGGGAATTGGAATGCTCAGGTCTTTGGCGGTGCGACTAAGAACATCGCTGAGCCGGAAGCCACACTGGCAATGACAGGCCATCGTGCTGCATTGATGAGAATCTATTTCCCACAAGGAAGTGCAGACGCGAATCACCCGTTGCCATCCTGGTACACGGATTCACCAGATGCTCCGCATTATCAGAACCGCTGGTATCGACTGCTTGAGTTCGTCGATGTGAAATCACAGGATCAGCTTCGAAGTGACGCTATTACTGCGTTGCAACGACGGACACCTGGAAAAATCAACCTGAACACCGTTCGTAGCGAATCCGTGTTCGCTGGGCTTATTGACGATCCGCATCACATCGATCCGCGAAACCCGAACGCGGTCACTGTGGATAAGCTGGACAGCGCTCGCCGCTGGTATCGTGAACACAGTCGCTTGCGTGACGGAGCCGACCCGTTCCTCGACTCCGGTATCGGGTCAACGACTCATGGGATCTCCATTCCCGGTGGATTCAGATCCCGACCTTATCGGGCGTACAGCTATCTGGATGCCCCAAATACCGCAGACAGCACCGCAAGCAACGGCAGCGTACAGAGTACACTGCTGCGACATCGTCCCGGCAATATTAACCATGGACTGCTCGAAGCCAGCCGGGATGCTTCTGCATTGGACCAGGTGGATTACCACACCCGACAGAGAATCCTGGCGAAAATTGCGAATAATTCGACCAATCGCAGCCACGTCTTCTTTGTCTGGATCGGACTCGACTTCTTTGATGCTCATATCAATTCAACAGTGAACGCGATCCAGATCGGGGGACCATCCGCTGGCCTGCCGAGATACCGCCTGTTCTGTGTTGTCGATATGTCTCGACTGGAAGAAGGGTATGATCCGTCCACCAACACATTCGATTTCCGGAAATTCATCATCCATCGCCAACTTTTGCCGTAAATGATGTGAGATCGTTTACGTTTAAATAACTACCGAGATGGCTTTTTTCAAAAAATCGCTCATTTCAGATGGAATTGGCATAAAATTCGAAGATTACTCAGAAGTCCCTTTTAAAATTGGACATACGCTGGCTAAGACTAGTTGAAATGCATTGAAATTGATCGAATCGACTCAATTCCATTTCGATTTCAATACAGCCAACCTGCATCGAAACGATACAGGTTGAACTTTGTGGGTTTTCTATCCCCACTGAGTTGTCAAAGTTCCTAAAGTGATTGAGACTCTTTTACTAAGATATTTTCCAGAGGCTTGATTCATCAGCAGCACGGTTTGGGAGAACGGTCGGCCATCAGGCGGTTCCTGATGTTGATCAGTCCGAGCCGAATTGTTTGATCCTGAACACGCGGAGAACGCCATGAACGTACGCATTGCCCGAAAACTTCCTCAGCCGCGTCGTGGCGGCTTCACGTTGATCGAACTGCTGGTGGTGATTTCGATCATCGCCGTGCTGGCCTCGCTGGTTCTGCCCGGTGTGCAGAACGCGCGAGCATCAGCTCGACGTTTGCAGTGTTTCAACAACATGCGAAACGTCGGCCTCGCGGTTATGAATTACGCTTCGATGAATGGAGGAAAGCTTCCTCCCCTGTCCGGCGGCGTAAACAGCTATCAGACTACAACCGCGGCAGCCCCTAATTCGGTTTTTGCCCCTGCCCCGTGGACAGTCCACTTGTTGCCATATCTGGATCAAGCTGGCCTGTATGATCGCCTAATTGGTGAGCGAACGGATTTGAACGCCACTGATTTGTCAAATATGACAAATTCATTGCGAAATACAAACATCAAAGTTTTCACTTGCCCCGATGATCCAACCGCAGATCAGGATGGAGCACTCAGTTTCGCTGTGAACGTCGGTTATGTGACTACTGACCGTTGGGATAACTCAGCATCGCATCGCATTGACGCTTATCAGACCCTTGGATGGTTGGTTACTCCTGAAACAACCTCATCAACGATCTTGGCTTCAGAAGCAAACAAACGTGCTGCCTCGACGGGAGTCTTCTGGCGTCAGGATAGTCCAACCACAGGAACGACGATTAACGCATCCGGCCTCAGATCAACAATTGATCGCATGAGAGACGGTACTTCACAAACGTTATTGCTGTCGGAAAACCTGAACAATGGAGGATGGTCTCCGCTGGTCAATCCTTCGAATACCGGTGCCGGAACAGGTGACCTCGGATTCGGTCTCCGCATCCTGGGAACAGCAACTGAGCCAACAAGACAACTTGACGAAATTGGCGCTTCAACATTTACATTGGCTGCCCTTCCAACACCAGAAACCGCATCACGCATCAATGCCAACTTGACCGCAACGAGCGGATCAGCACCTCGCCCAAGTTCATTCCACCCTCAAGTGGTCAACGCGATCTTCTGCGATGGTCACGGCCAGACATTGAGCCAGGGAATTGCTGACAGCGTTTACGCCCGTCTGCTCAGCCCGAACGGAAACGCATACGGACATGCAATCCTGAGCGAGAACTCATTCTAATTTGATTGAGTCGAACTCCAGATCAGTTTCAAACCGGCCTGATGCTATTGCAGCGTCAGGCCGGTTTTTCTTATTGATACAGGCTGTTGCCATCTGAAGTCGCATTTCACACCGCTTTGTTCACTGAATCTCATGAACAATTATCGGCTGACAACTGCAGAATGGGTCTGTTCACTCTGTCTGACCGGAGTTGTCCTCTGGTTGATATTCGCCCGTTTCCATGCACCGGGTGGCATCTGGCGCGATGAAGCCGCGTGCGTCCAACTGGCTACAATGCCCACAGTGACGGACGTCTGGAACCACTTCGAACACGAAGCATTCCCACCCCCGTTTCCGCTGCTGCTTCGTGCCTATCTGCAGGTATTTGGAACCAGCATTGAAGCGCTTCGAGGGTTCGGATTGATCGTCTCTTGCCTGATCGTGGTCTCCATCTGGCTGACAAACTGGCTGCTGCTGTCGCGACCGCCGCTAATCAGTCTCGCACTTGTCGGGCTCAACACAACAACTCTCTTCTGGGGTGGTTCGGTTCGTGGATACGGAATGGCGAGTATCTTTGCCCCTCTCGCCTTTGCCTGCATGGCTCGCTATTTAAAAACCCCAACGGTCGCCTGGGGTATCGCTGCTCTGACTTGCACTATCCTGAGCGTGCAATGGGCGCTGCAGAATTCTGTTCTTGTCTTTGCGATCTGCGTTTCAGCCGCACTCGTCGCTGTAGCAATGCCATCAGGGGGACAATCCACTCAGGCCATCGCCAGTCGGCTCAAATCAGCGGCCCTGATACTGCTTATTGGATTTGTGAGCGCACTCTCACTGGTGTTCTATATTCCCCGATACGCTGCAGCCGATTGGAAACGCGTTGTCGAAAGAGAGGCAACGCTACAAGATTACATCTCAGGGTTGCTCTTCACGATTGGACGGCCTGTTGAACAAACGAGTTGGGTCTGGATTGGCCTGGCCATCACCGCATTCATCGGCACCTGTATCGCCTGCTCCAGACGTAACCGAACAGATGAGAAATCGAGCAATCAGTTGGCCTTCAGTTGGCTGGTGATCGGTTTCGCTCTGTGCTGCTACTTCTCGTTTTTAATGGTCCTGCAATATCGGGCACGCCCCTGGTACTTCCTTCCTTTAACAGTCTTGCTGAGTTGCACCCTGGAATACATCCTCTCGCTCTGCTTTCAGGCAGGATGGTTCAGAATTGCCAGGATCGGACTGGTGATCGTCCTGATGCAAACCCTGACTGGCCCCAATCTCCAGTTACTCAAAACTCGAGTCACGAACATCGATCTGGCCGCCCGTATTCTGGAGGAACGAGCGGATGATGAGGATCTGATTGTGGTCAGCCCATGGTACTACGGTGTCAGCTTCCGTTGGCATTATCATGGAAATACAAAATGGGTCACGCTCCCCATTCTTGGTGACCTTGCCATTCATAGATACGACCTTGTCGTCCCTAGAATGAAGTCAGCAACTCCGCTGGAAGACCTGAAAGAAGAAATTCAGGCGACGCTGCAAAACGGGAAACGGATCTGGGTCCTTGGCGACCTGCTCCCCGTTCCCGACACCGGGCCAACAATCCTGAAGCCTGCCCCGGATCCAGAGGCCAAATGGATTGAAGAACTGTATATCGCAAGCTGGATGGAACAGATGACCGCCTACATGCAGCAGCATTGCCGCACGATCGGAGAAGTCGAAATCGAGTGTCCTGAACCAGTCGCTGCAGGAGAGTCGATTCAACTCTGGCAAGGATCAGGTTGGAAATCCTCTCTTCCCAATTTTTAACGCGCCTGCCGCAGAGGCGGTGAACGGAAGGGAATCATCTCCCTGTCAACAGAAATGCCGTGTTGCCCTCTGTAAATCAGGCAACACGGCAATCTGAAATCCGACACTCAACTTCAACAATTCAACAATGCTGAAATTACAGGCCTGGTCGCACACTGGATCCGACCAGTACTCCGAGTTTGGTTAGCCCTGTGATCTGGTCGATTGGAAGTCGGGTCTGAGCCTTCAATGTGCTGCCTTCTGAACCGACGGCGAATCCAAGATAGGACGACCTCAGATTCAGGTTATCAATGGCCGCAGGGTTGATCATCAACGGAGACTCTTCAAATTTTGAAGAGACCTTCAACGCGCGACCAGCAAGCCCTGCAACATCCATCAGCATCACAAAATTCGCCTTTGGCATCAGCCCTGTGCGGTACTTTTCGATCTTGTTCGACTTCTGATTCTCGATGGAGGACAACATTCCATTCATCAGCTGTCGCCCGCCACCAATTGTGGAGACGACTTGATTGTCGAGATAGACTGAGCGAGAGACCATGCCGTCCGGACCGAACATCAGATCCTGAACTTTGCTGGAGACCTTACCGGCCTCGTCGGCATTGGCGTAAACCTGCTTGACGGTGAAGATGTCTCCTTTGCGATTTCCGTATTCTTCAGCGTCGGTTTGAATGGTCGTCACCTGCTTCACAGCATCAGTTGAGAATGACCCAATCTTCTCCTGTGATTTACGAGTAAATTCCTGCATCTTCTCAACCGGAGTCACTGTCGTTAGCGTGACTCCTCGCATGATTTCAGCGGAGGAATCGACGACATCAAAAGCTGTGACCACTCCACCGAAATTAAGTGATTCGATGTCTTTGGAAAGCTCCTGAGCAGCGATCCGTTTTTCGTCCCCTAGTTTCAACATCGCCTGAGACGCGCTGACTCCGTATTGCATCAGAGTTTTCATCTGTCCACTGACACCGTAATAAAGCGGCCAGTTTGAAGGCAGTCGAGCCAGGTTTTCCAATGAATCCTGCTGGTTATCTGCGAGAAACTTGGCTGCTCCAGAGTCGGGAGTGAACTCCACAAATTGATCCAAGGCAATTTCAGTGTCTGACAGTGCGATCGAGAGCGAAACGGATTCAGCGTCTTTCACTCCTTTGAAGAATGCCTCGGCAAGAGTTCCGTAGAGTTGGGCAATTGCTTCAAAATCAACGCCCCCCTCCGGTTCCATGAAACGAAGAGTCCCCAGGCTTTCGAGGACCTTCTCCTGCATCAGTTCCACCTGCTCGGCATAGACCGTCGACAGGTGCTTGACGTTGACGTAAACGGCGAGATCGCCAGATGGCAGCTTGTTCTGGTTTTCATCAGTCAGAAGTGACGCGAAGGTCTCCCCTTCAACGACTACCGGCAATGTTTCGTCGTTCGTATACAGCACCCAATTCCGCTGCACCTGAGTCTGCATCGATCCAGCGAGCACGGCGACCATCTCTTCAGCGCGAATCGCAGGAATTGCGAAGACGATTTTGGGATCGGCTCCCTTCTCAGCGTAAACCGCAACGTACCAGTCACGAGATGAATCGACGCCGGCCATGCCTGGGTTCGAGATCAGTTGTCCCAGCACGGCATCCTGCTGTTCATGAACGACTGCACCGACTCCCGGCTGCACCTTTTCAACGACTTTGGCAACCTTCTCGAAAGTCTGATCCGGCTCACGCAGTCGAATCACAACGCCGACATCTTTTCGAAAATACGCCAGCGGGTTCTCCTGTGCCGTTACATCAACATCCGTCCATAATGTGAACAGCAGAGCAAGGAAGGCAGACGTAAACCGCATCGTAAGTATCCGTTTGATTGAATATAGACAGGACGTGAGGTCGCCGAGAGCATGAATCAGAATCGAAAATGATCGATCGAGATCCGCGACTGACTGTGTCTAAAGACCATGTCATCAGTGAACGCACAATTCTTGAATTGACGCTATTGTTCACCTCCCCCCCTCGTTGTGTCAAATGTGTGCGTAGCACAACAAGACATCACGTCACATGAAGTCGCCCGGGATGCATCACCGTTCGCGAAACCGCTCGTTCAACTGACTTAATCAAAGAAGTCGTGTTCCCGAATTTTTGAGAACACGACTTCAGTTCGAGATCAAGTTGCACTGGCCACGCCCAGCGATTTCGGGCCAGCTATTTACTGCCTGCAGCAGCCTCGGCGTTTCCTGGAAGCTGAACCTGACTGGAGTGCTTCAGGTACGCAATCAGGTCACGAATCTGAGTTTCATTCAGCGGTTGTAACAACCCTTCCGGCATTGGAGAGAGCGACGTTGGCTTCATGGTCTCAATTTCGTCTTTGTTGATCGTCAACTTTTCGGTCAGCGCCTGCAATGTGATTGTCCGTTCGGTCTGACCGGTGATGACGCCATTCAAAACACGGCCGTCTTCCATCACGAGAATTGTCATCCGGAAGTCTTTGTTCACCACTGCACTGGGGTCGATGACGTTTTCCAGAAGGTAGTGAAGGTCAGATCGGTTTGAACCGGTAATGTCCGGGCCAACGAGTGTGCCTTCTCCATACAACCTGTGACATTTAGAACACGTTGCATTGAACAGAACTCGTCCTTGAGCGAGGTCCCCTTTGGCGAGGGCATCATCAGTCAATTTTTGTTTCAGTTCCGCAATCAGATTTTTCTTGTCCTCTGGTGAGTCACGCAGTTCTCCCCAGACTTCGACTGTGAGCTTGCTGATCTCTGGATTCTCAAGACTATGCAACTGTCGAACATGAAACGATGTCAGCGCACTGCGAGGAATGCCGCCGGCTTCAATCGTCTTCAGAAGCGGAAGAGCGAAAGAAGGGCGTGAAGCGAGGATGGAAATAATCTGCGGTCGATCTGGTGCAACAAAGGAGGCATACGCCTTGGCGAGGTGTTCTCCGATCTTGGGATCATCAAACAACGCGAGCCCCTGAGCCGCAACGACATTCAGGTTGCGGATTCGAATTGTCTGCTCGCAGATCTGACGCAAATCATCAGGCTTGTTGTCGATTAACGTTTGTAGTGCCGATTTTCGGGCGTCCATGGTCGCCTTCTCATCCAGCACAATCTTCTTCACTTCGTCCAAAGCGCGTCCGTCGCCAAACACAACGCTCAATTCACGTGCAGGCGTAATGCGATCAGGGTTTTGGCTCGCCGTAATCGCGGCGAACAATCCAGCCCAGCTCGCCGGAGCCTTTGCCTTACGCCAGCCGCGCAAGGCATCTGTCATTCCGGCAACGACAGCATTCTGGAACTCAACTGTCTGATTTTTTCCCGCCGCAATGGCAAGCAACTGATCCAACGGAGCCGGATTGCGTTCGACATCTTCCGTCAACCGCCGCGTGATCAGATTGAGAGTCAGCGGCAACTTGCACTTCTCTGCAACCTTCACCAAAGCCGCCGGGTCGGAATCCCCCACTGGAATCAGGCCGTACCAGATCATCAGAGGAAGATTATGGTCATTTGCGTCTTCTGCATGCTGAACCAGCGGCAAAGCCAAGGCTGGACGATCAGAGACAGGTAATCGCTGTAGTGTGGACGCAAGAGCAAGTCGAACCAGCGCCGACTTGTCGTCCTGAGCCACTTTAACCAATCGGGGAAGCAGTGCTTTGGCCTGATCACGAATCGTTCTGGCCAACACTTCCGGCTGAGGAATCGGACCATTCGGGCCATCGAGCAGCCATTTATCAGTCAGAAGACGAATGCTCCAGGTCCGGATCGCTTCATCCTGATCATTCAACAGCTGCGTGAGGAATGACTCTGAGCATCCATTGACCACATAAAGCGACAATAACGCTCGAAAGCGAATCACTCGGTCTTTGCTCTTTTGAACAAGTTTCAGCAATTCTGCTCGAGCGTCACCCAGATCTTTTCCTTGATCCATTCGACCAGCCAGCACCACCCGAGCCTGTCGCGTAAACCATTCGTTCTCATGAAGGTGCAGTTCGACCAGTTCATGATTGGACTTGTCAGCAAGGTTGAACTTGCCGGGAAACTTTGGCTTTCCGTACGTGATCTTATAGATACGACCGCTGGTGCGATGAACTCCGTTGTGCTCATGGCATTCGCCTGTATCGCTCCAGTCGACGATGTAGACACCGCCATCCGGACCATACGTCACTTCGATTGGCCGGAACCAGGTATCACTGCTCAAAACCAGATCTTTTCCGTGGCGAGCAACATAGCCTCCCCCTTCGCGTTCGAGATGCTCTGTGTTCAACCGACGGCCATGCATATTGATCATGTAGAACCGGTCGCGATGCTCTTTCGGCCAATTATCGCCGAGGTAAACCATGCCCCCGGTGTGCGCATGTCCGCCCCCGAGATCGTTAGCAGCTCCATCACGAGACGCCTGCCAAGGCTTCCCGGTGTCGAAGTGCCAGTGATCAGCGTGATGGTCGATCAATTTGTACGATCGGGGATTCGGATCGAGTCCGGTGTGGCGATCATAATGTCCCCCGGGAATCGTGTGCCAGAAGTGCCCATTCACAGTGTTAATGAAGAAGAGTTCACCTAACGAATTCCAGTCGTGTCCCCAGGGATTCGTCGTCCCGGTCACAAGTGTTTCGCAGGCTTTGGTCACTGGATGGTATCGCCACATGCCTCCCCAGAGCGGGACTCGGGCTTCATCAGGAGTTCCCGGAACACCGATCATTCCCGGGCAAGTTCCCCCGCAACGACCATAGAGCCAACCATCGGGTCCCCAACGGAGTCCATTTGCAAAGTTGTGGACACTATCCGTTCCGACGGTGAACCCATCCAGAACCACTTGAGCCGGACCATCCGGGATGTCATCGCCATCACGATCGGGAATGAAAAGGACTTTTGCCGGGCACATCAGCCAGACACCGCCACGACCGACTTCGATACTTGTCAGCATCTGCAAGGTGTCGATAAACACTTTCCGCGTTTCAAACACCCCGTCCCCGTCGGCATCTTCCAGAATAATGACGCGGTCTCGGAGCCCCAGATCAAAGCGAAGCTGGTTGTCTCCGTATGTGTAATTCTCAGCGACCCAGAGTCGCCCGCGGCCATCCCATGTCACGGCGATGGGGTTTTGAACAGCCGGCTCTGCTGCAGAAAGCGTGGCGACAAACCCGTCGGGAAGCGTGAGTTTCTTAATCGTTTCAGCAGCCGGTGTCGCCACCGCCTTGGCATCTTCCCCAGAATTGTAAATCTCAGGAAAATTTTCGGCCTGAGCGACCGCTGATGAAAGACAAAAGCAACAAATAAGCAGATGTCGAAACACAGGCAAAGCTCCCGACTCAACTATCGAAAAAGTCCGATATGAGAGTGACAAATTTCCACTGCAAACGCCAGCAGGTTCAACAGCAGAATCTCAGCTCCCTGAAAATAGCCATACCGCAAAACAATAATTCAAAACAACTTGCAGCCATCAACTGAAATACATTATTGATTCCAGAAGAAGAAATGTCTTCACTCCCGCGTCGGGTGAACACGTGAAATCGAACTCAGAGAGTCCTGTGAGCCCATTGAGGAATTTGTTGCATGAAGCTTTCTTTACATTTTGAAATCTGAACCAGACCGGCGATCACTGCCGGGAATAAAGACTTCCATGCCAAGTGGGGTTCAGAACATCGCCCAGCCTGCTAAGATGATCGCTTTGGGCTTGAGCTACCAGTTCCGCGAGCTTTATTGCTTACGGACATATCGCAGGCTTTCAGGGCCAGACACAGCAGAGACTGAATTACTTTTCTGAATGACTGACCCCAATTGTGGCCCCTGAGTCACCTGATCTCAGGCCGCATTCAATCGAACATTAAGTTTCCGAACATATCGTTAAGTGCTCTCACGGGCAGCTCCTGAAATTTCCAGTTGCAGAGAACGTCAATATGGCCACTGATGAAGTCGTCAACAAGATGGACAAACTTGCGAAGACCGCAGTCGAGGGGCTTCGGGAAAGCATCGATCCCATTGAACTGGAAGAATGGTACGACTCGCTAGAAGACGTTCTCCATCGCTATGGACCAGAGCGAACTCAGCAATTGCTCGTCCGTCTTCGTGAACGGGCCTACCATCGCGGCGTCATGATGCCGTTCATGGCGACAACCCCGTACGTCAACACGATTCCGGTTTCGTCACAGCCTCGCTACCCAGGCAATCACAGCATCGAAAACCGGATCAAGTCGATCATTCGCTGGAATGCCATGGCGATGGTCGTGCGAGCCAACAAGAAGACAGACAAAGCCGGAGCAGTCGGGGGGCACATCTCGACCTTTGCTTCAGCAGCAACACTGTACGAAGTGGCCTATAACCACTTCTTCCATGGTCGCACCGCAGATCACCCTGGAGATATGGTGTACTTCCAGGGGCACGCGTCTCCCGGGATGTACGCTCGCGCCTTCCTTGAAGGGCGACTCGATGAAAGCCATCTGGAACACTTCCGCCAAGAAACTGTTCGCGGACAGGGCCTGTCGTCTTATCCTCACCCATGGTTGATGGAAGACTTCTGGCAGTTCCCGACCGTATCGATGGGTCTGGGCCCGATCTGCTCGATCTACCACGCTCGATTCCTGCGATACATGCAGAATCGCGGACTTCTCGACACCTCGAAATCCCGCGTCTGGGCATTCCTCGGGGACGGCGAAATCGACGAACCAGAATCACTGGGCGCAATCACACTTGCTTCCCGTGAGCATCTGGACAATCTGACCTGGGTTGTGAACTGCAACCTGCAACGACTCGATGGTCCTGTCCGTGGAAACGGTAAGATCATGCAGGAACTCGAAGGCGCCTTCCGCGGTGCCGGCTGGAACTGCATCAAGGTCGTCTGGGGAAGCGAATGGGACGCCCTGCTCTCCCGTGACTTCAACGGCAAGCTCATCAAACGCATGGGCGAAATCGTCGACGGTCAGTTCCAGAAATACGTCGTCGAAGGTGGCTCGTATATTCGAGAACACTTCTTCGGTAGCGACCCGGAACTGCTGGAACTGGTTGATCAGCTGAGCGATGAACAGCTTGAGAAACTGCGTCGCGGTGGACACGATCCAGAGAAAGTTTACGCTGCTTACAAAGCGGCGACCGAGCACACCGGCGCTCCGACCGTCATTCTCGCGAAGACCATCAAAGGTTACGGGCTCGGAGAAGCTGGCGAAGGGCGAAACATCGCTCACAACAACAAGAAGATGAATCAGGAAGAACTTCAGTACTTCCGCAAACGGTTCAACATTCCGTTGAGTGAAGCTGAAGCCGAGAAGATTCCATTCTTCCGTCCGGCACCGGACAGCGAAGAAGCGGTTTATCTCCATGCTCGTCGCGAACAGCTCGGGGGACACGTTCCTTCCCGTAAACCAACAACCGAACGGCTCGATACTCCAGATCTGGAGGACAAGTCATTCGCCCGACAGCTGAAAGGGACCGAAGGCAAAGGGGAAGTCAGCACGACCCAGGCATTCGGAGCAATCATTCAGGGGCTGATGCGACACAAAGTGCTCGCAGACCGTATCGTGCCAATCATTCCGGACGAAGCACGTACGTTCGGGATGGAGTCGATGTTCAGCACGTTCGGGATCTATAACAGCCAAGGCCAGTTGTACGAGCCAGTCGACCGTATCAACGGCAGTCTGATGTACTACAAGGAAGCCAAAGACGGCCAGATCCTTGAAGAAGGGATCAATGAAGCGGGAGCCATGAGCTCGTTCGTTGCTGCAGGAACTGCCTACAGCAACCTGAACATGAACATGATCCCGTTCTACATCTATTATTCGATGTTCGGGTTCCAGCGTGTTGGCGATCTCATCTGGTTGGCAGCCGACAGCCGCGCCAAGGGCTTCCTCGTCGGAGGAACTTCAGGACGAACAACGCTGAACGGCGAAGGTCTCCAGCACGAAGATGGCCACAGCCAGCTGATCGCGACAACTGTCCCGTCTCTGGTGGCTTACGATCCTGCTTACGCATTCGAGCTAGCTGTCATCATTCAGGACGGTCTGCGTCGGATGTACAAAGAGGGCGAAGAGATCCTCTATTACCTCTCGGTCTACAACGAGAACTATGACATGCCGGCAATGCCAGAAGGCGAGCATATCGTCGAAGGCATTCTCAAAGGGATGTACAAGTTCCGCAGCACCGAAAGCGGAGCGAACCAGAAGGAACGCCCACAGCTGTTCGGTTCAGGCACCATTCTGAATGGTGTGTTGAAGGCACAGCAGATGCTGAAGGAGAAGTACGACATCGGTTGCGACGTCTGGAGCATCACAAGCTACAGCGAACTTTGCCGTTCTTCGATGGAAGCATCACGCTGGAACCTGCTGCACCCGACCGAAACTCCACGCAAGTCTCACCTGATGAGCGTGCTGGAAGGCGTCAACGGTCCGTTCATCGCAGCCAGCGACAACGTCCGTCTGGTGCCAGACCAGATTCGTCAATGGGTCCCAGGTTCATTCACCGTTCTGGGAACCGACGGGTTCGGGCGAAGCGATACTCGACCAGTCCTGCGTCGCCACTTCGAAATCGATTCTGAGTGCACCGTTTATGCCACACTGGAAGCACTCTCTCAGTCTGGAGACTTCGACCGCAACAAGTTGCCCGAAGTCCTCAATGAGCTGGGAATTGATCCGAACAAGGTCAACCCACGCACTGCATAGTCTGCAATCGAGTCTTTCAACTGTTGCGTGAATTCCGCGATTCGCACAACAATTGAACATGAAGAACAACGAGCACAATGTCAGGAACTTTCCGACATTGTGCTCGCTTCATTTTGAGAGTCGATTGAGTGCGAAGAGTGCGTTCATCTGAGCGGGGTCGCTCCCCTCTTCATCCGTTTCAGCAAGGCGACTCAAGCGTACTTCAGTGGCCCCAACGAAAAAGGGACGCACTGAATGCATCAGTGCGTCCCTCAAATACTTCACTCAATTGTGGCCTATCGCTCAAGGACTTTCGCCCCTTGCTCCTCATGGAACTGATCGATTGATCTCAAGACGTTCTCACGCTCCGGTGCGAACAGATCTCCGATCAACAGGTCGGTCACGTCTCCCTGATGATGAGGGAATCGACGAATAAACCGTCCGAAGCTAAGCCCTTCATAATACTCGATCACAAGGCGTCGCATGCGGTTCATCCCATCAATGAAATCCGGCCCCCAGACTCCGAGTTGCTCCTTCGAGGTATCGTTCTTTTCCAGTCCTTCACAGATTGCGTCTGCAGCAAGCTGACCAGACTTCAACGCGAGCAAGACACCGGAAGAATACAGCGGATCGAGGAATCCGAACGCATCGCCAACGAGAACCCATCCGTCTCCGGCGAGCTGCTTCGACTTGTATGTGTACTCTTTGGTCGCGCGGAAGCGATCGCAGACTTCCGCGTTCTGAATTCGTTCCTTCACGCCCGGGCAGCGTTCGACTTCTTCCCAATACGTCTTCTCGTGATCAGCGCCTCGGTTTTTGAAGAGATAGTCAAAGTCGGCAACCACTCCCACGCTGGTAATGTTGTCATGCAACGGGATGTACCAGAACCAGCCTTTCTTCTCGGCGGTTTGTAACACCAGAGTCGCTCCACCGTTGCGTCCCTCCGTGCGATCAGCCCCTTTGAAATAGGTCCAGATCGCTCCCTTATTCAGATCCGGATCCGAGATCTTCAACTTGAACTTGTTGATGATCATGGAGCTTTGTCCGCTCGCATCCACAACAACCTTGGCACGAACTTCGTGCTCATCACCTGACTCGGTTTTGACCCGTACCCCGACAGCACGGTCCCCTTCGAACAGGATATCGAGAACACGAACCCCTTCGTGAACCTGCACTCCCTGCTCGGCAGCATTATCGAGCATCATTTTGTCGAATTCGCTGCGACGCACCTGCCAGGTTTGGGAGCACTCGTGCGGTTTATTGTCCCAGAAGTCGAATGGAGCTGATGTTCTTCCATTGGCACTGACGAACTGAACGCTGTACTTCTCGACGAAGTGACTTGCACGCATCTTGGGAAGCATCTTCAAGCGTTCAAGCACCCAATATGTCTCAGGGATCAGCGATTCCCCAATATGAAATCGGGGAAAGTGTTCTCGCTCAAACAGCACAACACTTCGCCCTTGTTGAGCGATCAACGTTGAAACTGTCGCTCCGGCGGGACCTCCGCCAATCACGATGACGTCTGCTTCTTTTACGATCGACATGAGTCTTCCAAGCTATCGTTAAAGGATTCAAGCGAACTTCCCCAGGTGATCATCCTGGGGGGGGATTCATCCAAGCCGTCTACACAACAGGATTCGACACGTGTATAGAAACGTGGCTATGTCGACTCTCCTCGCGCCTTGGCAAGAAGTTGAGTGAGATGTTTCAGTTCTTTTTCACTGAGATGTCCCAGTTGCGTCTCGTGACATTTCTTCACCGGTTCAGCGAGCTTCTTCAATAAGTCCTGCCCCTGAGATGTGATTGCCACTAGCACAATGCGACGATTTTCTTCGCGACGTTCCCGTTGAACAAAGCCGCGACGTTCGAGCTTATCCAGAAGCCGAGTCATGTCTGGAGCGCGTGTCACCAGCATTCCGCCGAGTGCAGAGGTGCTCATGGACTCAGGCGCGACTGACCTCAACACGCGTAATGCGTTGTATTGCTGAGCCGAGAGATCGTATTCGGCAAACACATCGTCTTCGATCTCTTTCAGCTTGTCGTAGGTCTTCCACAGGTTGAGGTAGGCCTCTTGCTGTGGTGAATCGAAATGTCGAGTTTTACTTGTCACCGCAGGCATTCCGAGAAGACTTTCTGTCAGATGCCCTCGTATTTTTTCTTGTTCGAGCAAGACAACATCAGGGCAGTAACCGGTCAAGAGCGGCTGATGGGTCAAAAATACCCGTCAAAACAAACCACGTCAAGACGACCGTTGTTCAAACAGGTATTATTGCGTACCGAACTCGAATTCAGCGAATACTGCGATCAGCTCAGCAAACAGCTCACCCAAAAGCAGACCGGATTATGGTTTCCGGTTCCAGTAGATCTTCACATTTCTGGTCGAACGTCCGCCGGCGATAATGTCAGGGCGGCCATCGCCATCCAGATCGCTGACAGCGAGATCTTCTGTTGCCATCCCGCCAGCATCAACGACATTCTTCTCCCACTTCTGCCCGGCGGCGTCGAGGCTGCGATAAACTGTCACCCCAAAAGCACCGGGAGTGTCGCTGTGCCCGAACACGATATCGTCGCGCCCATCCAGATCCATGTCAGCAACAGCAAGGGCATGGCCTCGGCGAAACCCTTCGTCGATCACCAACCGTTGCCACTCGCCGGTCTTCTCTGCTGATGGAGAATAGACGGACAACATTGTTCCGTGCATTGGCTCAACAGTGGTAATGAACTGCCGTCCGTCAGCAAGCTTTCCGACCCGAATCTCTCCGGCGCCACTCAGATTCACGTCTGGAGAAGAGGCTCCTGTGCCCAATCGTGTGGCGGTGAACTCTCCTTTGTTCCTCTTCAGCAGCGTGACTCCTTCTCGACTCGCAGTCACAGTGTCAGTCGCTCCATCACCATCAAGGTCGTGGTGCCAGTGATTGTGCATCCTGTTAAGCGACTGATTCAACACCGTCTCGGGCCATCGGTCTTTCTCCGGATGAGCTGGAATCTCAAATGCAATGACGCGAACTCCCTGCCCTTTTGTTGCATTCAAAGGTGAGATCACCAACTGTGCTTTTCCTGTCCCAAGCACATCAGCGAAACGCAGGCGATGCAAGGACGGTTCGGCGCCAATCGAGAAGACGGACCATGTCTGATCCAGCGAGGATTTTCGTTTCACCCATTGAATGGTGCCGGTATTTTTCCCAGTCCATCCAGCACCGACAACGAAATCGACCTGACCATCTCCATCAATATCGTGAGCCGCAATGCAGACGTTATCAGGAACCGTCTGATTGGAGATGATGACACGCCGTTGCCATGTTGGGTTTTCGTGCCAGTAGACGCTGTTTTCACTGACGGTCACAACATCCTGCTTCCCGTCACCATTCACGTCCGCAACAACCAAGGCATAGCAGACTTTACCAATCTGCGGATCAATCACCTGTTCCTGAAAGGAAATCTTCTTTTCATCGGCATGCACAATCCCGCTCATCATGCAATGAAAAACCAGACAAGGGGAAATAGCCAGCAGTAAAAATAACTGTCGTCTCATGATGAATTTCCTGTGAATTGCCTGACTCCCGACTTCAGCTTAGCAACTTGTCGCGGTATTGTCGCGAAGAACGGTTGTCACTCATTGCCTGGTTCAATCCTGCTGGGCTTCAAAATACGTCCAGCAAGTTTCAGAGTGACTTCCTGAAGAACAAGTACTGAAGCCACGTCCAAATTCTCCATATCATAAGAAATGGGAGCTGAAGATGTTTCGTTGCTCACTGATTCCAGCACTCCTTGCGATGGTCACTTTCCTGGGAACAGGTGATATCCATGCTGAAGATGCTTCACCCAGTCTCAAAGTGATGAGTTTCAACATCCGCTTCGGTTCAGCCAATGACGGCGAGAACAACTGGGATCGCCGCAAAGAGTTCCTCGTTGAAACCATTAACAAGTTTCAGCCAGACCTCCTGGGAACGCAAGAAACAATGTTGTTTCAAAAGGAATACCTCGACAAGCAACTGGAAGGGTACGGCTCTGAAGGAATCGGCCGCGTTGACGGCAAGAAGGAAGGCGAATCGATGGCAGTGTACTATCGAAAAGATCGCTTCGAGTTGCTGGATGTCGGCCACTACTGGCTGAGTGAAACCCCGGAAACAGTTGGCAGCAAGAGCTGGGACAGTTCACTTCAGCGTATGGTCACATGGATCAAACTGAAAGATAAGAAAGCACCAGGGAACCCGGAACTCTACTTCGTGAACACTCACTTTGATCATCGCGGCCAAGTCGCCCGAGCAGAGTCCGCCACATTAGTTCGCAATCGAATTGCAGCACTCGGGCAGGTGCCAGTCATCCTCACTGGTGACTTCAACGCAGGTGAAGGAAGCCAGCCATACAAGAACCTCTTCTCCGAGACCGACGGCAAGAAAACGATCGTCGACACCTATCGAGCCAAGCACCCAATCCAAACGGAAACCGAAGCGACGTTCAATGGTTTCAAAGCTGATGTCGTGAAGGGATCACGAATTGACTGGATCGGTGCGACATCACAGTTCAAGGTTGTCGACGCCGTGATCAACCGCGTTTCACGAGACGGCCGTGTTCCTTCCGACCATTATCCACTCGAAGTCGTATTGCAGTATGCAAAATAAAAGAGAGCCCGCACTACTACGAACTCTCTTCAAGATTCATACACCAACTTTATCGATCTGGTTCAACAAACTCGCCTGAGCGGTTCTCACTGCTTCGGTGAGTTGTTTTATTTTAGCTGCATTATTTCTGAGTTGCTGAGATCACGATATAGCCACGAACGTCCTGCGACTCGACATTATCGAACAGCTGATCGATACGTGCTTCGGCCCAGTCTGGATGCTTGGTCACCATATAAAGACGTCCGCCCGGCTTCAGTCCACGCTTCGCTGCCTGCAGAAAAATTTCTGCAATCTGGAAGTGAGAGAAGTACGGGGGATTCGCAACTGCGACATCAAACGTGCCACGGAGATCATTCTCTCCATCGTGCAATTCACCATCAGCAGTGAGGCCTGTGGTCATCGTTGTGATGCCATTCAGATGTGCTCCGGCATGAGCACACTGCACTGCACGTGCATTCGAGTCGATGGCGTGAACATGCACATCGGGAGCGCGCAAGGCAGCGGCCAGCCCAACGGTTCCTGATCCGCAACCGATGTCAAGAACATGATCGCCTGGATTGATCTGCATTACTTCAAGCAACGCACGTGCACCCACGTCCAGTCGACGATGAGAGAACACGCCTGGACGACTCACCGCCTGCACAAGATTCTCACCGTCACGGAAGACGAATTCCGCAGTGAAGTCACGCAGTTTCTTCTGCGGCTTCAGCTTCTTCATCCGGTAAGTGACACCGTGGCGTTTTGGTGTGCGGTCAATATTCTTGCCGAGCTTCTCAATCTCGTGGTGCAACCAGACATCTTTTTTATTGTCACTCGTAGCAATCAGAGTTCCACCGATCTTCAGCCGATCGTATCCCTGCTGCAAGATCTCGCGAGTCAGTTCCGCTTCGCCACCACGTGCAACCGGCATCACGAAGACATCGATTTCGCCTTCTGGCAAATCCGGTGAACAATAGATTTCCAGGTTGGAAAATTCTGAAGTCAGTTGGCGGGCGTCGTCAGCAGGATAGACGTCGATGAAGTGACAGCCCACATGAGCGTCAGGCAGGTTTTCCGCGAGGAATGCTGCCGTTTGGGCGCGACCGACTGTTCGGCAGAGAATTCGCTCTGCAGAAACCTCTGCACAGGCATTGATCGCCAGTCGCTCAGCAGGTGGGTTTCTCAGATTCTCAAGTTGTCGATCGTCCATTGTCGCTCTTAAATAAATAAATATTTCAGCCGCAAGCAGAAACGCTCGCGACTGAAACAAAGTTCAAATTCGGTTGTCAAAGTCTCAAACTGCTTCTTCACTCGCAACCATTAATCAGTCACGGAGAAAGCAGAGCTGAAACGTCTTCATCAAAATGCGGTCTTAACGTGCAAGTCTGACGGATCAGGCTTTTGCCGTTTCAACTCGAGTGCAGTGTCCGATCTCTCGAACAGCCTGACGCAACCGCTGGCTGTTCTCGACGATCGCGAGTCGCAGATAGCCTTCGCCATCTTCGCCGAAACCACGACCTGGACTGACAGCAACGCCGCCTTCGTCCAGCAGTTTCATTGAGAAATCGATCGAGCCCATCTTCGCCCATGGTTCCGGGATCTTCGCCCAGACAAACATCCCGGCTTTCGGCTTTTCAATTTCCCACCCCAGCCGTGTGAGACCATCACACAACGTATCTCGTCGGGTCTGATATTCAACACAGAGTTCATCAATGGCATCATCGCAATGCCGCATCGCAACGATGGCAGCAATCTGAATCGCCTGGAAGATTCCGTAGTCGTAGTAACCTTTGATCGTCGCAAGAGCACGAACCATTTCCCGGTTCCCGCAGCAGAAGCCGACACGCCAGCCGGCCATGCTGTAGCTCTTGCTCATCGTGGTCAATTCAACTCCCACGTCCAGCGCTCCCGGTGTCGCCAGGAAGCTTGGAGCTTTGTAGCCATCATAGCAGATGTCCGCATAAGCGAAGTCGCTAATGACGAGGAACCCATACATCTTTGCGAGCTTCACAAGCTCAACATAGAAGTCAGGGCCAACGACGGTCGAAGACGGATTGTGCGGGAAGTTGACAATCACAACCTTCGGCTTCGGGTACAGATGCTCGCAAGTGTACGCCACGTTCCGCAGAAACTCGTTCGGGTCGCGAACATCCAAAGCAATCACGTTTCCGGACGCAAGGACCACCGAGTACATATGGATCGGAAATGTCGGTGATGGCACAATCGCAGTGTCGCCGGGCCCCATCAGGGACAGACACATGTGACTGAAACCTTCTTTCGAACCAATACAGGCGATCACTTCATCTTCGTGATTCAGCTTCGCGCCGTACCGGGTTTCGTATCGCTTGGCGACTTCCCGGCGAAGATTGCCGATCCCGTTCGCGACAGAGTACCGGTGGTTCTTCGGGTCCTTCAACGCTTCCGCCAGCTTGTCCTGAATCAGCTGAGAAGGTGGGTCCGTAGGATTCCCCATCCCCAGATCGATGACGTCGATTCCCGCCACTCGCTTCTGGTATTTCAGCTTGTTGATTTTCCCGAACAGGTATGGCGGCAACCGCTTCATACGATCTGCAACGGGAATAAGAAACGGATTGTCGGCAAACGGAACTTCTGATTCGTTACGCATTCAAGCACCAAGATATGGAAACCGGGCGGGCAGTACGCGTTATTCACCGCGCGTGCTCTCGGGGGATTTTATCGACTATTCAAGCTGACGACGAGATTGTGTTGCTCAGGATTTCTGGAACATTCAGCATATGTGATGAATGAAGGACCAGAGCGAGGAGGTTCCAGCCAGGTTCGCGGCCAACACAGAAAACATTTCCGATGGGTTTCCCGGAAACTGACTGCAAACAATCAACACTTATGGCAGCAACCGGAAGCCGCTCAGAGCCCCCCGCAGGAAACCGATCCTGTTCTGGCATCAGGTTCTTCGTCAGCCAGAGCTCCGACACCCTTCCCGCAAGACTGCAGAAATTGCCGTAACCTCCATCGACATCAGAGGTCCGCCGACTGATGCCAATCGAAGCAAGGTCTCTTCCGCAGGCGCCTCGAACCGCATTCTCAAAGATTCCAATTTCGATCGGTCAATGTTCCCATCTTCGGTAACAGCTCAATCGCCATCTCGTACTCTCCCGAATTGATCCTCTATGATCTGGTGGATTGATCGAAATGGGCCCGAAACAGTTTTGATGTCAGACTCCCGCCCGACCTCCGACACCTTTTCGGAATTGCCACGCCCTATGAGTTCCCTGCCAGACACCTCATCGCAGTTACTGGACACTTCCAAGCCAGCCACAACCGATCTGGAACCGGCAATTGCCGAGTTAATGGCTCACCCGATCTACGAAGAAGTCAATTCGCTGGAACGTTTGCGTTCTTTTATGCGGGAACACGTTTTTGCAGTCTGGGACTTCATGTCTTTGCTGAAACGCCTGCAGCGTGAATTCTGCGGAACGCAACTTCCTTGGATGCCTCCGACACACCCTGACCTGGCGCGTTTCATCAATGATATTGTCGTCGCTGAAGAGTCCGACATCGATGGACAGGGCGGATACAGCAGCCATTTCGATCTCTATCTCGCTGCAATGGACCAGATTGGAGCCGATACTCAACCGATCCGCAGCCTTCTGAATGGTCTGCAATCGCAAATTTCCATTGAGACAGTCTTGGACAGTCTCCCGATTAACGACGAAACCAAAGCGTTCGTCCGGTTCAATCTGGAACTGGCAGAACACGGGACGACGGGAGAAGTCGCCGCTGCATTTTGTTATGGACGTGAAGACATTATCCCCGAGATGTTCACCCGACTTCTGGCCCCGTTGGCAAAGCAGAATCTCGACAGCGAACGATTTCGATACTACCTGCGACGGCACGTCGAACTCGACGGCGATACGCACGGGCCGTTAGCTCACAAGATGGTCGCTATTCTTTCGCAGAAGGATGAACAGGCGAAAACCCAGTCTCTTGCGGCTGGTCAGCGCGCAATTGAGATGCGTATTCTGTTATGGAACGGAATTCAGAAGCAGATTCACCAGATGACTCGATAAGTCGATCCGGGTAACATGCATTCACATCCCCCTGTGACAGGCAGATTCGAGTCAGGTTGGGAAACGATTCAGTCATCTTTTGCAGAGTGCCGTCGTGATTGAAATCAGCACTCAAAAATGCCGCCAGACAGAACGAATCAAACTGCTGAATCAGGCAAACCGCCTTGAGTCGCAAGGGGAATCAAGCATTTTCCTGAGACAAACCTGGGTCTTGTTCGCACTCGCAATTCTGGGCCTCGGTATCTGGGACAATCTTTTCCTCGGCCTCAATCCACTGCGAGGACGAATCGTCATTGTTGGTGGGATTCTTGCTCTGCTCATCCTGATTCTGATGGTGATCCACAACCGCAATGATCGAGCGAGATCCACGCAATCTGAACTGCTGAAACAAGACGCCGATGCAGGTGTCTATCAATTGATCCGTGTTCCGCAGATTCTCGCTGCATGGATTGTCACTGGTCACCCAAACCAGACACCTGCCTACCTGCTAAAGACAGCAACAGACGCCCTCTATCTCACCGGAGAGATTTTCAGCGATGCCATCGACGAATATCATCATCGCCGACTTGAGGCAGGCATCGAATCTGACTTCACATTCTCAACAAGTATCATCGTCGAAATCTGGCCTGTCTCAGAAGAAGTACGAGCGATCGAACTAACAGGGCCTCAGATCGAAGCGCCAACGCGATCAATTTCGATTGACGAACTTCCCGTCGAACTCACAACCACATTCAAAATCATTCCAGCAGACGCTCTCCCTCCACCAGTTGCATAAGCATGCAATCGAGTCTGGACTCAGCCGTCTCCGCACTGTCACTTCATTCGCCCGGCATCTCTCCATGAATAATTCACTCCCAACAGTCGTACTCGCCAGCCGCAACAAAAAGAAAAGCGGAGAAATTCGCGATCTGCTGGCTCCGTATGGAATCCCGTTGCTCTCGGTCGCGGAATTTCCTGAAGCTCAGGACGTTGTCGAAGACGGAAACACCTTCCGCGAAAATGCCGAGAAGAAAGCCTCGCAGACGGCATTGGCTCTCAAGCATTGGGCCATTGGCGAAGACAGTGGACTAATGGTCGACGCACTGAATGGAGCTCCGGGAATCTATTCCGCTCGCTTCAGTGGCGAGCATGCCACCGATGATTCGAACAATGCAAAACTCATTGCCGAACTTGCATCAGTTCCGGATGAGAAACGCGGAGCCGGATATCTCTGCCACGTTGCCGTTTCTGACCCAGACGGCGTCATTCGCCTCAACGTTGAGGCGACCTGTCGGGGACGAATCAATCAGACTCCCCACGGTGATAACGGTTTCGGATACGACCCCTATTTCACAATCCGCGAGTTTCACAAAACATTCGGTGAACTCGACCCGATTGTGAAGAAATATCTCAGCCATCGCGCCCGGGCATTCGAGCGACTTATCCCGGCACTACTGAAAGTGCTGTCATCCTCTAAATAACTTCTTTGCACCAAGCCTCGTCAGCACAAAAATGATAGATCGCTAAATCAGCTTTCAGCTCATTCGCAATCTCCCCCAATTCTGACGAATCTCCAAAAAATCATAAAAACGCGAGAAATCCCTGTCCTATTTCCGCAGGAATTACGTCTACTATGATAGAGAAATTCCCGCTGATCCAGCACTGGACTTTTTAAAGTCCTAACCGCTTTCGGTGATTTATCACTGCGGGCCAAATATCATCAACGATAATGGGACAACGA
The DNA here is from genome assembly GCF_051465645.1 of Planctomicrobium limosum. Taxonomy (GTDB): domain Bacteria; phylum Planctomycetota; class Planctomycetia; order Planctomycetales; family Planctomycetaceae; genus Planctomicrobium. The sequence goes on along the minus strand of NZ_CP195790.1, from coordinate 4,153,132 downwards.
CTCTAAGATTCAGTTGCCCAAAGTTGGTGCTATTAAGATGAACATCCGAAGCGGTGCTGGATAGGGAATTTTCTGAATCACGAGAGCATCTCCAGCATCACGCAGGCTCTCTGGCACGCGGAATTCAGTCTTTCGCCTATCAATAAAAACTGCTGCGCCGCCAGATGAGAGATTGACCTGGCTTAGTATTCTCCGATGACTTCGCTTCCTGCCCGAGTGCTCAGATTTCGCCAGGTAGTCACTTCGATATTGTCCGAGACAAATCGGACAGCGCCATCAGCAAGGAGTGAATGCACTCCCCCGGTGTGCCGACTTCGTGAGCTGAAAATGGTGCTCCCTGTGCTTGCGCAAGGCATTCTCTGAATGAGGGCATTCGCTTCGACATTCGCATTACACCAGCTTCCCATCGCATCTGGGGACTGTGAATTCGGAGTGTAATGAGCAGTAAATCCGGTGTGCGGGACATACCAGATTAACCCTCTCAGGTCATCCGCTACTTGGCCAGAACGAACTTCCGACATCAGTAATGTATTCGAAGTTCCATCATGAATGTCTGCCAGCGAGTACGCATACCCTGTTGTCCCACTTGAATGGCGAAACGTTCCCGGCTGCCAGATGATGCCATTGAACGGTGTCGTTGCCCCGACAGTCGTGTTCCCATAGTTGACGGCGTAGTTGTAATTGTACACCTGATTCCATGCCTTAAACTTCGTTTCACTTGGACACAGCAGCATTGGAATCGTCGTTCGAATCAAATCCAGATTCGGAGCAGTGTAGTAAGATTTCGTCTCATCCCATCTGTTTGTCAGTGATGTGAATTCGATGTATGGGAGGAGATATCGAACCCACACATATCCACTCGTCGAACCGCCATTCTCAGGATGTCCTGCCCCTGTCCCTCCCATCGACCCAATGGGCAGCAACCCAAACGTATCGACGTAGTTATGAATTGCCAGCCCCAATTGCTTCATATTGTTCTTGCACTGCGACCGTCTGGCTGCTTCTCTCGCCTGCTGAACGGCCGGCAAAAGCAACGCAATCAGAATGGCAATGATGGCAATCACCACCAGAAGTTCGATCAATGTAAACCCACGCTTCTTCAAGACAGTCATGATCAACACCCTTACGTCATTTAAAGAGCGAATAATTCCAGATCTAATACACAAACGATCAAAATGCGCAGACCGCGATCCCATGAATTGCTGAATGATCAAGCAATTCATCCCCACCTCATATGAGTTGCAAAAAGGCACTTCAGGAGAAAGCAAGAGACGCAACGGATCTTTATTAAACGTCTGCGTGCGAGTGAATGCGATTTAGATAAGAACAGTGAAAAGGAGCGAAACCATCACAACAACAACCAGAAAAGCCCACTGTTGTGAAAAAGAAACCTCTTCTGAAACATCCTGAACTAACTCTTCGATGCTTTCAGCTCAAAGTCAGCCTTTGTCTCACCAGATTGCTCAACAGTACAAGTCAGGTTTGTCTTTGTATTATATTGAGCAGGAATTAACTCAATTGCTGGTGCAGCTGTCGCCGCTGCTTTCATTGCCGCATCAGGATCAGAGGGCAAATCTGCAGGTCGATTCTTTGGTGCTGTTATCGAGACTTTATAACTTCCGGGGGCCAAGCCGTTCTCTGTCGGCAGGCGGTAAGACCCGTTGGTGACTGTTGCACTCGTTGCAGTTTCCTTCCCTCCCGGCGTCGCAGGGAAGAATGAGATCGTTCCGTACTCAAGCGGTTTCCCATCGAATATCACAGTCCCTGTGACGACTTTTCGTTCGACTCCTTCAGGTGCTCGACTGCAGCCTGCACACAGTAGGATCACAAGCCCGCATAACAAAAACGAACGCCGAAGCCGCTGCATAACAACAGTCCTCTTAAGTAAAAGGAGCAATTGAGCACGTACAGAGTACGATGAGGACGCTTAAATGAGACGTGAGACGAAACGAGCACGATAAGATTGGCGAATAAGACAAGATCGCAGTGCACGACAGGAAGATCTCCAGGCACACACATATACCGACCAGACAGATAGCTGCATTCAGATGAAACGTGCTTTCTGCCCTGAAATGAATCAGAAGCCCGACAGAGACACTAATGCAGACCCGATCATATAAACCATCAGAACTGCGTCAATATAAATTATCGACAAGTACTCAGGTTTTCACATCCACTCTTAAGACAGCTGACGTTGATACATTGTCAGTTCAGCATAATGAACATCACATTGAGACAACGTTATTCGCTCCGAGAAGACATCTATGAATTCTCCTAATGAACTAAACAGCGAAGATATCACGAGCCACATTAGGATCACGTTTCAGAGTGATCTCACAGTATCGCAACAATGTACCAACGAAGGATCTCTACTGGTCGGTCTCGGCTTAAAGAGACTCGCCTGGCGCAGGAATTGACTTCAGGTCAAAACCGAAGCACTTCCACAGCTCAGGGATCGGGGCGAGGATCGGAAGTGGCTCGTATCGAATCGGGTGCAGGATCGTCAGCTGACGAGCATGAAGAGCAATCGGGGCATCCGTTCGAGATGCGTGTCCGAAGCCAGGAAATTGCGTTCGACTCCCGTATTGTTCATCACCAACAATTGGGCAGCCACGGCTCCCGAACTGAATACGAATCTGATGCATTCGCCCGGTTCCGAGCTTAATCTCAACGAGCGCTTTCCCCTTGTGAGTCGCCAGCGTGCGGTAAGTCAAATTCGAGAGTTTCGCATCCCGGTTTGATTCGGAGGAGATTTCAACCCGAGACTGGTCCGGAATGCGATAGATCCAGTCAACCAGCTCACCTTCCCGTGGTTCTGGGGGACGCTCAAGCACAGCGCAGTAGAACTTTTCGACCTGACGATTTGCAAACTGTTCAGACAGGCGTGCCGCACACTTCGAGTTCCGCGAGAAGACGACCACCCCGGAAACCGGCCGGTCGATTCGATGGGGAATTCCCAGATAGACTTTCCCGGGTTTGTTGTATTTACGGGAAAGATACCGCTTCACCTGATCCACAAGGCTATCGACACCATGAGGAGCACCTTGAGCAATGACCCCATGAAGCTTATTGACGGCGATGACCGGCCCATCTTCGCAAATGATATCGCGTTCCGTCAGCTCCATTTTTACTAGACCAGTCTTGCTCACTCAGGGGACAGACAGTGGCGGCATTCCTGAATGCACACCACTGCGATCACAACTCGGCCAATGCATACTGGCCGGGGAAATTCACACTATTCGCTATCGTAACTGACAAGGCTGAACACATCATGTGGTGCCAGTTTTGCTCGTCCATTCAGAAAGGCGAGTTCAACCACAAACGCACAGCTGACGACCTCTGCTCCGGCATGCTGAACCAACTGAGCACAGGCGTTCATCGTTCCCCCAGTCGCGAGCAGATCGTCGACCAGCAGAACCCGATCCCCCTTCTCGAAGGCGTCGGTGTGAATCTCAAGCGTGTCGCTGCCGTACTCAAGGTCATAGCTGAAGGACTGCTTCTCAAACGGGAGCTTCCCTGGCTTTCTGACTGGAACAAATCGAGCATCCAGGGCCAGAGCCAACGGCGCGGCAAAGATGAACCCGCGTGCTTCCGCCGCCGCAATTGAGGTAATCCCCTTATTCCGGTAATTCTCGGCGAGCCGTTCAATGGATTCGCGAAACGCAGATGGCTTGGCAATCAACGTGGTGATGTCACGAAACATGATTCCCGGCTTAGGGAAGTTCGGGACGTCACGAATATAGTTTCGGAGATCCATTTCAGTCTTTCTCTGTCGTTGTTGGAGGCGAACCTGGGGAGGGTTCAATACTCCCGCTGGCAGCCAGCGCGGCACGTGCTTCTGCAACCAGCTCGCTTGCATTTGAGTCGGCATCATACAGAGCAATCACGCTGCGCCAAATCGCCTGTGCCTCTCCGGTTTTCCCATCCTTTTGGAATTTTCCGGCCCGTCCCATCGCTTTGCGGACATATTCCAGCCGTGAGGCGACTTCCTGGGCTTTCAGATCTTTCTGCAATTGGACAATTGCCACCTGAAATGCTTTGAACTCGTCGTTGCCGACCAGCAGAATTCCCAGCGACTCCAGTTTCTGCTCTGCTGCGGAATATTGTCCCAGCTTCTGGAGCTGTAACACCTGTCGCAGAATGGCTTCCGGTTCTGACCTAGGTAACGGCTCCCGCTTCTGGCGCCCCAATAATTGACGCTTCAGATCGTAGGCCTCGACTTTCGCCATTAAAGGGGAAACCTGAGTCTCCCACTTCTCGAAATCCCGATCCAACAACGGAACCAGTAACCTCTCACGAGCCTCGTCCCATTCCGGGCCCTCTGGCTTTTCCAGAATCGCCTGAGCCTGACGGAACATTTCTTCAGGAGATTTCTCACGCTTCCACAGCAACAGTGTGGTCCCAGTGACGATCAACAGGAGCAACCCGATCAGAACCCAGATGTTATCCAGCCAGCGTCCAATTCCGCGTGGCTGAGCGTCGGCTTCCGCCTGCATCCGAAACAGATCCCGTGCCAATGTGCCGCTCACGTAGCCAGCGTCCGAGACCGCTGTCTCACCGGCCTTGGTCACGGACTCGCTATCAATGGCACCGCCGACGGAACCGAATTCTTTGATCTCCAGCTTTTTGGGAATCTCCTGCAGACGCAACATCAGCACATTCGCATCCGGATACCGATCCTCTGGAGGTTTTGAAAGGCATTTGCAGACGACTTCATCCAGCCAGACCGGAATGTCCGGCAAGATACGTCGAGGACTATCAAACTGGTTGAATCGGTGTTTCTGAATGACTTCCAGCGACGACTTGCCAGTGAACGGAGGGCGACCGGTCAACATCACATACATCACCGCCCCGAGAGAATAGATGTCGCTCTGTCTGGTCGCTCGACGCCCTTGGGCCTGCTCTGGAGACATGTATTCTGCTGTTCCCAGCACCCCGCCGGTGACGGTCAACTTCGACGTCGCAAACACCTGAGCAATGCCGAAATCAGACAGCTTCACCACCCCGTCTGTTCCCAAGAGCAGATTGGAAGGCTTCAAATCTCGATGAATGATCCCGCTGTTGTGTGCAGACTTGAGTGCACGACAGACTTGCACAGCGATTTCAATCACTTCACGCCATGGGATTCGCTTCTCGCGACGCAGCCGATCGGTCAACGTTTCCCCGGCAACATACTCCATCGAATAGTAGTACGTGCCGTGATCTTCTCCATTGTCGTACAGCTCCACAATATGCGGTGACTGTAGCTGCTTCATCGCCGCAATCTCCCGACCAAATCGGGCGACGAATCCTTCTTCGTGCGCCATCGACGCCGGCATCATCTTGACCGCGGCCTGCTTCCCGGTTTCCTGATGAGTCCCGAGATAAACAGTCCCCATTCCCCCGGCCCCCAGAATCTTTTCGATCTGGTAAGGCCCGATCTGCTTCGGGATCGGAGGTGACAGTGGAGTTCGTTTTTCTGGTGAACTTGAATCTGGTGACGTCACGAGAGATTCCACAACCTGCTGTCGGGAGTTGACCTGAAGTTGACACACGATGGGAGCGGTCGTTCGCACGTAGAACCCGAAACTGGATTTCGACGGTGCGATCAAACCACCCCAAAAGCTGAACTCTAACGAGAAGAGCTGTCGATTCCCATGTCTTTATCCCGGTAATTGATCTTGCTGAATCACTGATTCTGCAGCAGGGCATCAATCCCGAACTGGCGCTCTTCGCAACGAGTGACACATGGCTTCATTCAGGAAATCGAGACGAAATCGGGATCACGAATTGGGCAATAATGCAGCAATCAATATGATGAGTGCTGCGGAACGTTACAGGGAAGCCGCGTTCACATCGAAATGAAAATTCACCCAGCAAGTGAGATATCATTGTCTGCAAATCAATCGAGCCCTGGTCAATCCGACGAATCCGTTTTGTACCACTCGCGTTTCGTCTCAGGATGGTCAACCAGATCAACGCTGACGCGACTGATGCGGGTCAACAACGGGCTAGAGCAATTTGCATTTTAACTTCCCCTGTATCCGCAACTCAGGAAATAGTTTCGGCATTCATTGGGAGTGAAGGTTTCGATGAGGGCTCCGATTCGCTTCCAGAGGTTCTCAATGGTCCGTTCGGCGAATTTGCGGAGGAGTGCTTTCAGCTTCGAGAACGCTTTCTCAATCGGATTGAAATCCGGTGAATAAGGCGGCAGATAAAAGACGCTGGCCCCGACCGCTTCAATGGCTTGAATGACTTCTGGCTGTTTGTGACAAGGGAGATTGTCCAGCACCACAATCTCTTTGCGATTCAATGTCGGAACCAGACACTGCTGGATGTACGCCAGAAATGATTCCCGATTCATGGGGCCATCCAGCACCATGGGGGCCGTCACGCCGGTGCAGCGGAGTGCGGCAATGAATGTGATCGTTTTCCAGTGCCCATGTGGCACCTGACTGCGGACACGTTCCGACTTGTTCCCCCAACCGTAAAGTCGGGCCATCTTCGTGTTGGCCCCGGTTTCATCGAGAAAGATGAGCCTCTGCTGGGGCTTGGGGCGAACCAGAATCCCCCACCAGCGACGCTTCTCTTTCACGTCAGGACGTTGCTGTTCTGAGGCGTGCAGAACTTTTTTTGAGCCGGATTCCCCAACGACGCAAGGTGCGACTCAATGCTGAAACAGAGATGGCCAACCCTAACTGATCAATCAGGGACTGCAACGTCAGGCTGGAATTGTCTGCAATGGCCTGCCTGATGTCCGCTTGACGATGGGCGACTTTGGATTTTCGCCCCACTCCAGCACGGATCGGTTCGAGAGATCCGGTTTTCTGACGATGGTGAATTAGGCTCCAAACTGTTTTCCGGTCGACCCGATACGTGCGAGCCACCTGAGACTGACTGACACCCTGGTCAATCGCTTCCAGTATCCGACGCCGCAAATCGACGGAGAGTGCATTCGACATAATGGTCCTCCATGACGCGACACACTCTCCCAAATTCGACACATCATGTGGAGATCAATTTGCAAAATGCTCTAGATGTTGTCATGACCTCTCGTTCGATTCGGATTGATGCCAACGCAATCGCCTATCCGATGCGTCCACTTCTGCGAGCACTCGGATTGATACGTGATATCTCCGCGTCTGACATTCAATCAGTGCAGTCCCGACGCTACTTCTTTCTGACCGAATTCCAGATCACATTTCTTGATGAAGACAGGCAAGAGAAGACGATCGCTCTTGTGCCTTGGAACGCTCAACGTTTTCAGAACGGCATTGAGCAACTCAGAAGCAACCGGCAGCACGACGAAGCATAAATCAGGGCGGCCGGATTAAGCTTCGACACCTTCGCTCGCATCACTTGATGGCGGCAACAACCGATGAGCATGTTCAATTCGCCAGGCGAGCCAGAGTGACAGAGCTAATCGGCGCGCTCCATCCGTCGCAAAGCTCGCATTGATAAGCGGTGCTCGCTGTTGATTATCAATTCTCATATTGGCAAACCCGTACTTCTTGGGATCCTGCTTCGTAATCTTCAGGATCGCCAGCAAAGCGGTGTCGTTTACCATCAGATTCTGTTGTGCCTCTGCACTCTGCTCCGATTTTGAACGACGGTCTTCTCTGTGTGGCTCAGGCAGCACAAGAGGGCCGTCAGTGTCCAAAGTCGGAGGTTGGAAGCGTTCCGGGTCCAGCAGTTTTTCCAGTTCCGGAACCACATCGACACTACCGTAGACTGCCAGAAATCCGATGGCGTTCTGCAACTGCGTCCGAGACAGCCCCACCGATTTATAGTTCGAAAGGATTTCGAGTGCAGGAACGACTCCGGCTTTCAATTGAAACTTCGATGCAAGCTGCAACCGCGACGCTGGACTGGAATGACCGGATGATTCGACCCATTGACTGAGAAATGTCATGTAAACTTCGCGCTCATCATTGGGAGCACGGACCACCGTGGAATAAAACTCAGGATCACTAACCAGAGTCCCCACGGTTCCAGCTGAGAGTGGACTCATCCGATTGTCAGGATGAATCGCCAGAAATAGCAGCGTCATGATGGAAGCCGTGTTCAAATCACGACTGATGCGGCGGTCAACAAACGTCCGCAAGTCAGCACAGCGACGCTCGAAATCCAGAGTCCACTCTTTCGGTCGCAAGACGACAGAAGTCATCAACTCGGATTCTTGCTCAATCATCTTCACATACAGATTTCTCGCTGCCGGGCTATCACTGGCGATTGACTGATAGAATTCCCATGCAGGAGCCAGTTCTTCGCCAGCCAGCCAGGGATCGTTACGAACCCGCTCCTGTTGCTCAATGAACGCCAGTTTCTGCAAGACGCTCACGAGCCGCTGCGAGCGCCGTCGAATCTCTGGGTCATTCGATTTCGCCCCCAGGCTCGTTGCGCGCAACCCGACAATCCCGCGAGTGAGCAGTTCCTGTTCGGCAGCCACGCGAACTTGAAAACGAGGATGGCCCAACTGCTGCACCAGAACGGAAGCAGACTCTTCCCCGACCGCAACCTGACAGGTTAGCAGTGCAAAGAGACAGAGTATTCCGGTGCGAGTCCATTCCATATCAATTTCAATCAGCAAGAAATCAGATCAATTGACGTGCTGCAAACAAGGTTTCCTGATACTGGATGTCTGTCGCCCACTTCATGATCGGTTTCTGCCGTCCAAGTCGCAAGGAACCCGTCCGAAATGCCAGCGGATTAACGCCTCGGTTCCGGAATCGGCTCCCTCAATCTTAAAGTGCTTTCTGAATTGATCGAGAAAAGAATTCCTTATCTGACAGTTTCACAACAGACAAGACATCAGTCTCAGGAACCATCTCAGGTTCAGGCTTTAGGAATGTGCTCAGACTTGGCGCTCACGGGATTCAGTCGGCGTTCCTCACCTGCCCCACGCTCCAGAAAATGATCTGTCCGTCGATCCTGTCGAACCAGCCAGTATAACAGCGTCGCTGAAACAACTCCGCAAACGATCAGTGTTCCCGTTGTGAAACTCATCTCGAATTCCGCGCCGCTTCCTTTTGTGTAAACCAGCCACGGCCAGATCCCTGATTCCAGCGATTCCGGTTTCAACCGCATCGCCAGGACCTGATTTCCATTGAAGATCAGATGGAACAGAACTCCCGGCAGCAGACTCCCACTTCTTGCAGCCAGCAATCCGATCACGACTCCAAGCAACGCAGCATTGAACTGTTGCTTGGGAATCATATGAATGACTCCAAACAACAACGCCGAAAGCATGATCGGTAACCACCGTCTTCCAGAATGTTGCAATCCACTCAGGATAAACCCACGAAACGCCAGTTCCTCACAGATTGCCGGAGCAATCGCAAAGGCAGAGAACGTCAACCACAACGGGACCTGATCGGTTCCCATCGCGTCCATCAGCTGTTTCGCGCCCGGGGGAAGCGGCGGGAAGTACGGGTCCAACCACGCCATCATCTCAAGTACCAGTGGCTGCAACGTGAATGCAAGGGTGACACCTACCGCGAGCATGGAGAAACGCGGCCAGACCAGCTTCAACGTTCGTCGGGCATGGCTGGTTAACAACAATGCCATGAACACCGGGGGCAGTCCAACAGTCGCAACCAGATAAACCAGCTGAACCGTGACCATTTTAACCGGCGTGGCCAACAGTTCCGGGGAGCCCTGCATCGAGGTCAAAAACAGGAACTGCAACATGGCAATCAGCACGAAACAGACGGCCGCTTCCGCGAAACTCGGAGTCGGTTCCTTTTCCCGCAACAGGTGTTTCAACCACAATCGTGGGTTAATCTGCTCGGCTTCGCGGAAAAGAATATCTTCACGCTGAAACAACTCTGTCGCCCACCACAGTGCCAATGCACTGTAAACGCAACTCGTCACCAGTACCGGGATCGCATAAAACGCCAGAGACTGAGTCGAGGTCCCGAGCAACAGTGCCTTCAAGAGCAACGCAGGCCCTGTCACAGGTAGAATACTGTAATACGGTGTGAGTTCGACTGCCGGATTGAGACAGAACATTGTCAGTCCCATCGTCACCAGCAATAACGGCGTCAGATAATACTGACCTTCCTTGCTGCTGCGTGCGAACATCGCCAGAGACAGGCTCAGGGCGCTGAATAATGCGGCCAACGGAATTGCGAGTAGAACAACCCACATCAACGATTCCAGTGGGGGAAACGAGATATCTCCCATCGGATTCGCCCGAGTCGCGCTGATCGCAGAGAACATGTGCTGTCCGGTAAATCCCATACTGCACAGGTTCAACAACGCCGTCGTCAAGCTGAACAGCATCACTGTGAAGAACTTGCCGTAAACAATCTCTGTTCTGGTCGCAGGAGAAATCAGCAGCGTCTCCATTGTGCCTCGTTCTTTTTCCCCTGCTCCCAGATCGATCGCAGGGTAGAACGCGCCGGTCACTGACATAATGACCAGCAAGGCAGGAAAGATCTTGCTCCAGACATTCGCAGCAATCTGCTCTGGCTCGGCAAGGTCCACAGGCGTCATCGGCACCGGCCGCTGCAGTGATGCAGGCAGGCCAGCCGCTTCCAAACGCTGTTCAAGAAGCGAGGATTCCCAATTCTTTAGCACAACACGAACGCGCTGATACGCGATTTCCGATTTCTCATTCGCACTGTTGTGCAAGACGATCGGACGAGGGACGGAAGCTTTCTTCAATTCGTCCTTGTTCATCTTCTCCAATGACGCCGTCAGTTCGTTGTACTTCGTCAGAAAGTCACGAGGAAAGACGATCAAGACCTGAGCCGGGGCCTTGGAAAACCAATGCTCGATCTCAACTCGCAAGGTCTTCTCTTCGTCTCGCATTGACTGCACGAGATCAGATTCCGGTGGAAGTCGATCAAGAGTCGACTGCACTTCCGCCAGGCGCAGAATGCGATCCCGACGAATGTCGACCTGCTTCATGAACTCGGCGACTTCAGAACGAACTTCCAAATTCGGTTCGAATTTCAGTCCCTCAGGCTGGTCCGTCAGAATCCGAATCGTTCCAGCCTGCTCCGGGCGATCAAAAAATCGTGGCGAGAACTGGCCATCGACGATAAAGGACGGTTCCGGCAACTGATCAGCGCCGACAACAATGACCCGACGCATTTGCTCAGCAAACGTTACGGTCATCTGCACCATGCCGATCCCCATTGCGGGATACAGCAGCAGAGGGAGGACAGCCACCATGAATAACGTTCGTCGATCGCGCAGCTGGTCGCGGACTTCACGTTGAAAAATCAGAAAGATGTTTTTCCATCTCATTGATGCAGATCCAATCCGGGAGGCTCAAACGTCAGCGAGCGAGTCTTCGAGATCGCGAATGAGTTTGAAAAACACGTCTTCAATATCAGCCTGGCCATGCAATCGACAAAGTTCTTCGACGGTCCCCATCGCAAGAATTCGACCGCGATGAATGATCGCAATACGATCACACAGCTTTTCCACTTCACTCATAATGTGAGTCGAAAAGATAATGCACTTTCCTTTTGACTTCAGCGACTCGACCGTCTCCAGCACTGCTCTCGCAACAAGGATATCGAGCCCGGACGTGGGTTCATCGAAGATCAAGACTGGCGGATCGTGCACAATCGTTCTGGCAATCGACACTTTCTGCTTCATCCCGGTCGACATTTTGCTGCCAAGGACGTCGCGTACGTCATTCATCTTCAGCGTTTCGAAGATCTCTTCCAGTCGCGGCTGCAGCACCTTCTCAGGAATGTTGTAAAGCCGCCCGTAGTACTCCACCATCTCCCAACCGGTCATCCGGTCATAGATTCCGGTGTTGTTCGACATGAATCCGATATGGGAGCGAACCTCTTGCGGCTGACGGACAACATCAAAGCCTGCAATCTTCGCCTGACCATGAGTCGGCTTTAACACGGTACTGAGAATTCGCAGGCAGGTTGTCTTCCCTGCTCCGTTTGGTCCCAGGAGTCCAAAAATCTCACCGGGCTGCACATCAAATGTCACATGGTCCAGCGCAAAGACTGAACCTCGTTTCATGTCATGAAATTCTTTAGCCAGCGATTCAACCTGAATCATGGACATTGTTCGCAATCAACGAGAGGAGACGTCAGGTCAGTTTCCGAGTTGGATCAATTTTGTATCAATGTTCTCTTTGCACTGTCATTGCATCGCAATTGACTAAGACAGGGGAACTCCACCAAGAGGACGCCAGGGAGTAACAGTCTCTATTCTAAAGGAGATCATCTGTTTGCATGACAAGTTGCTCAATTTCACCAGCCCTGCCCAGACCTGCCCGACTTCCCCGTACAGCCAAACTAACATGCTGCGAAGAGAGACAGGTGACCAACTTTATCTTCATGCCCTGAGATCCGCCTACAGCAATCCTTCGACAATCCATTTAAACAACAGCAACATCGAATGCGTCACAACGACTCTCTCGGAATCCAGCCACAACCAATTGCAAAATCATTACTTAACGAGAGTCAACATCTCACATCAACAAACACTAGTTCGCTAGCAACGCAATTTCTGAAAATGATTGTCGCTGTTCGTTCGACAAATGAATTCCGTCTGCTAGTATGTGGATCTATGACGCGGGGTGGAGCAGCCCGGTAGCTCGCGAGGCTCATAACCTCGAGGTCGTCGGTTCGAATCCGGCCCCCGCCACTTATTCGTCTCTCTGGCTGTGAGAGCGAATCCAGAATTAGCCGCTGTTTGTCTTCATGGCAAACAGCGGCTTTTTTATTGCACCAGCCTTATTACTGCATCAACACAGTGCTGAACCAACAGCAAGATCCGATCGCACTATGAGATCGTGTCGATTATGACACATCGATTTCGGTATCGAGTCTTCGCCTTCGCCGCTCTGGTTGCAGAAACAGGGTCCCTCGATTCACAATAGTGAAACCAGAGGTTGAAAAAGCAATTGTTTCCCCCTCACTTCAGACTGAGAATCAAGATCGTGAGTTCCTCAGTGGCGCAGAAATGCTCCTGCTGACCAGGAATAACGCTCCACCGGGAAACAGCTGATCTTGTCCAAGAGACAAGGGGCTCCCGCGATTCGCTCCTGCTGTGAACGGGATTACATTTTCGAGCGTACTGCTCAATCGTTGCTGGAATACGGAATTCCGGAGAAGTCCATGCCGTTATCGATCCGCACTATTGATTGTTCAACCGGGGACGCAGCCGCTCAACTGTTAGAGTTGCGAAACAAGCTGAGCCCGGACGGGAATGTGGTCTCCGAAGCCGGACGGCAACGAACCATCGACCTTTTCGGGCAGCCACTGACCCCTCAACAGGTCGTTGAGACGATCTGTCGTGACGTCAAACAGCAAGGGCTCTCTTCGGTCCTCGAATACACGAAGAAGCTCGACCGCAAGGAAGTCACTCCTGAGACCTTACGAGTCAGCGCAGAAGAACTCGCCTCAGCACACGCAGCAGCCGATCCTGCCTTTCTCGCGACAATCCGTCGAATCCGCGAAAACATCCTCGAATTCCAACGTGCCATTCTGACGCAGGACGTCGTGATTCAACGCGTCATCGACTCAGCCAAAGTCGAATTGCGCCAACGATACGTTCCATTAAAGCGAATCGGAATCTGCGTTCCCGGCGGGGCCGCCGCATATCCGTCGACCGTGCTGATGACGGCACTGCCCGCTCAGGCTGCTGGCGTTAAAGAGATTGCCATCGTCGTTCCACCAACTCCATTTGGTGCCTACAACACCGATCTCCTCGCAACGTGCCACGAACTCGGAATCACCGAAGTTTATCGTATTGGAGGAGCACAGGCTGTTGCCGCGCTCGCATACGGAATCGAAGGACTTCCACGCGTCGACAAGATTGTAGGGCCAGGCAACCTGTTCGTCGCTTTGGCAAAACGACACGTTTTCGGCGAAGTCGATATCGACAGCATCGCAGGGCCGAGCGAAGTGATCGTCCTCGCTGACGACTCTGCAAATCCGGCGTTCGTCGCCAGTGATCTCATTTCACAGGCGGAGCATAGCCCCGGCTCTGCAGTGTTGATTACGTGGGAACCATCACTCATCAGCAGTGTCCAGCGCGAACTGGAAGAACAGTTAGGGCGTCTGGAACGTGGCGATCTTGCTCGACAAAGCCTTGAGGATTACGGAGCCCTGATCCTCGCACAATCCGTTGAGGAAGCTGTCCGACTGACAGATGAACTCGCAACTGAGCACCTCCACATTTCAACAGACAACCCGGAAGAACTGCTCGCCCGAATCCAAAACGCAGGAGCAATTTTCCTTGGGCACTACACTCCAGTGGCACTTGGCGATTACGTCGCTGGCCCGTCACATGTTCTCCCGACAGGCGGAACGGCACGCTTCGCAAACGGGCTGTGCGCGAATGATTTCCTCAAACGATCATCCGTCATCCGGTATAATCAGGCTGCCCTTGCCAACGATGCGGATTCCGTTCGCGCGATGGCAGACAAAGAAGGACTGACAGCACATCGGGCCAGTGTCGACATTCGCCTTCAGGACTCATAAGTCCCCGTCAATTGTCATCGGGCGATTTTCGCTTCCTACTGAATATTGTGTTCGTCACCCGTACTGTATTCCATGACCAATTTTCGATCTAAATCTGACCAGCTTCTCGAACTGTTGCGCAGCTATGGCCGAGTCGCCGTCGCGTTTTCCGGGGGAGTCGACAGTGCTCTTGTCGCCAAAGCAGCAGCACTCGCCTGCGGACAGAATGCCATCGCTGTCACTGGTGTCAGCCCGTCACTGGCATCTGGAGAATTGGAAACGGCGAAGGCGGTTGCGAGCGAAATCGGGATTCATCACGAAGTCATCCGGACAGAAGAATTCTCTGTCCCCGGCTACCAGGCGAACGCCGGCGATCGTTGCTACTTCTGCAAGACCGAACTCTATACTGAACTGGAAACCGTTCGAGATCGTTTTCAGGTCGACGTCATCTGCAACGGCGCCAACCTTGATGATCAGGGAGACCACCGCCCCGGGATGCGAGCCGCCAGCGAGCATCATATTCGCAGTCCGTTGATCGAAGCAGGTTTCACCAAAGACGATGTCCGGGCATTGGCAAAAGAATGGAACGTCCCGGTATGGGATAAACCTGCCAGCCCTTGCCTGTCGAGTCGCCTCGCCTATGGTGTCACCGTCACACCAGAACGCGTACGTCGAGTCGATGCAGCTGAGAAGTTTCTGCGAGAATCGCTGGGGCTTCGCGAACTTCGCGTTCGTCTTGAGCAAAATGAACTTGCTCGAATCGAAGTCCCGCTCGACGCACTCGGGCGTCTTGTCGACGAAACCTTCCGCACCGGACTCGTCGAAAAAATGCGGGAGCTTGGATTCAAATATGTCACTCTCGATCTGCAGGGATTCCGCTCAGGCAGCCTCAACGCAGCCTTGCCAGTGTCCGACCTGCAGGTGAATCGGTCAGTCGCTCTCCCGATCCTGTCGTAATTTCTCCAGAGACAGCATCGAAGGCGTTGAACGTTCTCCCGGCCAAGCACATTGCACTCACGATTGTCGAACAGTGAATAACCTCACCCAACAACTTGATCGCAATTCAACAACCGCTCCGGTTCAGGCGGACTTTCAAGTCAACTGGCTGTGCAGGTTGCTCGCACTCTTCACCGTGTTGCTGGTGGGCGTGACCTGGCCGCTCTGGTGGCAAGCACCTTCTCCAATCTCCCCCAGAATTCCGTGGCTCAGTTTTCTCACCGGCGTCCCCGGTTGGGCAGATCGAGTCTTCGTTCTGTTCACCCTGTTTGGCTGCTGCGTCACGGCTCAGGCAACACTTTTGCCAGTGGGCAGCGGTCGTGCGAAACTGTTCGCCAAGATTGGTGCAGGCCTGTACGTTGCCGGTCTGATCGGTGCCGTGTCGCTTGACCAGCATCGCCTGCAGCCCTGGGTGATGCAGTTCCTCCTCGTCGGCATCCTGCTGCTGATTGCGAAGGCACCTGACGTCCTTCGCAGCTGGAAAGTCATTATCGCCTCCATCTACATCTGGTCGGCCATCTCCAAGTGCGACGCAGCGTTCATGGCTCAGCAGGGACAACTGTTCCTGAACGGCTTGCTGGATCCGATCGGGATTGATCATTCACAATGGACTCCGCAATTCAAACAGCAACTCGCCGCCGCATTCCCGTTTGGGGAACTCCTCGCCGGGATGATGCTCTTGCTCCCGACGACACGCCGCTGGGGTTTCGCACTGTCGATCGTGATGCATGTCGTCCTTCTCTGGATTCTGGGAGTTGGACTCCGGCACGAATGGGGTGTTCTGCTCTGGAACCTGTTTTTCATTCTCCAGAACATCATTGTCTTCGGGCCAGACTGGAACAAACGGGTCCGAAGACGCTCCACTGAAGAGCCCAAAGCAAAATCAAAGAAGAAGAAAAAAGAGGCTCAACAACCGGTGCGCCCGACATTGGAGTTTGGGCGAATCCCGTTGGCATACACGTTGATTGTCGCGATCTATCCGGCTCTCGAAATTGCAGGCAAATGCGACCATTGGCCAGCCTGGGCGGTTTACTGCTCCCGGCCTGCTCAGGTGCAAATCCTGATTGATGACACGACGGCCAAGGGATTGCCACCTGAATTATTGAAGTTCGTCGGACAACCGGCCCCGCTGCAGGAAGTCGTTCCGTTCAACCTCGATGCATGGAGCTTTACAACACGCTCATGCCCAATCTATCCACAAGAGCGATACCGCCTCGCAATGGCTCTTGCGCTGCTCGGCCCTCATTGCCCAAACCGCACGTTGACCGTCGAAGTTCGTTCATCACCGGATCGAGACACCGGTCTTCGTCCGACCAAGAAAACGATCTTTGGGGTCGCAGGGATTCAACAGGTCTGCAAGCAATTCAAACTCAACACGGCAGCAAGAACCGGCCCATAATCGGTCCGTTTGCAATGGAGATTCTCAGAGCAGTTCGAACCTGTATTAAAAGGTTTTCCGACTGTCGAGCAGGAGTGTGATGGGGCCGTCGTTAATCAACGCGACATCCATTTCGGCCTGAAAAATTCCTGTCTCGACGTGAATCCCTTGCCCTCGCACTTCGGCCACAAAGCTCTCGTAGAGTGGCTGCGCGACTTCCGGTCTGGCCGCTTCAATAAAGCTCGGGCGTCGTCCTTTTCGACAATCGCCATACAGCGTGAACTGGCTGACGATCAGCATCGCCCCGCCAGCTTCACTGATTGACCGATTCATCTTGCCGTCGTCATCTTCGAAAATGCGCAGCCCGACGAGTTTACCAGCAAGATAAACCACGTCGTCCTGAGTGTCGTCTGTCGTGATTCCGAGCAACACCAGAAACCCGTGTTCGATTTTACCGACAACATTTCCGGCCACGGTCACACTGGAAGACCGAACACGCTGAACAACTGCACGCATGACGACACAAGATTCCAAATAACAAACGGACAGACAAGTGACGTTACTTCAGCAAATGCAGTGCATACGCCAGTGAGTTCAATCGCGTTTCAACAGTATCGGCACGCGACATGAAAACGACCGGCTGAGTCGTCCCGCGCAACACTCCACCAAAGCGGCAGTTGGCGGTATACATGATTCCTTTTACGGTCAGATTTGCAGACAGCAGGTCCGGGAAGATCATGGCATCAGCAGCCCCGGTCACTTCCCCTCCGACCCCCTTCTTCTGTCCAGCGTCTGCGGCATATGCGAGATCGAATGAGAGTGGTCCCTGAATCACCGCATTTGCAAAAGCCCCTTGCGACCCCAGTTCAACCAGTTGCTGAGTTTCAACGGTGTCCGGCAAGGCAGCTGTCACTTTTTCTGTTGCCGACATCAAGGCCACACGCGGTTCAACGCAGTCAAGACGATGGGCGACATCAACCACAGTTTCGATCAGCTCTTGCTTCTGATTCAGAGTTGGCGCGATCGTGACCCCGGTATCTGTCATCAGAAACGTGCGTTGGTCTCGCAGGATCTCCATCAGCACGACCTGACAGATTGTCTTTCCGGTGCGCAGTCCCTTTTCTTTATCCAGCACTGCCTTCATCAATGACGGGGTCGAAATCTGCCCCTTCATCAGCAGTTTTGCCTGCCCGGATTTCACAAGTCGAACGGCTTCGACAGCGGAATCCGGCTCGTCTCTGGCAATCTCAAAGCCGTCGAGATCGACATCAACCTGTTCAGCGATTTCTGCAATGCGATCGAGGTCTCCGGTGAGAATGGGATAAACCCAGCCTCGGCGTCTGGCGAGTTCCAATGCCTTGATCACCGTCGCATCGGCCCCGCCAGCAGCAGCAACCGGAATGGGAGACGACAATGAATCAGCTGCCGCAAACAGGGCGTCGAAATTCTTCAATGGCATATCTGCACTCGAGAAGATGTCTGAGGGGTGACCACACTGTTCTGTCCGGTTCCTGAACTCGCCCCGAAGGGACGTCGCTCTGGAACGTTCTGGAGACAATCGATTCCCGATCGAGAACACCACACTGAATGGCGAACAGATCAAAGGGAGGGATCGGAAGTTCCAGCCCCACTCTCTGCAGTTGACTTGGTCCCCAGACTGCGGAGGTAGGTATAGAGGTCAGCGTAATCCTGATCAGTCAGACCTTGCAACAGTCCCGCTGGCATCAGCGATGTTGTCATCGGCAGGCGATCATCGACTTCGTTTGCCTCAATACGATAAGTGTGATTGTTTGCATCCCGAATCACCAGTCCATCAATGCCTTCATAGACAATCAGACCGGAACGAACCTGTCCTTTTGTCGTTACGATCTGAACTCCCTGATAGCGCGGAGAGATATCCTGATTCGGGAACACAATCGCAGTAAACAGGTCATCCCTGGAGAAGCGTCCGGCCACCCCTGTTAAGTCCGGGCCCAATGCGCCTGATTTTCCGTGACACTGCACACAACTGCGAGACTGGAAAAGTTTCTCCCCTTTCAGGGCATCCCCTTTATTCCAGTTGATGGTTTCCAGACGGCCTTTCAATTGGGCAACATTCTCGGCAGCAGCATGTTCGGAGGCTGCAAATTCACTCGGAAATCGCTCCTGAATGAGCACAACCCATTGAGAAATCGCCTCTTGTTGAGCCTGTCCGTCCTGTCCCAGTTTATAGGCATCGCGAACGTTCAGATTGCGTCGCAGCAATTCCACAGTCTGATCACGCGCCTGACGCTCTTCACCAATGTCACCGAGCTTGCGTAATGTTTTCGCCAGCACAACGTTCTCTGCAGGATCGCTGCTTGACTTCAGAATCTGCAATGCCTCAATGCAAACCAGCATCGATTCGATGTTCCCGGATCGCAGTCCTTCGACGAACAGCGCGCGATCGGCTTCTGCCGGATGAGTCGCAAAGCACGCCAGAACAGCATATCTCAAGGAGATATCGTCAAACTTCGCCCGAATCATTTTCATCGCATCTTCCTCACCCGTTGCGGCAAGAATGAAGACGAGTTCCTGGGACCAGGGGAAGTTCGGGTTCGATTTCACCTGTTTATAGAAGATGTTGGCAATACGGTCGGTATAGTTCTGTTCAAGCATGGGCACAAACAGGATATGCCCCGGAAGTCCGAAGCTTGGAGTCTCAATGAGCGCCAACGGAAGTTGCGGATCAAGCGTCGCATGAGCCGTACACATTTCCAGAATGTGATCGCCCCAGTGACTGTCCTGTTGCAACTTGTGGGTCTGAATCTTCGGATCAAGATTCAAGAGCGCCTGTGCAATAAACTGACGTTGTTCAACGGTCCGCGCCCCGGGAATTCGTGCAGTCACAATTAACCGATGAATATCATCGACGGGATGCGACTCTGTTGAAATCTGGGCAAGAACCCGATCCAGAAGTCCGGGAACCTGAGGCTGGATCATCGCGAAAACCCGTTCGATCTCACGATCAACAACGTCGATCTTCGTCGGATAGATGGCCGCGAGATCCTGTCCAAGTTTTGTCACTGAAACAGCATTCGGTTTCAGATCGATTCGAGGGGCATAGCCTGTGAAAACAGCGTCCACCTTGTCACCCGGAGGGGCAACGTCCCCCAGACCAATCTGCAAGAGTCTGGCCGCTTCAATCTTCAGCTCGTCATTGTTTTTCCCTTTGAGAATTCGCAGGGCAATATCAACTGTATACGCGGAGTACGTGTCACCACGCAGACCATACGATGCCGCAACCGGAATCGACGCTTCCCAACCTTTTGGAAAGGCAGCCTGTGCCATGCGGTGAATCGTTTCCGGCTTCACTTTCACAAGGACTCGCGTGGCCGCCTGCCGAACATAGCGATCCTTCTGCGGCAACTGCTGCCCTAAAAGGTTCGCGAACTCATCCAACTGCGCAGGCGTGCCTGATTGAATCGCTTCAACAGCGGCTCGCCCAACCATCGGGTCCTGATCTTTGAAGAACGGCTCTAAAGTGCGGCTGTTTGGTGATTCCGTCTGCGTGCGTCCGATTGACCAGGCGGCCCGAGCTCTCACCACCGGTGATTCATCCGCTGCCAGTTGAGCAGCCACATCACCACTGAATCCGTTGTGCTTTTCAGTCAAAATTTCAATGGCGCGAACTCGTTCTGCCACGGTCCGTTTTCGATCCAATGCTGCCTTAATGAAGTGTTCACTCGTCAGTTCTTTGGCAACCGGTTCCCAGTATCGACGCGACCACGCACTCAATGGCTGGGGTGCTTTCAGACAGAGTTCGAGCTTGTCTGCTGTGGATGCCGGAGTTCCATTCGCAATCGGCCAGACGGCTGCGTTGGCGTTCTTTGTGATCGGACGAACACAATAGACACCGCCTCGTGTTCCGCGGCCTCCGACACTGATATAAAGCTCGCCGTTCACTCCGACTTCCATGTCAGTCGGGGCAAATCCATGTTGTCCGACAGCCGAGACGAATTCTTCCGGCTTCCCTTTCCATGTCCCACCATCCGGAGTCATCGGAACCGCGTAAATCCGTCCAAATGTCCAGTCCTGAACAAACAGGGCGCCGTGGTATTTCAAAGGAAAAGCTGTGTGCTGATAACTGCTGACACCTGTCGGCGATCCGCGGCCAAACGCCGCCACAACAGGAGCCGCATCGAAGAAGTAGTCAGGACGAAGCCAGTTATTACTGACCCAACCTTGATGCCCCCCTGGAAGAACGTGAAACAGCTTGGTCGGCTGATACCACGGGAGACTCATCACATTTTCGCCATCGCTATCAAAGGCGAAGACTTCTCCAGTCGAGTTGAAATCGAAGTCGTACGCGTTGCGAAAGCCATGAGCGAAGACCTCGCCTTGCGAGAGATCTGGCTTCATTCGCAGAATCACCCCGGCATGGGGCTTCTTCACAGGTGACGTCGGCGTCGCGGAATACGATTCATTGACGCCGGATGTATTCCCTGCAATGAGATACCACCAACCATCAGGACCACGACGAATCGCATGTAGATCGTGTTCGTTTCCAGCATTGATTCTCAAGAAGACATCAGGTGGACCATCAGCCTTGTCGTCACCATCCCGGTCACGATAGCGAATCAGTCCTTCCCCTCCGGCCAGCAACAGATCGCGGCCATGAAAGAACATCCCCTGCGCACCACTGGCAGGGCCATCGACGAATGTCTTGACCTGATCAGCAACTCCATCGTTGTTGGAGTCGATCAGAATTTTCACATATCCCGGACCGGAGACAACGACGCGTCCCAGCGCATCAATCGTCATGCAGAAGATATCGTGAGCATGTTCATCCCCTGCGAAGCGAGTCACAGTAAACCCGGGAGGAACCTTCAGTCCCAATTCTTCGTTGACCGCAGAAGCTGGTTGCGCATGGACCTGACGACCTGCAAGCAGACTGACAATAACGATCGCAACAAATAAATGTCGTCGCGAGTATCTGATGCGATTCAGAGCCGTCATGAGAATCCATTCCCTTGAGCCATGAGCTCTACAATGTCGTCGCGCGGCAGCATCTCAGCCGGTGAATGGAATTCCACGGGCCAGGGACACTGCTCTGTTAACGAAATCGCCTCGACCATTTCGAATCGGCTGGGATTTCAGTTCTGCAAATTCCACCCGATTCCAACCAGTGTTCAATGATCAATAACGATTCGCGCACGTTATCTTTAAGGCAAGCTCCAGCATCCTGACTGGATTTGCCCTAATCTTCTGATTTGAATAAGGTACACATCATAATCTTGAGTTGAATTTTGAGGCAATGCGGGCTTTACAGCAAAAAACACTGCATTTCTGACGATACTGTCAGATTCCTCGCCGCTGTTGCCCGCTTTTCCCGACTCGTGATCACACGCTCCCGAGGCAGGTCTTTCAGGTCAACAATGCCTTCCGTTGATCCGCATCCAAATTAAAAAGCCTTGTTTGATGCCTTTTCGATTTCAAACGTCACAGATGCAAATGACTCCTGATTCACTCAAAGGATCGTCCCGTGCCGGGTGGTTCTGGTGGACTCCGGTTCTGACTCTCCTGATCACATGCTGGATCGCGACCCCGTCGGTTGTCGTCCATGCTCAGGAGCCTGCCGCAGCACCAGTCCTCCTTAACGAAAAGACACCTGCACCAGCGCAGGATACTCACGTCTCTGGACACGAATCAGCAGAGGCTCACGACGCACATGCGGAGGGGGGACACAGTAATCCAGTCGCCCCGTTGCTGGCAGCCATCGTGTTGATCCTGCTCCTCGCCAAGATCTCTGGTTCAATTTTCGAATATGTGGGGATGCCTGCGGTGCTGGGGGAACTCAGCGTCGGAATTCTCCTCGGCAATTTTGCGCTGCTCTCGGGATGGAACGGCCTGGACTTTCTGCATGCTCCACCAGAAGGTTTGATCGGGAACCCGTATTCACCGGGGGCCGCATTGAAGATGCTGGCAGAAATCGGAGTCGTCCTGTTGTTGTTCGAAGTGGGTCTGGAATCCACGATCGGCGGAATGCTGAAAGTCGGAGCCTCATCCTTTATTGTCGCAATCCTGGGAGTCATCGTTCCGATTGGACTGGGATACGGCACCGGCTGGTGGTTGCTGCATGATCATCCCTGGCAAGTCTGGCTGTTTCTGGGTGCGACCTTGTGCGCAACAAGCGTCGGGATTACGGCTCGTGTCCTGAAAGACATTGGCCGTAGCCAGCAGCGTGAATCACAGATCATTCTTGGCGCCGCAGTGATTGACGACGTCCTCGGTCTGATTGTGCTCGCAATCGTCTCTGGAATCATTCAGAAAGGGGCCGATTTCGACGCCATGAGTCTCGTCTGGATCATCGTCTATGCCGTCGGATTTCTATTCGGCGCGATCCTGTTAGGCACCCACCTGCTCACAAAGCCACTTTTCCATATCGCCACGTTCCTGCGAGGTCATGGTCTGCTGGTCTCGACCGCATTGGTGATCTGCTTCGGGTTCGCTTATCTCGCGAATCTCGTCGGACTTGCTCCGATTGTGGGTGCGTTTGCGGCTGGACTGATTCTGGAGAAAGCCCATTATCATAACCTTGCGACCAAGGAGAAAGTGGAACTGGAAGAAGCATTGAGGCCGTTGACCGCCATGCTGGTCCCCATCTTCTTTGTCCAGATGGGCATCATGGTCGACTTGAAGAGCTTCTCGAATCCGAGCGTCTGGCTGCTCGCCGGAGTCATCACACTTGTCGCAATCCTTGGCAAGCAGGTCTGCTCACTGGGCGTGCTTGAAAAGGGAATGGACAAATTGTCCGTGGGTCTGGGGATGATTCCCCGAGGCGAAGTCGGCTTGATCTTTGCTGCGGTCGGAGCCAGTTTGATGGTTGATAACGAACGTGTCGTCAGCCCTGAAGTTTACTCCGCGATCGTCGTCATGGTGATCATCACAACAATGGTGACACCACCGTTGTTGAAATGGTCCATGAACCGGAATCGACAAGCTCCATCCGGGACATAGAACCGCGATGACGAGCGAGCATTGAAACGCTGAACGGCAGGGTCAGGTCCCTGCCGTTCAGTGCAACGTTCTAGCGGATGCTGGCGAAGAATTCGTCAGCGCTGAAACCGATCCATGAGTGAATCGGTCTAACGATCGACTTCGCCCATCACGAGATCGAGCGAGCCGACGAATGACGGAATATCAGCCAGCAAGATTCCTCGGCAGAGTGCCTCTGTGACCGAGAGATTGCAGAAGCAGGAACTCTTCGCCCGAGCACGCAACGGCTCCACCTGTCCGTCGCCCACGATGTAGAATCCCATGTTTCCACGCGGTGCTTCCGTTTCCAGATAGCACTCGTCTACCGGGAGCTTGGTGGTCATGCGGAATTGTGTCCGATGCCCGCCTTCCACTTTCGGATAGCGATCCAATGCCTGACGGACCAGGCGAATTGCTTCGTTGACCTCACGCATTCTCACATAGAAGCGACACCAGTTATCTCCCAGGATCACCTCGGATGGAACATTGTCCGCCGGCGTGAATGGAGCAACTGGAATGTCATATTCATAACCGGCATACATGCGGGTGTAGATCGCTTCGCCATCGCGCCGCAGGTCGAGATCGACGCCGCTCCCGCGCAGAACGGAACCGGTGCACCCGTAACTGATCGCCATCTCAGCTGGCAAAATGCCCAAGGCTGCTGTTCTCTTGATGAAGATCGAGTTACGAGTCAGGAGCGTGTGATACTCCTTGATTCGCAGTTCGAGCCAGTCCAGAAAAATCCGAGTGGCATCAGCCCAACTGATGGGAACATTCGCTTCACGCCCGGTCAACGCGGCAAGACCAGGCGGAAATGGAATCGTTTGCGGAATGTCGTGCGTCACACCGCCAATCGAAACATAGCTATACGTGAGTCGCGCTCCGCACAGTTCCTCAAACAGATCCAGAATGATGTCACGTTCACGTGTGGCGTAAAGAAACGGAGTAAAACTCCCCAGATCAAGCCCATACGCCCCCATCCCCAGCAGGTGGCTGGCGATTCGTCCCAACTCGGAGACGACCACTCTCAAGACCATTGCCTTCTCAGACACTTCGATCTTCAGGAGCTTTTCGAAGGTCAGAGCGACCCCGAGATTCATATTCATCGCAGCCAGATAATCCATCCGGTCGCTGTATGGAATCCATTGCGGGCCGCTCAGATTTTCCCCAATCTTCTCGGCACAGCGATGCAGATATCCAATGTGCGGCGTCACTTCATGGACAATTTCGCCGTCAGTTCTCAACAAGAGACGCAAAACACCGTGCGTGCTGGGGTGCTGTGGGCCCATATTGATGAGCATTTCGTCAGTATGGACGTCATATTCGATGACTCGGGGGTCTTGGAGAGGATTCGCCATAAGAGTCGCCAACCTGCCGCAGCGAGCAAAATCGATGCTGAAAAAGAGATTGCCCAGAGAAATCACGATCACAAACAGGAATGGTCGTTCCCCGCCAGCAATTCGTCAATTCCTGTCAGCTCAATTCCTGCTCAGAGGATCATTATGCAGAATCTTGATCCCGCGCACACTTCAGCATCGTGGCGCGTTCCTGAAGAAGCACTTCTTCCGACTGAATGCCGTGATGAATCAGCATCCACGACGCAGGGAAATCCCCGCATCTCTTTTCAGAAAAGTGAGTTACAGACAGCCCAACTCATGACCCTCAATCAGCGACGACACGTCGAAGCCGTGTCACTGCGTTCTCTCTCTGGGAGAAATCCGACAACGCTGTTTTTCAACATCTGATATGCACACATACGCCCGCGAGCAACTCCGTTTCAGGAGACGGCTCTTTCCACAGGGACCCGCTGTACCTCACTGCAAATAGTGCGACTCGAACAGTGCAATGCAATCTGTTCGAAGCGAAGTCAACGCAATCCCCGCAGCGTTATCGGGCACCGCTGGAAGGGCTGTGATCGCTCTTCCCTGTGTCGTCGCGTTCTTTGACGATCGCTTGATAGATTTCTTCGCGGTGAATACTGACATGTTTCGGTGCTTCGATCCCTAAGCGGACCTTGTCACCCTGAATGGAGACAACCATCAAGGTGATCGAGTCACCGATGATGATTTTTTCATCCTGTTTGCGGCTGAGAACGAGCATGACTTCCTGGTCCCTTTTCGTGACTCCAGAGGATCATCTTTTTTTATCTTCGTCGGACAACTCACAACGCTAGCTCAACCCGTGTTGATGTTTCCGTAAGGAAACGTGGTATTTTCCAAACAACAGCACAGACAGGTCAATTCTTGCGCGCAGGCCTGTCGGCAACGATGGTAACACCGCTAACGCTCATCTCGATTAATCCGGGCCGCGTGTACCAGATATCCCGATCATGCGTTCACGAAAACCAAAAACAACGAGCCCGGGCCTTCATTTCCATTGCGGAATAAAGTCACCGGGCTCAAGTCGAAATATGGTCTGAGTCGCCTGAAATCACCAGCTTTGGATTCATCAAAACAGACTGTTTCCTGCCAATTCGGTGGCAAGTTCTGATGAGTGAATGCAGTGAACTATTCAGCGTTGCGTACTTGCACCTGAAGCGCTCCCAGCATCTTCGTAATCGCCTTCTCTTTCCGATTGATGAAGAACACGTTGTCCAGAACGATCGCTCGACGTTCCTGACTTGGATGCAGAATCAGACGACCAGAACGCAGCAGCACGAATTCGAAGACGTCTTTGATTTCTTTATCAATCCGCAGATTCGGTGATGAGAATCGCTCAAGATCGCTCATGAACCCGTGATGGTGCAGCAGTTCGTTCGGGCGAACTTCCCAATAGTCCATTTTTGCAGTGAACATCACCGCCAGATAAATCGCCCCCAGGGCTCCTGCAAACAGGAAGTAGAACGTCGAATTGGCAATTGGATGCAGAGTATGCAGGAATCGACTGATCGCAGGCAGCAGATTTGGGTTGTAGACCATCAAAAGCACGAACCCCAACACGATCACCGCGATCACCGCAAAAAGAAGCAGCGACGTCGACCGTGGGAAGTCGAACGACAGGACAACCAAATTCAATCCCAGCGTGATCAGAAACGTCCAGCCCAGCATTGTCGCCATGCCGAGTTCAAATTTGGCGGGGTCTGCTTCTTGTCCGAAGAAATACAGGTAGAGTCCTGCAAAAATTGACACAAACCACGACGGATAAAGGAATACGATCTTCGGGTAAGAAACCAGAAGAACACCTTGTTCTGTTTTGGCAGCCGCATCGGGGGCAACTGTGTTGTTCATATCGTGTCTCAGGATCCTGCAAGAAAAGATACCGACTTACCGCAAAACAAGACGCCGTTCAGGCAATCCGCCGTGCACACAACCGAGTCCCCCGACTCAAGATAAATCGCCCCTGCATCGGGTCGATCATCAAATCGAGTATCGCTCTCAACGCTCAATCAGGTGCAGCAGATCACAAACATTTCCACTTTATAACCGAAAAGCAATCGCCATTTCAGCCATTCCCTCCTGCTGATACACCAAATGGTCAACTGGCGAGTACCTGATCCCTTCGCACCGGGTAGGCGGAATAAAAAAGTGACGGCACAGTTGTCTTGTGCCGTCACTTGATCGTTGCCATCAACACCGAAAAGACCGACGACAAGGCATCGCCGTCCTTTCGCTCATATCCACGCAGATTACGGTTTCACGTTGTTGACAGTGATCCCAGCCCAGTCATCTGTGCGGAACGGATAAGCTGGCAGATACGATTCGCTGTAAAGATTTCCCTGAGGATTATCCGCCCAGTTGTAGCGTACCGCCACTGGCTTATCGAGTCCTTTGACGGTCACTTCGACAGTGTCAGCTCCGACAACTTTTCCAGTTGCCCAACTCCACTTTCGATCTTCACCAGCCAGCGCGAAGCCGACGAGTGGATCTTTGTAGTAACTGGTCAACGCAGACCCGTGAGTATCGAACTTCACGATCGCCTTGTTGCCCTCGAACGACACAGACTTGAAGGTCGGTCCCTGTCGAACAATGTCCTTCATCCCATAGAGATCCACCAGCGCCAGACGAGCGAGTCGTTTCCCGACGTTCTGCTTATCTTTCGGGTGAATGTCCAACGCAGCCCCGATGTCAGTAATACAGACGGCGTCGACATTCGGGAGAGCTTTCTTCGCCAGGTCTTGAGCTTCGCGAAGTTCTGCCCAATCGCTTTCAACAGGATTAGCCTGAACGGCTCGGAAGTTTGCCAACTGCACTTGATAGAATGGGAAATCGCCTTGGCCCCAGACATCGCGCCAGCTCTGAATCAAAGCAGGCATCAGAGTGCGATACTGGTACGCTCGGCTGGCATTGGATTCTCCCTGATACCAGATCGCTCCACGAATCGCGAACGGAACGAGTGGAGAGACCATCGCGTTATACAATGTGCTTGGATGGTGGCGTGAATTCCGCTGCACCTCTGGCATGGCCGGACGATTTGGCGGGGTCTTTCCAGCCTTACGTGCTGCCTCTGCATTGACCGTCCACTTCGCCAGAGCCGCTTCATAGTTTTTCAGCAGTTCAGCAGCTTTGGGAGAATCAACGAGCTCATTCCAGCCTTCAATAATTGGCTGCAGCTCTTTGGTTTTGGCCATCATCTCAGGTGATGTCCAGGCTTCTGCACGAGTTCCGCCCCAAGCTGTCTGAACAACTCCGACTGGAACACCCAGAATCTGATGCAACTCACGTCCGAAGAAGTAACCAACAGCGGTATGATTGCCTACAGTCTGTGGTGAACAGACCACCCATTGGGCTTTGACATCTTTCTGTGGTTCAGTCGCTGTGACGTTTGGAACCTGAAAGAGCCGAATCTGAGGATAGTTTGCAGTCTTGCGTTCCAGATCTGGATCTAACGCAGCGTTGACAGACCACTGCATGTTTGACTGACCACTGCAGACCCAGACTTCGCCGACCAGAACATTGTCGTAAGTGACAGTGTTCTTCCCTTTGACTGTCAGAGCAGTTGCTTCGCCCAGCGCCAATGGTTTCAACTTGACTGACCAGTTGCCTTTGTCGTCAGCCTGAGTCGAAACGGTCTGGTCACGAAACTGAACTGTTACCGGTTCCCCTGCATCGGCCCAGCCCCAGACAGGAACGGCCATGTCCCGTTGCAACACCATGCCCGAGCCGAAGATCGATGGCAATTTCACATCCGCCTGAACGGAAATCGCACAGGTCGACGTCAACACAGCAGCGGCGAGCGCCCACACAGCTTTTAACTTAGCCATCAATTCTCCCCATCTTGATGATGCCTCACAGGACTGTCGCAGCGCTGATCTCGTCACCGCTGCACAACGTCAGAATTCCAACCAACATTTCAACGATCGTCAATGGACCATCGTCGTGGAATCGCAGGAACCTGAGAATTGACTGACCGAAGTGTTCATCACGAGTTAGCGATCTCACCCCGTGTCGGCCTCTGATGAGAACTCGCAGCAGACGACTGAACAGGCACAAACTGACCGCTAATCTTGTGCAACTTCGATTGTTTCACCTTGAACGGTCACGGTATCACCGACTCGCAGTTTTCGACGGCGACGAGTTTCCAGTTCGCCATTCACCTGCACTTCTCCACCTTGAATCATCAGCTTGGCATGCCCACCCGTCTCAGCAACGCCCACGATCTTGAGAAACTGATCGAGCCTGAGTGTGTCCTCTTCCTGATCGCCTTGACTTGAATCTGCCATCGCACCATCTCACTGAGATCTTCATTAGTAACTTCAACAGTCGTCCGCAGCTGCAGTTTATCGGCGAAATCCCCAAAGGGCGAATGTGTCCCATGCGACAATACAACGGCTCGACCACAAACAAAGTCGTTACAAAGTCTTGGATTTTGGATTTCTGCGAACAAACATCTCTTCAAGAAATCAAGTCGCCATGGCATCATCTTCATTAAGACGGTGAGCGCCATCAGGGAGATCGATGCAACCACACATCTTTTTTCCTGACAAAAGTCCGTCACAGATTGTTGAAAGTCGTCTCTCCCTGACTGTCTGGACCGACACGAACGGATTCTGCCAATGACTGAGCTCTCGCGAATCAGCGATAACGCTTCAACGTCACTTCTGGGTTTCCACGCACTTCCTGCACACGTATCGACGCAACAAAACGAGGGCCTTCCGTTGTCTCAACCTCAATCTCCTTGTCGCTCTCCGTCACAGACTCGCCAAACGCGAGCTCAATCGTCAGTGCTGCACTGCTGGCTGTGTGTGGTTCTCACCGGCTTTCTGGCCATGATTCTCTTCAGCGCACAAGTCGAAGCTGGTGACTGGCCGGAATTTCGCGGGCCGAACGGACAAGGCCACGCAGTGAATGCCGCGATTCCCCTGAACTGGGACGACTCCACCAATATCACATGGAAACAGCCGATCCCTGGTGTGGCATGGTCTTCCCCAGTCCTGGCGAACGGACGCATCTATCTTACGATCGCCGAAACGCGGGACATCCCTGAAAGCGACAAGAAACCTGCGGACGCCGAAACGAATAAGGCATCCGAAAAGGAAGCAAACAAAGAAGCCAGCGAAGGTGAAGGAAAAGCTGCCGCGCCAGAGAAAGAGATTCGACTGGGAATCTGCTGTGTCGAAATGAGTACCGGCAAGCTCCTCTGGAAAAGGGACTTCGCAACGCACACAACAAACGTTGAGATGCACAAGAAGAACAGTCACGCGAGCCCGACTCCGATTCTCGAAGGCGACGCGCTGTATGTGCATTTCGGTCCTCATGGAACAGCCCGTCTGACTCTCGATGGAGACATCGTCTGGTCAACGAAGCTTGATTACGCTCCTCAGCACGGGAACGGCGGCTCACCTGCACTGGCCGGAGACAACCTGATCTATTGCTGCGACGGAACCGACCTGCAGTATTGCATTGCGTTATCCAAGAAAACCGGCGAAGTCATATGGAAACACGCCCGTGACGTTGATGTCAAAAGAGGCTTCTCATTCTGCACTCCACTTGTCATCACAGTGAATGGGCAGGAACAGGCCATCTGCCCGGGGAGCGGAGCGGTTATTGCTTACTCCCCCAGCACTGGCGAGGAAATCTGGCGGCTGCGATACGGCGAAGGCTACTCAGTGATCCCTCGACCTGTTTACGGAAATGGGCTCGTCTATATTTGCACGGGTTACGGCAAACCGAAACTGCTGGCAATCGACCCGACCGGCACCGGAGATGTAACCGAGACCCATTTGAAATGGACAACCGAAAAGCAGGTGCCGCACTCGCCATCGTTGCTACTCGTCGACAACTTACTGTTTTTCGTTTCCGACAAAGGAATCGCCCGTTGCGTGGACGCAACAACAGGGGATCAACACTGGGAAGAACGCCTCGGGGGAAACTACTCCGCGTCTCCACTCTACGCGGCTGGTCGAGTCTACTTTCAGGACGAGACAGGAACGGCAACTGTCATCGCGGCATCAGACAAGTTCGAAGTGCTCAGCAAGAACATCCTGAATCCTGACGAGCGAACATTTGCCTCTTATGCAATCTGTGATAACTCGCTGTTCTTACGAAGCGAGAAGCACCTTTACAGAATTGAAACTCCGAAGCGGTAATCACACCAACGGGACAGCGCCGCGGTAATCGCGTCACCATCAATTCCTGCTCCAGAAAGTCTTCAGCGCAGGCTTCCATAAAAGCGAATTCATAATTCCATATAGGGAATCCACCTGTCTGCAGACCGTGTATTACCGCAATACTGAACACGATCTCATCAGCGAAACACAAGGATTCTTCGAGCAATCCTCAAGATATCTCGTTCTTCATTAATCACTCGCACGCGACTTAATAGCACACTCCACAATAGAGTTTCGTTCGCGTGTGACTCTCTTTCCACTCTCGTCATTCAAATCGACTCAACCTTAAAAAGACCACACTTGACGCACACAACGCATGGAAATATGCTCACGTGTGCGCTCAATACATTCATCTTAACATTGAAGTGATTTGACTCCACATTCATGAGTGGGTCCCGAAGAGGGTAATTCAATCATATGGCAGGATAACAAACCAGCCAATTGAGTCACCGACAAGCTAAATACGACTCTAATTCTGTATAGCGATCCCTGACTGAACCTTCTCCCTTACGGTTGACTGGCCATTCAGGAGCTTCTGTGGATTAAGTGCATCCACAGAATTGACGATGAGGTTTCTGGCAATTGAACCGGGATCCCCCGAGTGTTTCTGCTGCGCAGACGCTTGCTTGATCAGTCCGGTCTAGAAAAATGAAGCGACGCATGAACGCGATCTCACGGTGCGCACCTCTTTTCTCGAATCTCCAATCGCGACGAAACGGCGTCTCAACGAGTTGGCAGATTTATGCTTTAGCACTTCTGCTTTGCGGAACGGTCGCAGGCTGCGGCAAGTCCGGGCCCGTCCGAGCAAGTGTCTCTGGGACTGTCACATTTGATGGGGCACCCGTTGAAGAGGGAATGATTGAATTCGTTCCATTTCCAGGAGTCGTTGGGCCTCCGGTTCAAGTCGCGATCAAGGACGGAAAGTTTTCCTCATCAAAGGACTCCGGGCCAGCGGTTGGAAAGAACAACGTCCAGATTACCGCAATGAAGAAGACCGGCAAGAAGGTCAAGACAATCATGGGAGAGGAAAGCGACGAAGTCGTTCAGTACATCCCTCCACAATACAACCAGTTGACTCAACTAAATACCGAGATCACGACTGGCACAAATGACGTCAAATTTGATCTGAAAAAATAGTTCGGTTTCAATCTGTATCACTTTTCAATCTGTTCCTGCTTTCGTGGAAACCGCACATTCTCTTAACCATCTCGTTTTAACTGTGGGGCCGTTATGAACACTTCAGAACACCAGAGGAAGCGATCGCGACCGGCATTTACGCTGATCGAATTGCTGGTGGTCATTGCCATCATTGCCATCTTGATCGCGTTGCTACTGCCGGCCGTTCAGCAGGCCCGAGAGGCCGCTCGACGTTCACAGTGCAAGAACAATCTCAAACAAATTGGATTGGCGATGCACAACTATCTGGACACCTTCGGAGTATTCCCAATCGGATCGCTCTACGGGCTTAGTACTGCGTATCCACCATATGGCAGTAACCTGACAACCTGGAATGTGCGTCTGTTGCCTTACATTGAACAGACAACGCTCTATACCAGTGTCAATTTTGATGTTCACCCGGGGAATACTGCAGCGAACAACGTGATCGCCGCAACTGAACTTCCAGCTTACCGTTGCCCGTCAGACAGCAATGGACGCGGTTCATGCGGCAGCGGATTCGATCAATACGGGCCAACAAACTATGTCGGCAGTGTTGGTGGTGGAAGCGGGACTGATGATGATGCCCGAGGAGGCGGTGGAAGCGGGACAACTCCGCCATTCTCAGTACCAGGTGGAAACTCAACGTGGTACGCCTGCCCTCAGAATAACGACACACAACGCGGAATCTTCTCCGCTAACAGTTTCACAAAACTGGCATCAATCACTGACGGGACATCGAACACAGCTCTCGTTTCCGAGTGTCTCGTCGGAGTTCCACGTTACCACCAGACGAGCCCAGCCGGAGATACCAATTGTACTCCATCAGGGTTGTCAGGCGCGACACGCCGCACCAACAGCGGATACTCGTGGATGTTTGGCCGAACCAATCCTGCATGGTACTACTCATCGATGTACACTCCAAACTTCCGAAGAGCCGCAACGGCAACAGAAGTCGACGGCATCTACGATTGCAGCAACAACGATATTGGCGGAGCCTACGTTGCCCGCAGTAAACATACTGGCGGAGTCCAAGTCACCCTGGCCGATGGCTCAGTGAGATTCGTCAGTGACAACATCAACCGCCAGACCTGGCGCGATGTTGGGAACCGCAAAGATGGAAACCCTGTCGGCGAATTCTAAAACAGGTTCACTCGACAACGAAGCGTTCTCAGGCTGCTGGAGGAAACTCAAGCAACCTGAGGACGCTTCTGTATTTTCCACCTGCTGCATCGCAGACAATGAAACAAGCTCGACCGAATCGCCTAGCTTCCGATGGGTTGAAGAGGAGCTTTGCTGGCGACGAATGTTTCCTGTCGATCAGCGAAGTTCACTGTCACGGTTCGTCTGGCACCGAAGCCGCCGATCTCGATGACGACTCCACGCCCATAGCGAGGGTGTCGCACCTGCTGTCCGATTGAGAACCCGACCGGCAACTTCACCGTCATAGGATCTTTCCCCAAGAGTGATGCCCCAGTCATGAGCTTCGGAAGAGCCGGTTTCGATTCCGGCTCGCGCAGCTGAATTGTGTCTTCTTCAGGCGGTTCGTCGTGCCGCTCATCCGTGAAGTTCGCATCTTCAACGACACGTTTCCAGGCAGCGACCGTGTCCCCTCCGAACGTCCCGCAGTCAACACGTTCACAGATCAGTTCGTTGAGGAATGGACTTCCGATCGTCGGCATCGCCCGACCTCGTATCGAACGCACTCGCGTTTCTGTTAGGAACAGCCGCTTCTTGGCTCGCGTCATCCCGACAAACAGAAGACGCCGCTCTTCTTCAAATTCACGACGGTTATTCTCCTGCTTCGATCGCTCATGCGGGATGAGTCCATCCTCAACCCCAACAATGAAGACCACAGGGAACTCCAATCCCTTCGCAGCATGCATGGTCATCAGCGTGACCCGACCGGCTTCGTTTTCGATTTTGTCGGTATCACTGACCAGCGCCGTCTGCTCCAGAAACCCCTGCAAGGAAACGTCGTCCCCTGCGATTTCGTCGTATTGTCTGGCCGCGTTGATCAACTCTTCAACGTTCCCCTGACGCTCGTAAGCTTCTTCGTGCTTTGCTCCCTGCCACGACATTGTGTAACGAGTCTGATCGACCACAGCAGTAATCAGGTCGGCAACAGATCCGCTATTTGCCAGCGAAAAGCGATTCATCATCTCGGCGAACATTCGAAACGCGACGACGGCTCGTTTGGAAAGCGTTTCTATCTTGTCAGCATGCAAAGCAGCTTCGAGTGGAGATTCCCCATACCGAGCCGCCCAGGCCAGAAGTTTATCTTGCGAAGACTTGCCGAGGCCGCGTAATGGCTTGTTGACGATTCGCTGAAATGCGGTTTGGTCGCGAGGATTCTCAATCAAGCGAAGATAGGCGAGCAGATCACGCACTTCCGCGCGATCATAAAACGCAACACCTGCTGCCACCTGAAACGGCACCCGTCTGCGAGTCAGGATCGTTTCGAGTTGGCGCGAAAGTGAGTTCACCCGATAGAAAATGGCGCAATCGCTCCAGTTCAAGTTGTGCTCGCGAACAAGCTCTTGAATCTGCGTCGCGATCCCTTCCGCCTCCATCGTGGAATCTTCAAACCGCAGGAGTTGAACGGGTTCGCCTTCTTCCCGGTCCGTGACCAGCGATTTGTGCTTTCGCTGCGAGTTGTTGACGATCAAAGCATCAGCGGAGTCCAGAATCGACTTTGTACTGCGGAAATTCTGTTCCAGTCGTATCGTCGTCGACTCCGGGAAGTCGCGTTCGAATCGCAGAATGTTCTCGATTCTCGCTCCGCGCCACCCGTAGATCGACTGGTCAGGATCGCCAGTCACACACAGGTTTCGGTGCCGGTGGGCAAGTGCCGCAACAATCTGATATTGAGACCCGTTCGTGTCCTGATACTCGTCGACCATGATGTAACGGTATCGATCCCCGAGCGTTGTTCTTAGTTCAGGGTTCTCTGCCAGCATATTTGCCGTGTGCATCAGCAGATCATCAAAATCAACAGCATTCGATTCCAGCAGAAACTTCTGGTAGGCCGGGTAAACTGTCGACACGATTGACTGCCAGTGATCCCCGACAGACATCTCCAACTGCTGCTTCATTCGCTCGGGAGAAATCAAATCGTTCTTGGCGCTGCTGATTCGCCAGAGCACTTTGTCTGGAGAATAGCTCGTTGCGTCGATATCCAGATCCTGCATCACACGCCGGATCGCCTGCTTCTGATCACTCGTATCGAGAATCGAAAAGTTCGGTTGCAGTCCGACGACCTGCCCATACTGACGCAAAATTCGGGCACAGAATTTGTGAAAGGTGCTGATCCAGATGCGTGTTCCCGGAACAAGCGCCTCCACGCGTTCCTGCATCTCGCGAGCGGCTTTATTCGTAAACGTAATCGCCAGCATCTGGCGCGGCGAAACTCCCTGCGCCAACAGATTCGCAATTCTTCTGGTAACAACGCGGGTCTTTCCTGAACCCGGTCCAGCAAGAATCAGCAACGGCCCCTTTGTGTGAGAAACAGCGGCCAATTGAGGGGGAGTCAGGTCATCCATGAGGTTTACAGCCATGCCTCCATCATCGGATTTCGAAACCGAAATGGGAAGTCGACCGATCGAGAATACGTTTTCCGCTTCTCATTTCCAGATAAGACGTTGCACGCATCAATATCAACAATTGGATCAAGCTGAAAGCGTTCCCTTGCGTCGTGTCAAAAATCTCTTCCCACACGACTCGTCAGATTCAACACAATTTGACATATTTAAGCCCCGTGCCTCAACACAGACGCGATTTCGCTTATCTGAAATCTGCGGCGAAGCACCGACACTACCTGATTGAAAAACTTGATTGAAAATGTGCCTGGGGTGCATTCACACCAGTCCTCAAAACACTGTGATACACTTGCATACTCCAACACTCACCAATGCCGGGCAAGTTGCATCAGCTTTGATCCCAAGCGCGTCGACTTCTGCAGTCCCGATCGATCTTTGCAAACAGGTCACTGCAATTCTGGTGACTTACCGCAGTGGGGACACGATCGACTCGGCGGTCGAGTCGCTTCGACAAGTTCACGGGGTCCAACGCATCATCATCGTTGACAATTCCTGTGATCCCGAAGTGTTCGAATCACTCAAAGCCCGCCTTCCCGTCGAAGTCATCTCGAACGATTCCAATGGGGGCTTTGGAGCAGGAAACAATATTGGGCTGAACCTGGTTGAGACCCCGTTTGCACTGGTCCTGAACTCTGATGCAATCATCGAACCAGACGGAATTGCGACACTCGTACAGAAGTTGCTCGATCAACCCCGAGTGGCGATCATCGGCCCGTGGCCCCGAGACGATTTTGGGGTTCGAAAGACCATGCGAGCCGGATCCTTACTGCACCCGCGAAAAATCAAATTCAAGCCAGAGACAACATTTTCGACGCAATTCGTCCTCGGTGCCGCGATGTTGATGAGAATGAGTCAACTGCGAGAGATCGGATTCTTCGACCCTGAAATCTTCCTCTATCACGAAGATACTGATCTCAGCGAGCGCGTGATTCGCCACGGTTACGAACTACAAGTCACAACCGATGTGATCATGGATCATCATGGCGGTCGATCATCGATTCCATCGATCGCGATCGAAATGATGAAGAATCAACATATGGGCTGGTCGGCCCTTTATATTCATCAGAAGTACAGTGATAACCCTCAAAAAGCCGATCTCAATCAACGACTCATCAAAAAGTGTCGTCTTGCCATCTGGTGTGCCTGGTTGTCCAGAAAGCAGGCAAAGCAATTCGCGCTGAAGCACCAACTCATTGGAATGGAATTATTCGCAAACGGCCAAAAGCCTGCAACAGATCCATCGCTGTTCATTTAATGAGATTCAGGTCGTCAACATTCGCAGCACAGCAAGTCTCGCACCTGTCGCTTCGTAACAAAGACTGACACATTCAGTTAAAAAACACCCCAAGGTCTTGCCATGTCAGTCGCGATTCCCAAAGTTCAGTTGATCAACCTTGATCGAGACCACGAACGTCTCCGCTGGATGGAAAAGCAGTTCGAAAAAGTCGGCGTTTCTTTCACTCGCTTTTCTGCCATCACTCCGAAAACGATCCCGCCGGAAATTGCCGCGAGATTCACTTCGAACCCAAAACCAAATCTCAAGCCAAACGAACGGGCAGTGCTTGCCAGCCACATCTGCCTTCTGACCCAGATTGCAGAACATGGGGGAGATGGGTGGTACATCATTTGTGAAGACGATCTGGAAATCGACCCATCGTTCCCTGATCTCTTTCAATGCGATCGATGGGCCAGTGAGTTCGATATTCTGCGATTAAACGGCATTCCCAAGGCCCCTACGTTTGAAGTTGGCCGATTCAAAAACTGGAAACTGATCCGTTATTTAAGAGTGCCAAACGGAACCGGAGCGTATGCCATCACTCGCGTTGGAGCACAGAAGTTGCTGGCCAGCGCCTGGGATCTCGACATGCCCGTCGACACGTATATGAGGCATGCGTTCCTACACAAACTCAACTCCGGTGGCATCCTTCCGCCTGTTGTCACGCAAGACGTACTGGCAAGCAGTACAACAGACCCAGAGGGCTTGCGAGTCGGATCCCCAAGACCGAAGTATGCCGCGCGGGGCTATTCGTACTGGCATCGAATGACGTACAGCCTGCAACTCACCAGAGAACTGGGAGTGATGCAATCACTGAAGTATCTGCGCTATCTTCTGGAAATGAAGATTCGTCGAGTCCTCACTGATCCTCAGGGAGGTTACTCGATTAACTCCTGACGAGAGGGCGACTGCGTGGGCAGATGCGAGGCTGAACCGGTCTATCCGAAGCAAAGAATCTGGCCGTTGGTGGACTCGGTGCCAATCACCAGGCGTCCATCAGCAACAGCGGGCGAGGCGGTAACCGCATTCTTGACGAACTCTTTGAAGACGGGAGCCCCATCAGCAAGCGTCACTCCGTACACCTGTTTATCAGATGCCCCGAAGTAAACGTTCTTCCCGACGATCACCGGTGATGAATCGATCTTCGCTCGACAAGTCACGCTCCAGACAAGCTTCCCAGTCTTGCGTTCCAGACAGTCGACTCTCTTGCCGCGACTTCCGATGACCAGCAGATCTTCTGTCACCGCTGGAGACGAATGAATCTGCTGCTCACGCCCTGGAACCGCATACTCCCAGACTACTTTCTTTGACTGCCAGTCGAGCGCCGTGACGGTTCCGTTGTCTGTCCCAAAATACAGGATGTCGTCTCGCACAGCGGCAGCAGCAATCAACAGAGAATTCAAAGGAATCTCAGCGGCCTGCTTCCCCAGTTCGAGGTCAACGACCCGAAGAATCGGCTTATCACATCCGGTCGTAAACGTGTACTTCCCGGCAATACATGGTGTCGCATTCACGGGGCCATTGGTCTCAACCGCCCAGACCCGTTCTCCTATGTCCGCGTTCAAGGAATACAAGAACCCGTCATGTGATCCGAAAATCACATTCCCATTGTGAACCTGCGCACCGCCGACGATCTCACCATCGGTTTCAATCTGCCAGCGCCGCTTCCCAGTCGCACGATCAACTGCGTGAAAGAATCCCTGATCATCCCCGAGATAGACAGAGTTCTGATCAATAGCCACAGCAGCATTAAAGCCCGGTGCAAAACTGTTTGCCGCCACGACCTCTGCAGATCGGTACTTCCAGACTTCTTTTCCGTCTGAAAGTTGCAAACAAAGCAGGTCCCCACCCAACGTCCCGATATAGACGTGCCCATCCGCAATCGCAGCTGTGGAGGAAGTTCCTTCCGCGATCTTGACTGACCACTTCAGCGACAGCTTGTCAGGTAACGACGACTTCGCAATTCCCCAGTTTTCCGGCCCGTTTCGGAAGGACTCCCACGTCGAATTCTGATTCGCTTCCGCAGCAGGAAGCGATCGAGGGAAGAGTCCCGAGGCACAGGTCAGCCCTGCAATCCCCATTGCAGACTGAGTTAGAAATTGACGTCGGTTCCATTGAATGCGCATTTGTAAATCTCCAGCAACAGCTGTGCATCAACAGGACGAGGATTGAATGTCCCCGTCCATTGCATTGCCGCTTCCTGTGCCATCTGCGGCAACATTTTCGGGTTAACGCCACACTCTTGGAGTGTCGTTGGTTGCCCGGCCGCGTCCCGAATCAATGACCGAAGCGCCGCGACCAGGGTGGGAATTGCTGACTCATCGGCAACAGCACTTAAGCCGACCTGTTGAGCCAGCTCTGCGTAAATTCTCCCTGCCTCTTTTTGTCGAGCGTTGAACTGAATGACGTACGGCAGCAACACACCAATCGCGACACCGTGTGCAGTTTCGTAGTGAGCCGAGACAGGATTGGCGAGCGCGTGAGTCGCCCCTAGCATTGAGTTCTCA
The DNA here is from genome assembly GCF_051465645.1 of Planctomicrobium limosum. GTDB lineage: Bacteria > Planctomycetota > Planctomycetia > Planctomycetales > Planctomycetaceae > Planctomicrobium. Next base: position 4,113,253 of record NZ_CP195790.1, on the reverse strand, counting down.
ATGGCCGCCCCTGCAAAATGGGCTCCCAGCTGCATCGCTCCTCTGGCCGAGACATTGCCCGGTTCGCTCAACACCGTTCCAAGTGAATCGAAAATCAGTTTCCACGCCTGCTGACTGAACATGGAGGAAATCGAGTTTCTCTTCGTCGTCACAGCCGTTTCCAAAGCATGACTGATTGCATCGACACCGGTCGCTGCAGTCACACCCCGGGGCATCGTCACCGTGAGTTCCGGATCAAGAATCGCTGCCCAGGCGAGCGCCTTCTTGTCTCCACAGGCCATCTTCATATGCGTCTCGGCATCCGAGATCACTGCATAAGATTGTGCTTCGCTTCCGGTCCCGGATGTTGTGGGAATCGCAATCATCGGAAGCATTGGCTTCGTTGCGAGCCCGGTCCCTTTGTAGTCCTGCATCCGACCGCCATTGGTCAGGATGAAGTTGATCCCTTTCGCGCAGTCCATACTGCTTCCGCCCCCGAGCCCGACAATCAGGTCGATCCCGAGTGGCCTGGCAAACTCGGTCCCACGTTCAATGTCCAGAGTCGTGGGGTTGGGATGGACGTCATCAAAAACGGACACTTGAACGCCTGCGGACTGCAGTGACTCTACCGCCCGATCTTCATGGCCGGCCGCCTTCAACCCGGAATCCGTCACAAGAAGCGTGCGACGGCAGCCGAACTCTTTGGCAAGTTCTCCGAGTCGACCGAGGGTTCCCGATCCATAAAGAACACGAGTTCGTGGGGAAAAATCGAAGGGCGTAGTCAACATGGCAGGCGGCAATCGGTAGGCAAACGGAGAACTTGTCCAAATGGACTGTTTTCCGTGGTGGATGAAAACGTCCGCAACTCGTTTCCTTCTTATGTTATCCGGCAATCCGGATTTCAGGAACTACGAATCAAATTTCCTCGAAAGGATGTCGACAAAGCTCGCAAGATTTCCCTGATTCCCATTCAAACCCTGCAAAATCCACTTAACGGGCCTCTTCCAACTGAGACATATTTTCCATTCTTTGACAGGGATGTACCATTAAATGAACCGATCCTTGCATGGTTCCCGAGATCATTAACCTGTCAAACGTGAGCTGTTCATTCCTTTTCTAAATTTTTCAGCAGCGTTTCATCAAAAGTATCGCTCCTTATTCTGGCACTTCGATTTCAAAAAAGCGGCTCCACACCAGTGTCGCATGAGTTCATGAGGGCACCATGACATTCAAAGCCAAGTCCCAGAAGAATATCCCTGTCGGAATCGATCTCGGAACAACGTACTCGAGCATCGCATACCTGAACGCTCAGGGACAACCCGTCACTCTGCCAAACGAAGAAGGAGAAATGTCGACCCCCTCTGTCGTTTTCTTTGATGGAACCGATGTCATTGTCGGAACAGAGGCTGTCAGGCATTCAGTGATCTCGCCTGACCGCGTTGTCCAGTTTGCCAAGCGATTCATGGGCGACCGGCACAAATGCTGGGTCATGAACGGCAACATCTATCGGCCAAAAGACATCTCGGCACTGATCATCAGGAAGCTGCTGTCTGCAGCAGAATCGAAGATCGGTCAGGTCAAACAGGCGGTCATCACCGTTCCAGCCGAGTTCAGTGAACTGCAACGACTCGACACTGTTGAAGCTGGAAAACAGGCAGGCCTTGAACGAGTTCAGATCATTAACGAGCCGGTCGCCGCAGCGATCTGCTATGTCCTTGGCGAAGGAATCTGGTTCGCGGAAATTGCCAACGATCAAACGGTACTCGTGTTCGATCTGGGAGGCGGGACATTCGACCTGTCTCTCGTCCAGTACAATCGCAACCACGTCAACGTGATCGCCTCTGGAGGAGACCTCAAACTCGGTGGGCTTGATTGGAATCAGGCCCTGTCGAACCACATCTGCACACTCTTTTCCCGAGAATCCTCCAGCGATCCCCGTACTGACCGAGAGAGTCTGCAAGCTCTGTCACTGGAGATCGAACAGGCAAAACGCAGCCTGAGCGTGCGGCCGCGATCATCCATTCTCGTGCAACATTCAGGGCGACGCTGTTCTTACAACATTGCGAGAGAAGAGTTTGAACAACTCACCGCTCCGCTGCTTAAACGCACTGAAGAAATCACACAGGAGATGCTAAAGCAGCATAAGAAAGGCTGGGCTCACGTCGACACCGTGCTGATCACAGGCGGTGCGTCTCGCATGCCTTCGATTCGCAATATGTTGAAGCGTATCAGTGGGACAACCCCGAACCAGACCCTTTCTCCTGACCAGTCCATCAGTCACGGAGCGGCATACTATGCAGGCATTCTGCTGAGCGAACGCAAGTCCGAACCTTCAACACTGAACAAAGAATCCGCCGAACGACTGGGGAAGTTTCGACAGCAGAGTGTCACTGGCCGCGGACTTGGAATTCTGGTGCGCGACCTCGAAACGCAAACACTCCAGCCGCACATTCTAATCCCCAAGAACACTCCCCTCCCGTGTGCCTATCGCCAGCGATTCGGAACGGTGATCGAGAACCAGCCTCGTGTTGAACTGCATATTATCGAAAGCAGCACATCCTCCGAGACGTCGCATGTCGAGATCGGAACGTGTGTCATTGATCAGCTTCCAAATCAGCTGCCAATTGGTTCCCCGATCGAGGTCACGATTCGTTACGACGAGCAGGCGCGCGTGTTCGTGGATGCAATCGAGGTTGCGAGTGGAACGCGTGCTCAGACAACAATCGTTCGTGGACCAGTGTCCGAATCCAAGACACCACAATCCCCGCCATCTCAATCCTCGGTGGCACCACCTTCCGCCTCCGGAACTTTTCCGCCAGCAGCGACATCACCTGCCTCCAAAGAACATGCCCTCGCATCGTCATCCAGCGTGACACCAATTGCCCCCATCCCCGTGATTCAGAGGTCGAGCGCCCCTCCTGTGACGATGATCCTGCCGGTGATTCCATCCAATAGGAACAACGGAGCGATTCCCCCTTCACCCCCTCCTGAAAAGGACGAGATACGACTCCGCGAACCGTCGGTCGTTCCTTCGAAACCAGTTCCGTCCACGACAAAGGAGTCGCTTGAGGATGCTGACACCCCAATCCTTCTTTGCAACAAGTGTGGTACCGAACTCTCACCCAAAGGGGCCTGCCCTGCCTGTGGATGGACCATGATCAAACGGCAGATTACCTTTCCCAAATGACCCAATTCCGCTTCTGCCTAACCCACCATCACATCCACCTTTATCAATATGTTCACTGCAACCATCTGCCGTGAGACACTTTCACCTTCCTTTCCGCCGCAGAACGCATTAACCATATCATATTAAACGAGAACGACTTACAGCGAACCGACCGAATTCGTTTGCTTTGCGATTAAAGGGTCAAAACGATTCTGTCGATCCTGAAGTCGACATCAGATATCGCGGTTCAGATTTCGATTTCTTCGAGATTGAACAACCGATTCGGTTTTCAGCCATCCAAAATAGACGATATGATTCATGTGTTAAGTTTCCGACGCGTCGTCGTTCGAATTGGATCCCTTGCGACCAATTCACTGGATGCCCGACGATCAATTTCCGCGGAAATGATTCCCGGGCTTTGATTGTGACCTCTCGCCCTGAGATTTCACTCGACTGGAAAACCTTCCGATAACTTCCCCGCCTCCCGTTAGTGCCTGACTTTCTTCCTCCCTCCTGAAATTCCTGTCACGGCACTGATAGAGCAAAAAGGATAAATGTGATGAAGGACGCTTCACGCGAACAATCGCGAGGAAGACGCCGCACTCTATTCCTTTCCCTCCTCGGAATTGGAACAATTGCCATTCTGGCCATGATGCCAGTCAGCAGTTACGGCATTCCAGGCGCTCTCCCCAGTATTCCCTCCGATGGCTTTTCCGTCGTCGAAGAAGGGATGATGCAGCTCGTAGTGGAAGAGCGAGGAGAAGTCCGCAGCACCTCGAATAAGCTGATCAAAAGCAACTGTGAATACAGCTGCAATCTGATCTGGATCGCTGACGAGGGAAGCTATGCGAACGAAGGCGACATCGTCGCTGAACTCGATTCTTCTCTGCTGCAGAACATGGCCAAAGAACGCGAAGTCATGCTGGTCAAAGCCCAGTCCGTTCTGCAGACAATGGAATCGAACCTGAAAGTTCAGGAACTCGTTAACGAGAGTCGTCTCGCTGCTGCTCAGCTTCGGGTTGCGATCACAAAGCTGGAACTTGCCGGATACAATCTCGTTCAGTCCAACCAGGAACAACACGCGATTGAAGAACGCATGTCGCTGGCAGAATCTAATCTGTCACATGCAAAGAAACAGCTCGAATACACCGCACGCATGGTCGAGCTTGGGTACAAAGACATCACAGATCGCGAAGTTGATCGTCTCTCTCTGATGCGCAAGCAACAGGCTTTCGACAATGAAGCTCGCAAACTGCACTTACTGACACGTTACTCACGCGACCGTAAGTTGACCGAGCTGACAGCTCATCACGATGAAGCCGTTCGCGCGCTGGAACGAGAAAAGCTCAAGCTGAAGACATCGATCCTCAACGGAACGATCCGTGTGAAAGCATGGCAGCGTGCAGTCAACAGCCATCAGTATTCCCTGAATCAGCTGCGCAAGAACATTGCCGCCTGCACCATCTATGCAAACCAATCTGGACAGGTGATCTACAGCCGAACAGGGTCACGTCGAAATGACGTGATTCAGATCGGAAGTCTGATTCGCTACCGCCAGTCACTACTTGAACTTCCAGACCGTTCACAGTTGCAGGTCTTCTTGCGTCTGCACGAATCACGAATTCGAAATGTCGAAGTGGGACAAACCGCTTCCATTCACATTGAAGCTTTCGGCGGAATCAGCACCAAAGGACGCGTCGTTCGCAAAGCCACGATCCCACAGCGAGGACTGGCTCCACACGAAGACCTTCGCGATTACGAGATCATCGTCAGTGTGGATGCGACTCCAGATATCATTGCCATGCTCGCGCCGGGTATGACAGCATCAGCGAAGATTCTGATCGCAGAACACTTCGATACACGGATCGTTCCGCTCGAAACAGTAGTCTGCGTTGATAACCGCATGGTTGTCTTCGTGAAGAATGGAAAAGACGTCGAAGCCCGCGACGTCATGACTGGCCTGACAACAGAAACGAAGATCGAAATTCTGAACGGTCTGAAGCCTGGTGACGAAGTTGTCTCCCGCCCTCGTGAGGCGTGCCGAACGATCATCGAATCAATGCGAGGAAACATCACCGTCGCGTCAGCAGATTCACAACAAGTCTGGCGATAACAATCGCACTGCCAGCAGGCGACCACCTGCATTGAACAAGAGCACGAGCCAGCCTGATTTTAGGCTGGCTCGTTTCGCATTGATGGCTCCCCTTTCTGATCGCAATCACTCTGGAATCTGCTCTAATACTGCAACTCCTTTTGAATGCCTGACAACGCACCTGAAGGAGGATCTCCCTGAAGACCTTCCCGACGCTTCTCAAGTGAGGATGCTCCTATGCGAAAATCCACTTCTCTCGCCACGGCCCTGCTTTTGACGTCCGCCTGCCTGTTGACCGTCACTATGTCGTCGAATGCCGTTGCTAATGATGTGGCTGAACTGTTTGCCGTTAAACAGTTCACCGGTGCGAATAGTGAAGTGTTGAATTATCGCGAATTGACTCCCCCCAAGATCACTCCTGACACACTCTATCCTCTGGTGGTCTTCCTCCACGGCGCTGGCGAGCGTGGGGACGACAACACAGCACAACTGGTCCACGTCGCGAAGGAACTCGCCACTCCAGAGATGCGGGAACGCCATCCGGCCTTCGTGTTTGCTCCCCAATGTCCCAAGATGCAGCGCTGGGTTGAGACAGACTGGACCTTGAACGAACACTCAATGCCAGAAGTCGCTTCCACTTCAATGGGATTACTGATCTCGCTGATTGAAGAGTCCGTTAAAAAGCTGCCAATCGATCCGAAGCGGATTTACATCGTGGGGCTGTCGATGGGCGGCTACGGCACATGGGACCTGATGCAACGTCGCCCTGACCTCGTTGCCGCCGGGATTCCAATTTGCGGCGGTGGAGATGCAACAAGAGGCGAAGTCCTGAAGAACATTCCGATTTGGGCATTCCACGGGGATCAGGACCAAGCTGTCAAAGTTGAACGCAGTCGCGCGATGATCAAAGCCATTAAAGAGGCGAAGGGTCACCCGATCTACACTGAATACCCCGGCGTAGGTCACAATTCCTGGACGATGACTGCTCAGAATCGGCTCGTCTGGGATTGGCTGTTTGCCCAACACAAGTAAATCGAGACTTTTACTGTAGCAACACTGTCAATTGAACGACATTTGAACGGTTTCACATTCAGCAGAATGTGAAACCGTTTTTCGTTGCCTGCCGTAAGTCCTCTGTCGTCACCCTTGCGGGACGTCTACGACGACACCGGCAAACAGAAATGCGAGGCGGACACTCACTTGCTCTTCTGGAATTCGCAGGAGATGTGACACCGCAGTCCGATACGCTGTCATCTGGGGATAATACGACTCGCACCGTTCACTCAGTGCTTCTTCACCAGTGGAGACATCATCTGTCTTGAAGTCGATAACATCGGCCGCCACCGGTTCGCCATTGCGTTCAAAGACAACGAGCCTGTCGATAAACCCGTTCAGCAACTCTTCCGGAGCAGAACGGACCGTAAACGGACATTCATTCCGGACGTGAATTCCCACCAGATTCTGTTCGAGTTCTCTGCGTAGCTCCGGACGACACGGAGACAGCTTCTCGGAAATATACGACTGCCGGCCCAACAGATTCTGGCACCATTCACTCTGGAGCATCCTGGAGAAACTCTGCAGCCACTGCTCGACGGTATCATCCGAAACACCGGATTGGTGCCCAAGTCTTCGCAACAGCGAAACGGATGGCCCCCCGTCATCAATCCATTGAATTTCTTGTATCCAACGATGAAACAAAGTCCCTTTAGTCAGTGCGGTCGAGAGGCCGCTACTCAGAACACGCTTCAGACTGAGCTGAGTCGTTGTCTTACTGCCTGACGGTGACTGACGTTTCCAATGCCGACGACTCGATTGACCGGCGAACTCAATGACACGTCGCGATTGTTCGGTCTCCGGAGTCTTCACCGGCTCTGAACTCTTCACAGGTTCAGGGAGATCCTGATACCAGTCCGGATTGCCATGTTCCCACAGAATCGTTTGTGGTGTGACAGGAACATCCGGTGCAAAGGCTGCACGAACCAAACCTGCAAACGTCTTCGGGAGCTTCTTTGAAATCTTGGGATTGATCAAAATGTGCAGGCTTCGAACAGGTCTCGTCAGTGCAACATACAACAGGCACAACGCTTCCTGAAAAAGCCTTTCCTGTGTGTCTCGTCGCGCAACTTCGAGTTCCCCTCCCAGGTTCTCAAAGTGCGACTGACTTCGATACAGGGCGACGAGATCCGGTGGTGCACCGGGACCGGGACGATGCGAGACGTACTTCGGAGGAAGATAAAGAGGAACATCCAGCTCCGGCAGAATGACGATATCAAACTCCAGCCCTTTCGACTGGTGAACTGTCATCACTCGTACCGCCGCACTGGTCGGTTCTTCACGCCGTTGCTGGTTCACAAAATCGACAAATCGACTTGGTCGCAAATCCGCGAACAACCCGTCATACCGATCCGCGAGATCCGTCAATTGCACCAGTCGCTGGTATTCACGTCGATTGCAATACGGGGCCAGCAATGGCAACAGTTCATGAACCAGCCCCCCATAACCGCGATCCACCAGCCGTCGTCTCAATGCTTCGGAGAACTGAATGCGTGAGGCCGAATCACCAGAGTTCGTCCACTTCAGGATCGTTCCCAATGGAGACTGCGCGACATGAAAGGCTGCAGCGGTATGACCAGGATGATCAGCCAGTGTGAACAATGACAGCAGCAATTGCACGACGGCAGAGTCCGTGAGCGGGTTGCCCCCTTCTTCACTCGCTTCAATTCCGAGTTGATTCAATTCGAAAATCATGCGCCCCACGGATTGATTCCGTCGAGTCAGAATTCCAATCGACGCACCTGGAGCTTCAATTCGGCGATCTCGAACATAGGCCGCAACTTCTGCCCAGAACTCCGGTGGTTCTTCAGCGTCTTCGTCTGCCGGAGTTGCATCTGCATTGCGTTCAGACAGAGTGCGAAGACAGACATAACCGCTCAGACTCTCTCTGGCCGTTCGATGTTCCGGGAATCGCTTGCCCCACTCATGCAGCGTCTCCGCATGATCTTCCAAGTTGTCGTGATGCGCCAGACTCTGCATTGCCACATTGACCGCATGCATAATCGCTGGCGATGACCGGTAACTTAGATTGAGCTCAACCTGCGAATCCGCGCCCCCTGGCAATTCATCTGCAATCAGGTCAAACAGGGCTGCTTCGCCTCCACGCCAACCGTAGATCGCCTGTTTTGTATCCCCCACGCAAAAGAAAGAACTCCCGGCCGCCTGACATGCCTCCTCGGCAAAACTGCGAATCACATTCCATTGCTCTGGAGAGGTGTCTTGAAACTCGTCCAGCAGCAAATGGTCGATCGATGCGTCCAAACGGAACGAGGAGTCCACGAGTCGCGAGCGAGCTTGTGCCTGCGCCAGACGCCGTGTGACATCACCAAACTCCAGCCCGCCCGCTGCGTGCTTCAATCGCTCAAAGACAGTGTGAAAGTCTCCCAGCAATCTCCGTGCTGCGAGCGTCTGACTCCTCCACGGGGCGGCGACACTCGCCAGAACATGCCGATAGAGTTCTTCATAGGGCTGCTTCAATCCGGCAGGGATTTCAACACGGCTGTATTTCATCTCACCGGAGATGATCTTCGGCATTAACCCGCGTTTCAGCAGCGATTCCCAGTCTTCATTGAAGATGGCAGCAACGTCTCCCGCTCTCGCCTTTGTTAGAGAAACTTTGTCGAGAGGCGTCTCTTCAATCTGAACCCGCAGCATCTCTCGGGTTTCGGGAGCAAGAAACGGATAGTCAGGAATGCGTTCCCAGCTTTCCTCCGGTGCTGCGAGAAAAACATAATACAGGTTGGAAATCGTCTCTGTAATCAGGCGTGAGATACTGCGAGACGACTTCCCCTTATCAAGCAGGTGCATTAACTGCACGAGATCATGCGGAGTTCCGGTGCTCAGCATTTCATCGATGGCAGATGTCCGAATCTGATCGATTTCCAGCGGATCAAGGACTCGCCAGCCCGGTGGAAGTCCCAGTTCCAGCGCATAGCTTCCTGCGAGCTGAGAGAAGAACGAATCGAGTGTACTGATTCGAATGCGGTGCAGGTTTCGAGTCAGACCTCCCAGCAGTTTCAGACATTCCTCGCGAGTCAGCAGCGGCGGGCCGACCGAGTCCGCAAGCATCTTGAGTTCTTTAGGGTCCAACACCGCTTTGGCCAGTCTGGTGAGAATTCGTTCCAGAATCTCTCCTGCCGCCTTCTTTGTGAACGTCGATGCCAGAATCTTCTCAGGAGAAGAATTGCGCAGAATCGCGATGTACCGGGAGGAGAGTTGAAACGTCTTCCCGGTCCCTGCTGATGCGCGAATCAGCAGACGCTGCGAGACGGCTCCCGGCGTGTTCTCTGAGTTGGCTTCCGTGGATTTGCTGCGACTCATAGTACCGCCTCCCGTCCAAAGACTCCTTCCTGACAGATTGCATCGTATTCGGTCAAAGACCCGGACGGTTCAGGAAGGACTTTCCAGAAGCGTTCTTCGAGGATGTTCCCAATGACATCACGAGCCACTTCATCCGCTTCCGCAAGTTCTTCTGCTGACCAATCGCCAAATAATGCCTGCACGTAATTCGTATCTCGCGGCAAAACGATGTATCCCAGCCGGACATCACCGACCGCACCGAAGTCTGCCGCAAGGTGACGATAAAGAGGCAACTGCAGGTCACACCATTCCCCCTGAGATCGATGCGTCTTATCAGGTGCGTTTCCGGCGTCACCGGTTTTGTAATCGAACAACGCCCAGCGTCCCGTATCAGGGTGATAGTCAACTCGGTCAATGCGACCGCGCAACGTCACTTGTTTGCCATTTGCAATTGTGCCTGGAGCTTCGATCTCGACGTCACGTTCCACTGAATAGATCACCCAGCCTTCTCGGCGCCATTCCGACTGCCAATCCGCAAATGCCATCAGTCGTCGCCGGGCCTGTTCCATCTGAATCAGCACGGCCGCCAATGGACTGGGACCATAGTTCTCCTCGATCGATTCCTTCAGCTTCTGTTGCAGGTACGCCCCGATCTCCACCGCCGAAGTCGTGTCTCTGCAATCACTGATCCCGAACGAGTTCAACACATCATGCACGAGAACTCCAAACGCCGCGCCATCCAGTTCCGTGACCGCATCAGACGAGACATTCAAACGAAGGACATGGCGCAAGTAATAGCGATAAGGAGATGCCAGATAGTCACGGAGTTCAGTGACACGAAAGATCTTCGGAACACTCTCACGCTGGGACGGTCGAGGTATCTTGAATTGCGACACAGTTCCATGCGACCGCCCACGACTCCCCTGCCGCCCACGATGGGCATAGAATCGCAAGACCCGTTCCGGAATGTTCTCATCTTCGGTCGCAAATGCTAATCGACTCGGAGTGAGTGGCTCATTCATCGCATCCCGGCGGGAAACGATCAGACGCAGCACCTTTCTGGAATGGATCATGCAAACGACGTTATACAAATCGCGAGCATAACGACGCGTATTGTCTTCCAGCCCCAGGTGTGCCCTGAGCCGATTCGGGAGAAACAGATCGTGATTCACCGATTCAGGCACATAGCCTTCATTGAACGTGGTCACGATCGTCACAGGGGAATCATCCAGCGGAAGATCAAGCCACCCGCTGAGTTGAATCGCCGCTTCATGCTGCGTGCGATACAACTCGCCACCCATCATCGACATCGTCAAGCGAACAACATCGACGACAGACATCTCCAGATCCAGCACTGATGGCAATGTGACATGGGAATCGAATGCTTCCTGCAGCATTAAAAGAACGTCACGCAGTCGTGATTCATCCGGATCGCGTGGGTCGATCGACCGATCACCATAGATCGACAACAGAAACTCACGCACCGGTTCAGCTGATGCAGAGAGTTTGACCTTCGAGGACGCCAGTGGGACCAGTAATGATTGAACAGTACGATAAAGATGCCGTGCGACGTTGACCGTGCGGTCGTCTGCAGTGTCCGGAAACCACTCGACTCGTGGAGTCAGATAGCTGCAAACAAATTGATCCCAATGGGACAGCCAGTCTGGTGAGAGATTCTGACGATTCAGCCACTGCGACATATCCGGATGCCGAATCAATTCCGAAAACGACTCGGTACGATGATCCTCCAGAAAATTCACTGCCGCTTCGAGCAGGCGATAAGGGGCCGTTGAAGGAACGGGGCGATCCACCGGCCAATGCGTCGGAACACCTTCCGCAAGCAGTGACCGCTGCACCAGTGGAACCAATCGGGAGTCAGGTACGCCAATGGTGATCTCTTCCATTGAATACTGACCATTAAGGCCGGTCAGTGTTTCGACGATCGCATCCACCTGAGCAGAGGCGTCGTCGGCCATCACCAACTGCTCCGGCGCAAGATCAATCTTCAGATCACTCCAGTATTCGGAGATGAGGCATCCATAGGCGTCAAACCGATCGGCCCAACTTTCCGGGGCATCAATATAAGCGGTCACTCGATCGGCAACCTGATCCAGCATCGCCCGCAAGGTTCGATTCAGGTCGACCGTTCCAATCGTGACGATGTCCAGTTCGGTCCGACACTCTCGTTGACGAATTGCCACAAGCCTCGCCGTCTGCTGGTCCCAGAATTGCAGCTCATCCAGCAACTTCCAGTATCGCTGCTGCACCTGAGACATCGCATCCCAACGAGCGGCTTCGTCGAACCCGTCGAGCAAGACCCCTTCCCTCGCAACATCTGCAAACTCAAGCCGATCTGCTGCCAACTCAAGATGTTGACGCCGCATCAAATCTCCCAGCCGCAGCCACGCCTGAAAATCATCCTCAGCAGGCGGTTGCCTGGCGATGTGAGAAAGCGTTGCTTCGGGAACGGTTCGCAGCGCTTGTGACCAGACGAGCTTTTGCACCAGGTCAGATGCGAATGGGCGCTGAGGTGGATACAGCTCTTCTGGCAAACGCCCCTGCGTCAGAATTCGGGGAGGAACAAGATTCCCACCCGCTGCTTCTGTCAGTAACTCCAGTAAGCGTCGCCCGGCTCGTCGTCCCGGAACGACGGCAATGAGATGCGAGAGATCACATACCCGAGCACTCCGACTGCGTTGTACGAGTAGATCGGCTGCCTGTTGTAAGGCAGGACGCGACCACCCGAGGAAGACTCGTTGCCCAGCCATGTGCCACTTCTTCCGTTCAAAACGCAAGTCGATTCAGCACCCGGACAACGAAGCAATCTTCCCTGACAGGAAGGATTTCTAATGGCTTAATGCTGACGTTCACCGGGAAACAATAAAGTGAACGTCAGTATACATGCCGACACCATCGCGTCAATCAGCGACACACGATTGCTGACACTTCTGGCCGAAGCGAATCCTGCTCATGCGAGCCGTTCTACGCTATTGGATTCGCGCGGAGATTTCTGTCGCTGCACGACTACGCTTCCGTGGCTGCACAACTGCGATCACCAGAGAGAACGTCCAGATGACCACCGAACTTCATGCGAGTTGTTGCAGGAAGCTCCTGAGTGCTTCGAGGATAGTGCTTCTGCTCCTGAGCAAACTGGATATTGATCTGCATATCACGCTGCACTCGACCGGTTTGATGCCCGAGATGCATGTAAGCAGCCATTTGCGTCTGGCAGAATTCGAACCTGGCGAATCCCAATAGGGCAGCACGAAAACTGTTTAACCAATAATGTTTTCGAGTCTGTGGATTCTTTGTCATCCACCAGGCAATGCGTCCCAAAGCAACGATCATCTTCTTCCACTCTCCGGGAGAAGGAACCTGCTTGCGAACCGGCTTGACCATCCGAGTCGTTCTCATGACTCGCTCCATATAGACAGCTGGATCATAAACAGTGCAGACGACGCGGCGGAAATCGTCGTACACTTCTGATCGGTCGCGTGTCGTGACGTAGTTCAGCCCACCTGCCGTGTTATCGTGACTCTGCTTGTTCTCAAGTCGATAGACCGTTTCATCTGGCGATACCAGTTGGTGATCACTCCCAATCATGCGTCCTTCTTTTAACAGACGCCGAGTCAACTGTGTGTTCGGGAGAGCCACAAGCAAGCCCACCATGGCCATCATGATTCCTGATTCTTCAATGCAGGCAATCATGCTGTCAGCAACACCTTCTTTCTCTCCATCAAACCCCAGAATGAATCCGGCTGTAATTGCGATGCCATATTCGTAAACATGCTGCACCCGATCCACGATCGGCTTCATCGAGTTCACACGCTTCTGCGTCACGGCGAGCAACGCCGGATCAGGTGTTTCGATGCCCATGAAGACAACACGAAAATCGACTCGACGCATCAGATCCAGCAGATTGTCATCATCTGCCAGATTCATCGAAGCTTCAGTGCTGAAATAGAACGGATAATTTCTTCTCTTGCTCCAGTTCTCCATCTCGACAAGCAGTTGCTTCACAAACTTTTTGTTGCCGATAAAGTTATCGTCAGAGATATCAATCCAGCCGCGATATCCCAGGTCGGCAATCCGATCCAATTCTGCGAGAACCTGTGGAATCGACTTGCTGCGAGGGATTCGCCCATAGAGTTCGATGATATCACAGAACTCGCAATTGAACGGGCACCCGCGAGAGATCTGAATCCCCACCTGCAGATAGTTTTTGAATTCAATGAGATCGAACCGCGGAGTCGGCGATATGGTGACATTCGGGCGTTCTTCTCTTTCGAACGCTCCACATGGTTCGCCGTTCTTCCACGACTCCAGCCACAGCGGAATTGTCTCTTCACCTTCGCCCAGCACGCGCACGTCTGCAGCCAAATAAACTTCCGGCTGGCTTGTCGGATCAGGTCCACCGACCGCAATGTACTTCCCGGTTTCAATCGCCTTATCGATTAATTCCAGAATGCCTGACTGCTGAGGAATCATTCCCCCTGTGCAAACGACATCAGCCCAGTCCCAGTCCGATTCATCCAATGGCCCGACGTTCAAATCGACCAGTTTGAATTCCCAGTGCTGCGGCAGCAGTGCAGCAACTGTCATCAGCCCTAATGGGGGAGCGATCGCCTTCGCTCCGGTCGTGGCAATACTGTCACTGAAGTTCCAGAAATTCGCAGTCTGAAACCGCGGTTGAATCAGCAAACATCGCAACGCCTCATCTGGATGTCTCGTCGTTGATGGCATCTTGTTCTTTACCAGTCTGGAGGCGTAGGATAACTCAGGTACAAACGGCAAATCGATCGGAGTGAGCATCTCCGCCGAGCCCGTTGCGAATGTCTCATGTCACTCTGATCTCGAGATCGATCTCAAGACCGAGCGAGTTCCTCTTTCAGCATCCTGCCAGATCCGATCCCACAATTGCTGTTCTTCCACGATCCTATTTCCATACAAAGCGCTTGTTCGCGACGAGAAAAATTCCCGGGCAAATAAGACACATTCAGAATCATCTCAAACGAATGCGCCCATCCGAAAGAATCGCATCGAGGCGAGCTTCAAGCCCACCTCACCCATTCCAAGCGCGACCGCAACCAAAGAGACATCATGCTCATCACACTCCGGACGAGCAGATACCCCGGAGGTAACACCAAGCGTGACCCGAAGTTTTAGAGCACATTGTCTTCTCGCGAGGCAGAACTGCGGCTGTGAATCCAGTTAACAGCCTCACCCCGAGCACAACGGGAGCGACACGATCGATCAAAATGCTCCTGACGGTCGAACCGACATTCCGCAGAGATGCCTTCCATCGGCAACACCGAATTACAAAGCAACCTCAGGCGAAGTGGAAATTCTTCTCTCTGATCGTACAGGAACGACTCCAGTCGCCCAATACGAAGTTTTCAGCAAATTCAGGTTTCCAGAGACATTGCAGATCACGTCTTGACAAATTGCAGTCGGCCCACTGAAACCAAACTCAATCCCAGGAAAAATCAGAAATCTGCGATTGATCAAAGACGACGCTGACGAATCCAGTACCTGAAATCTGCCGTGAAGATGCGAAAGAGAATGAGCTATTGAGAATCAGGCGGGATCGGTTTCACTTCCACGGGCGGTTTCTCTTCTGACTGAACCGGAGCCGATTCGCTCAACGGAATGGGTTGGCGGTCTTCACCTTCGCGTAAGGAACCTGTTTCCAGAAACCGAATCGAAGACTCAATCACTTCCAGATTCCACATCATCGTGGAGTGTAAAACACGGATCGCTACGAAATCAGCGGCTCCCGGAAGTCGTGTCGAGTCGACCGAAACCGTTCCATCATCGTCACCTGGGATTAACATGTTCCAGCCATCCTCAGTCCCACGGCATCCAGCAATAATCGCGAATTCGAAGTCAGGAGTGGGAAGGCCGGCAATGAAGCTCCCCCCCTCGCGAACAAGCTGCTGACCAGCAGGCCCGAGCGTCCATTGAAACGCCCAGTACTCTCGAAGCTTTGTCGCCATGTCCGCACCAAGATTCGGCACCCCCAGCATCACCATGCGATGCAGACGAGGGTCGCGTTTCTCTCCTTCCATTTGCAGGTAAGTACGAACCAGCAATCCCCCCATACTGTGGACAACAAGGTCAATCTGCTCAATGCCGTCGAGAGATTCCAGCACGCGTTTGAAATAAGTAGCACACTCCTGAAGAGAAACTCGCGTACTGGGATAGTCAAATCCCACGACGATTGCACCGGAGTCCTCAAGTCGCTTCTTCATCACCGAGAACGATTTTGAAGACCGGATGATCCCGTGAATCAGGATCACAGCCCGACCTGTCATTCGTGGAAGAAGATTTTTGTCTTTCTCTTTCTCAAGCTGTTCGCGGCATTCTTCTTCTGTACCTGAAGCCAATCGAAAATCGTCTGGGCTGATCAGGCGATAACGTTCCGTTCCAACATAATGCTGAATTCGGTATCCGCGAAAGAAAACGACATCGCCCCAGAACTGACGCCCTCCCAAGGTTGGAGCAGAGAGGTTCCACTTAGGAAGATTTTCAAACATGCCATCCTCTTCCTCATCTGCACTTTGCTGAAGACCATCTCTCTGTGCAAAGACCAGTGCGCGATCACTTAAGCAGAGAATCAGCGCAGCTGTTACTCCACAATACATAACTCTGGTTAACGAATTGAGTCGCCACCGGAACATGCCGTCACTCCCTGCACTGTCCTGATTTTCCTTCAGAACACACGAATTGGCTCTTCCGACTCTCTTCCGCAGTGTGCCGCACATTCTCGGCGAAGACAATCCCGACATTTTGCTGGCTAAAAAACAGTCAGCTCAGAATATTCACAGGGTCACGTCAGCAACCATCGCCCGAGGCTGAAGTAGAAGATCAGCGTGACCACGTCACTGATCGCCAGCGCCATTGGGCCTGACGCCAGCTGCGGATCACGACTGAAGAAACGCAGCACAAACGGCATACTCAACCCGATCAAGGCAGAGAAAACCACTCCACCAAAGATTCCCAGGAAGAGACTCAAGGCGACAACCAGACTCCCCTTCCAGGCGATCGCAATCACCCCCACAGCCGCCCCACATGCGAGTCCGAGCATCATACTCACGAGCAACTCTTTCCGAGCTTCTCGAAAGAAAACACTCCATTTCGATGTCTGACTGTGCAGGACCTGAATGGCAATACTCACCGCCTGAATACTGGCACTCTCAGCGAGGGCCGTCACCAGCGCAATGAACGGGGCCACGACAACCAAAGTCGAAATGTCGTCGTAATAATCCGCGATGACCGCAGCGAGCATCCCCCCGACAATATTACAGACCAGCCAGGGGAATCGACTGAGAAACGCATGTCCGGCATTTCCTTTTGCCGCGTCCTCCAGATGAATCCCAACCAGCTGAAACAGATCTTCCCCATCCTGTCGACGATCAAATTCAAGGATCTCATCGGTGTAAAGATTCACATCAACGACGCCGCACACCTTCCCTGCGTCATCAACGACAGGAAATGCCAGTAGCCGATGCAACGTGAAGAACTCGCACGCTTCAAACACGGTCGCAGTTGATGGAATTGCAATGATTCGTGTCGACAGAACCGACGCGAGTGGCGTCTCCAACGGGCTGAGAAGCAGTTTCCGCGTTCCAACAACTCCCTTCAGGCATCCATCATTATCAACAACATAGAAATAAATGGCCCGTCCGACATTCGACGTTGCTCGAACGGTTGCTAACGCCTCGCCAACCGTTTGCTCCAACTTCAGCAACGGAGAAGCGGTCTGCATATGGCTTGTGACTGGGTCGTTGAGAATGGCTTTCACATTTCCAACACGCCCAGTCGATGCCCCAGTGAAAAGCGGAGACTCAACCTGAGGTGCATCCCCTTTTGGCTCAGTCACGACCTCCGCCACAACTTCGGCGACGACATCTGATGCGACACCGGTACCGTGAGCGTCCTGATTCGAAACCTGTTGAGCGTCATTCGATCCCAAATCGGATGCCGAGCAGCTCTTCTTTTCCTCCTGGGGTGCCTTCATCGACGCGCTTTCAATCAAAACTTACAGATCTCAGTCCGACACACAAAAACCGCACACCCCATCACATCAACCAACACAATTCGATCTCAGGCTTTCATCTGTCCGTGCAGCAACCAGAACGACAGACAAAATGCTGAACTCGGCGTTCCGGAAACACAGGCATCCATCCAAAATGCGATGTAACGCGATGCCGAAATGCTGTCCGAAGTCGGAAAAATGACGCCTGAGAGCATGCTCCGCCCTGATCCGATGGTGCAACCCAGCAAGCATAACCTCACGAGCATCAATGATTTAATCAGATTTCAGAACGCGAAGAATGCGACAATGGTTCAAAGTCATTTCAAGAAATATCGCCCCCATCAAAATTGATCTCTGTGAGATCCCTTTCAGGGGCGGCGACATTGTCGTAAAGATCGTGTGATCGAAATTTGTACAAAATCTGGAGACCGTAAATCTTGACATCCGACAAATTGATCACTAACTTTTCCGCTCCGTTTCAACAAGCTTCAAACGCATTTGGAACGGAAAACATTTCGGCTCAATTTTCGAACATCGAAATGCCGAAATGATTCTTGCCAGTCAGCAATGACCTTGCGATTGGCAATCCAGCACATGGGGGATTAGCTCAGCTGGGAGAGCGCTTGCATGGCATGCAAGAGGTCAGCGGTTCGAGCCCGCTATCCTCCACTCAAAGGCCTTAAACCGTCATGGTTTAAGGCCTTTTTTCTTGCACCACACAGCCCATCATCTCCCCTGCCCCAATTGACGTCTTGCATGCCATGCAAGCGCTCTACAAATGATTTTCTGGGCACCTGATACGAATCAGGTTTCCGCAGGCAGACGCAAGGCACCTCCATCAGCGAGATTTTAAGGCCTTGTCCTCACCGGCTCAGAAATCGTCGGCGAGGAGGGACTGAGCGATTCCCTTATTTCCCGCTTGTCTTCGTTTCGATGTAAGCTTGAAGCGCGCTTGGCATCCCGGTGACGAAAGCGTCGGCTCCGGAGTTCCAGAACTTGTCTGCAACCTCTGTTGAATGGCCGTACCAGAGAGAGACCCAGCAGCCATCCGCCTTCAGTTCCTTAATGTACTCTGGAGTCGTGGATGGACTCCAGGAAGGAATATTGAACCCGAAGAGACCCAACTCTTTCTTGAGTTCCTGCATCTGCACTTTCACTTCATCGAAATTGGCACACTTCCTTCCACCATTGAACTGGAAGCTCCCATCGGGACGTTTCGTGTAACTGATGTGGAGCACTCGACGAATGTCCGGATGCGAAGTCATCGCCCCTTTAAGGGCATTTTCAGTGAATGTGGCAATGATGATCTTGCTTGTCGGGATGCCGTGAGCTTCAAAGATCTTGAACGCAGCGTCCATCATTTCCGGCGTGTACGCCTTGAAATCGACGTAGAACAGATCGCAGCCCTTCACGATTGAAAGAGCTTGATCCAGAGTGACAATTCGCTCTCCTTCGTATTTGCCGACCTTCAGAAACGGAACATCTTTCATCTCCTCATAGGTCGTCTTGGCGATAGGCAGATCGCGCCCTGTCGTGCGTTTCAGATTCGTGTCGTGCGAGACTACGACGACTTTATCCGGCGTGAACTGAATATCGAGTTTGACCGCCTTCACTTTGTTGTCTCGAACACGCTCGAAGGCTGGTCGCGTCCCTTCTGGTGCATCGACTACTCCGGTTCGCACTCCATCCGCTGGTTCCGACGGAAGAGTCATGTACTCACCGCGATGAGCGATGTAATAGAGATCTGCGGCCTGAAGGGGTGTGGTCGCGAAGAGAAGAACAGCAGTGATAAACAATCTCATCGGGATGCTCATCTGACTTATTCAGGGGTGACCAGGGAGAAACCATCTCTGAAACGCGCACATGGATCAGTCAGCAACACCAGAAGTGAACCTGACTACAAACGCTTTTACTCGATTACCTCCTTCACTGCGAGTTCGAGGCTCCAATTGCGGTACTCAGCAGTAATTGACCCTGCTTCTCCATGATCCAACTCAGGTTCTCTACGTTCTTCCAACTCCCACATGTCGCGGCTTGAGTTGAGTCAATTCCGCATCCAATCAGAGAACCAGCATCGTTTGTTACTGCACTGCGAACGTTGCGTGAAGGTTCTGTGAATACCGAGCCCGGAGTTCAGATTTCCGTGTATTGCAGGGCCGCTCACGGAAAGAGTTCTGTGCGACTTATTCTAAAATCATCCAAAAGATGTTTCGCAATGTTGCAGCGAGTGGACTTAAAATAATTTTCGCGTATTAGCATCGCTTATCGGTCATCCTTCCGATTTATCATCGGAAGTTGCTGCAAATCAATGAGCTGACGCGTTTCGCGATCAAATCTGTTCTGAACTGTTTTGTCAGGTCGTCAGCCACGCTGCCAAGGCTTCCATTAACACAAAGAACAATCAGACTGGAGGACGATATGCTTATCAATAAGCGTCGTTTGCATTCTGGATTTACGTTGATCGAGCTGCTGGTTGTCATCGCCATCATCGCGATACTGATTTCACTTCTCCTGCCAGCCGTGCAGCAGGCCCGTGAGGCGGCCAGACGCTCTCAATGCAAGAACAACTTCAAGCAATTAGGCCTGGCGTTACACAACTACCACGACACGTTCGGGTGCTTTCCTTACGCACGAGGGGGAACGGGGCATCCGGACGGAGGAACGAGTCAGGCTACAGACAATAACGTGAATCGGGCCAGCGGATTCATCGGGTTACTTCCTTACTTCGATCAGGGAGCACTCTACAACCAGATCAGCAGTCCTCTGACAATTGGAGGCGTCGCCTATCCAGCCTTCGGGCCTCGTCCAGGAACTGGAAATGAAGCATACACCCCATTTATGCAGGACCTTAGCGCACTGTCCTGCCCGTCTTCTCAGCTGATCATCGTCAACAAGCTGGGCGGTCAGACCAACTACGGATTCAGTTGGGGTGACAATAATCGCCAGATCACCGGATCGGAAACAGTGAGCGCTCGTGTTTCCGTACGAAACAACCGTCGCGGAATGTTCGGATTCCAAGCCATTCGCAGGTTTCGAGACATCAGCGATGGAACCAGCAATACGATTGCTATGGGTGAAATGGCGACCAGTAACGATCCAAGCGATATCCTTGGAGGAATCGCCAGCTCTCGCGGTGCTGCCCCAGGCTATGACAACAGCATCACCTGTTTTCTTGAAGCGAATCGAGCAACAGGAAAGTTAAGTACGGGAACAAACCGAAACTGGCGAGGAAATGGCTGGGCAAATGGTGTCGCCGTTTACACCGGCATCAACACTGTCCTTCCGCCGAACTCACCTGCATGCATGCAAAGTTCGAATGACCACTCAAACGGACAGGTCCCCGCCAGCAGCTGGCATACCGGTGGTGTTCATGTGCTGATGGGAGATGGAGCGGTTCGCTTCATTAGTGAAAATATCCATTCAGGCAATCTGTCGTCGAAAGATGTGACCACCGGGACAAGCCCCTTCGGAACCTGGGGTGCTCTCGGATCGATTGGCGGAAGTGAAGTTGCTGGAGAGTTCTAATCTCGATGAGGCGAGCGATCGAACGGGACTGTTGAAACACGGTTGATTCCATGCAAATTAGCTCACTGTCAACATGAGGTAAGTCGTGCGTTTCATAAATCTTTCGCGAGCTCAATGTTTCTTCTCTTTGATGCTAATAGTTCTCTGTGCAGGATGTGGAAAAGAACGCATCCCCGGTCGGCCAGAGCTATTTCCAGTCAAGGGCGTTGTGACATTTGCAGGCACCCCGGTGTCGGGAGCGAAGATCGTTTTCTCCCCTTCTACTCACGACTTCGCCGCAACTGCGAAGACAGATGAATCCGGAAAGTTCCAACTCCAATCATTCGAACCGAACGATGGAGCGGCGGAGGGGGATTATCGTATTCTCGTTTACAAGGTCGACGTGCATGAACTCCCAGGAGGAGGGGTGCGAGAAGAACATCACCTTCCGGCGCGCTATCGTGATCCAGCAAAGAGTGGCCTGATTGCAAGCGTCTCTTCTTCCCAAGAAAACGTCGTACAAATTGACCTGCGTAAGTAACCTACCGGCCGAACACGATTTCCTGTCCAATACCTTCGATCCCTCATTCGAACTGAACAGCTCAATTTGATCTGCTCTCTGATTCGATTTCAGCAGTGACCACCCTGGCTTCGAGGCAACAATGACTACATGGCGTCGACGAGACTTTCTTGGGGCTTCTCTCGCAGGTTTGGCAGCGACATCTGGATGGACGCGAAACGTTTGGGGAGCTGGAGAGGAATCTTCCAAGTCCGAAGAGTCAGCGACCAAAAGCAAATCGAATCCACCAGACACGTTGTTTCTGACCTGGCAAAGCGACCCGACGACGACCATTACCATTCAATGGCTGGATCAGAACACAGCCGCACGAGGAACGATTCATTTCGCCAAACTCGATGAAACAGAATGGAAGAAGTATCCCACAGAGCTCAGGGCTTATCAGAAAACAGATCTGAAACTACATCGCTGCGAAGTCAAAGGATTGACCCCGGATACCGAGTACCAGTTCCGCTTGAGTGGCACCAGTGCAATTCACCGCTTCCGTACGATGCCAGCAAAGGCCACTGACACGATTCAATTCGTTTCTGGAGGAGATTGCGGCATTGGAAAAGATGCGATTCGAG
Source organism: Planctomicrobium limosum (assembly GCF_051465645.1). Taxonomy (GTDB): domain Bacteria; phylum Planctomycetota; class Planctomycetia; order Planctomycetales; family Planctomycetaceae; genus Planctomicrobium. The sequence continues at coordinate 4,090,978 of NZ_CP195790.1, read as the reverse complement.
TCAATGGCATCGCCGCGAAGCAGGATCCCCGCTTTGCATTTGTTGGCGGCGATTTAGCATATGATAACGGAAAATCACCTGAGACATTCACCCAGTATTTAAGGAACTGGAATGCTCAGATGGTTGATTCATCCGGGCGTATGATCCCGATGATTACCTGCATTGGTAATCACGAGGTTGAGGGAGCGACAACCGATCGAAGCAAGGCGCCGCAGTACCTGAGTTTCTTCGACGGGTTATATTCAGAGAAGACCTACGGTGTGTTCGACATCGGTGATTACCTCAGTCTGGTCATGCTTGATACCGGGCATCTGTGTCCTATTGACGGTGAGCAGACCGACTGGCTGGAGCAAACGCTGGCTGCGAGACAGGATCGCCAACACCTGCTTGTTGCCTATCACGTTCCTGCATATCCATCATATCGAGTCCCATTCGGTTCCAATGGAAAACCGGGCACAGGGCATCAACAACGGACGCACTGGTGTCCTTTATTTGAACGATATAAAGTCGATCTGGTCCTGGAGCACCACGATCACACTTTCAAACGCTCACTTCCATTAACCGACGGACTCCATGACAAAAATGGAGTGTTATATCTGGGTGACGGATCGTGGGGGAAATTACGGGCGCTCAACGAGCCATCTTTACGGCCGTACCTTGCGAAAGTCAGCAGCAACAATCACATGGCCGTCCACCGTCTGGAAGGTGATGACCGTTACCATGTCGCATTGGACGGGGCAGGTAAAGTCTCTGATGTCTGCCATACGTTCAGCAAGCGGGCATCTCGACGCGGATAATTCTATCGATTGCGTCTATTTCGAATTCCTTTCGTGGAGTCGGCCTTAATGTTCGTCCGCGCTTCTCTGTTGCTATACCTTATCCTGTGCGGAGTGACACCTCTGTCCGCTGTGAACGCAGCAGACAAGTTGCCGCCGGCACCAGCAAAGTCGATCAGCTTTGTGATCATCCCGGACACACAGGCGTACAAAGGCGTCGAGAAGGAAGGGGAGAACAAAGGCGACACTCCGCTGACGAACCCGATCTTCGATGCCCATGTCGATTGGATCGTGGAGAATCTCGACAAGCAGTCGATCGCATTCGTCAGCCATGTTGGTGACATCGTGGACAAGAATGAGCCGGAGCAATGGAAGGTCGCTCAGCGGTGCATGGACAAGATTCATGGGAAGGTTCCATACGGAATTTCTGTCGGGAACCATGACATGACATCCAAAGGGGATTCCACACTCTTCCAGCAGTACTTCCCTCAGTCTCGCTTCGCTGATTTTCCATGGTACGCAGGATCATTTCCCGGTCTCACGGACAATCCTCAGATCTCAGGCAACAATGCGAACAGCTATCAACTTTTCTCCGCAGGCGGACGCGACTTTCTGTTCCTGCATCTTGAATGCAACGCGCCTGATAATGTGATCGAATGGGCGAATGGTATTTTGAGTGCTCACCCGAATCGATTGGCATTCATCACATCTCACATGGGTTGGGGACCACTGAAGAAGCCAAAGAACAACGACGAGTTTATTGAGGCTCCCAAAGGCCGCATGGAATGGTCGAAGATTCATGGTGCTCGTGGCAACTCTCCGCAACAGTTGTGGGAGAAGTGCTATCGCAAGCATCCTCACCTTGTTGCTGTCTTCTCTGGTGATCAAAGCCGCACCCAGACAATGCACGCTCAGACAACTGGGGATCACGGCAATCAGATCCACGAGATTCTTCAGGATTACTCAACTGGGTGGCTGCGGCTCGTTCGATTTCTGCCAGAGGAAAACCGGTTCGAGGTTTACACCTTCAATCCAAAAGACGAAGCCCTGTGCAAGAAATCCAAGCATGCGCCAGATCCGGATCAGCATCAATTCCGGTTTGATCTTCCACGCCCCAACAAGGACTAATCCGCATCGTGCCTGTTCGCAAAGCCGTTTTGGTTGACTGCGGGAAAGACAGGAGCCTCCAAACCCTTTGCCTCCATACGACTTCCGACTTTACACCTTGCCTGAATGACATTTCAGACGAGAATGGAAGGAAGTTTCGTTTCTGTCAGGCGGGACTCAGCGCTTTCTCCAATTGAAAAGCGATTGGGTCCCGAACAAGTGAGACAGCAAAGCGCTCAACCTTATCAGTTGTTTCTCGTGCATGGTGAACCGTGGTTGCCTGAAGCTCGCATCGCTTGCTTCGGACACTCTGTATGGCTCACACGCAAAAGAGACATTCGAAAGGACAAGAACTCATGCATTCAGCTCAGGAAACCCAAGAGGTCACGATTCAGTCAATCAGTCCTGCAACCGTAAAAGTTGGATGGGAAGGGTTGGTGAAAATTCAGGGAACAGGTTTCGACAGATGCAGTTTCGCAATGTTCAACTCTGCGACACCGACAGTAGTCGATCGAAACGATTCGCAGCTCGTGGTTGAAATTCATCCTGACCTGACGGCTAATCCTGGTCGAATCAGCGTCAAGGTTCACACGACCGAATCCGGATCAAGCGGCGAAGTCGCCTTTCTTGTGAAAGCATAATCCTTCATCAGCGATGTGAAGTAAGCGAAGCCGAGAAAACCTCTCGGCTTCGCTCGTATACCGGGCCTGCTCTTTTCGGAATCGGGTTCAGGATCGCAATGGTCCGTTCGCATCAACGTCCGACACATCGCACACATCTCTGCGTGACGTCATCTCGAAGCTGAATTGCGTAACTTCTCAAATAGTCGTTTCACGATTGGTGTTTGTCGTTCAAAAACGGCCCAGAACACCCAACTCAGCGCTACGAGAAATGTTAGCAACGATGTAAATACACCAAACTCAGAGAGACTAAATTTCATGCTTTCAGAATGATAAAACGAGGCAGCAATTAACACGACAAGAGGGAAATGCATCAAGTACAAGGAGTAAGAGAGATCCGACAATTTGGTCAAAACCGTCGTCACTGCCTTTCCAAGACTCGTCTCATCGGGATTCGGCCAGCGAGCCAGTACGGTGCAAAGAAGGGCGAATGCCAAGCCTATCATGAACTCACTGGAAATATTGAGCATCAACTGTAGTCGTATCGATTTCGAGTAGATCAACGAAATCGCAAACAGAAAGAGGGAAACGAACAACAATCCGTACCGCTTTTTGAACTCGAATCGTTGCGAAACAGAATAAGCCAACACACCCATCAGAAAAACACAAAACCGGTGTACGATGTTGTGTGGCAGCAGGAAGAACAGTGAAAATCCAACCGCATACAATAACTTCGAATACTTCCCGCCCGGCGATCCGGCAAGCCCTAATATGATTGCCAGCACAGGGAACGCGATATAATACCAGAATTCATTAGCTAGGCTCCACAGCGGCCCATTAGTACCGAACACCGGAACTGCAATTGTCTGCAGAAAGAACAGATTTCCAAGAAAGATAAGACTGGACGACGAGTATCCGTCCAATCCGGCGGTCGGTCCAGAGTTCCATCTTTCTCGATAATGTCCTGAGAGCACCTCGGGAAAGAATTCTGTGATCACGGCGTCGATCAACACAGTAAAAACCAACGCTGGCAGCAAGACGGCCCACAGCCGAGACAAGCGAGCGATCAGGTAACTTGTCCATTGAAAATTCTGGCCGGCCCTCAGAACGGCGCCTCCAACAAAGAAGCCGCTCAACACAAAGAAGACCATCACAGCCTGGTGGCCGAGAGATGTCCCGAAGTAGAACATCGATTCCAGAAATGTCGGGTTCTCTATCTCACTGAAATCTCGATAGGTTGCCGCTCGGAGATGTCCAGCACAGACGACAATCGCACTCATTCCTCGAATGCCGTCAAGGTAGACAAGCCGCTTGTTCGTCATGACTGATCTCAACGTCGAGCAATTAGACGTGGGACAGGTGCAGCCTGAGATGCTCATCTCGAGTCTGTCACAGAGCATCTCAACGGAATTTCAAGGCAGGTTATCAACGGTGCTGAAAGAGCTCAGCCAACCAGAAACAGAATCAGGGTGACGATCCACACACAAGCGTAGATCCCCACCCTCGACTGTTTTCAGGGCATTATCGTATCGGAACGAGAGAAGAAACTCGCTTACTCTTGTTTTCGCAAATCGGCGATTTGCCGTCGAATCTCTCGAATCAGCCTGAGCTGCATCGATTGCAGTCGCTCAAGCCCCTCCAAATCGCTTACCAGCTGATGAAGTGGTTCACACTGCTCCTTCCCATCTGCTGGTGGACTTCCCTGTCTGGTTGGTTTCTTCTGTTTTGCATTCACGTCGTGACTCAATCAACTTCTGCTTGCCCGTTAACTCTTATCCTAGGCACGCAATCCATTCCGGCTAGGCCCGAAATACGCCCCTTCTGTAAATACGAATCTCCCCCTATTCTCTGCCAATTCTTTTTTCGTGCATGTTGAAAATTTCCAACAAAACCAACCTCGTTCGGACTCATGTGTGAGAGATTTCCCTCAGTCATCATCATTAAAACTGAGACATGCGAGTCCTCTTGATGAGAAAAACGCACTACAGTCGCACACGACACATCCAGGAGACCCCTCCTTCATGACGGCCCGGACGACTGATGAACGCAGTGGGAATACAAATTCCGACTTGTTATGCTGCCTCAAGTAGATGCAATTGAATTACATTCAGCATTCGCAACAACCAGAACACTGACAAAAATACGATGGCCAAAAAGCGATTTCTCGTAACAGGGGCGTCCCGCGGCATCGGGCGAGGATGTGCGGTTCAGTTGGCTCGTGCAGGAGCTGACGTGGCAGTGAACTATCGTTCGCACGCGGAAGAAGCAGAAGAAGTCGCCAATGAAATTCGTGCGCTCGGGCAACGGGCTCTGATCATTCAGGCAGATGTCTCGAACTCTGACGACGTTGACGCCATGGTTCAACGTGTTGTGGACGAATGGGGCGGAATCGACGGTCTGGTCTCAAACGCGGCCTACAGCGACCGCGAGCGAATGGTCAACGCTGACATCGAAGGTTTTCGCAAAACAATCGACGTGAGTATGTGGGGCGCCTTCTATGGTGTTCGTGCCGTTGCTCAACAGCTGGTCAAGCAGGACAACGGAGGTTCCATCGTTGTCGTCAGCTCACCGCACGCCGTGATCCCGTTTCCAACGGCAATGGCCTACAACATGGCTAAAGCTGCAATCGATCACATGGCGCGCACAGCGGCAATCGAGCTCGCGAGACACAAAATTCGAGTGAACATTGTGCACCCTGGATGGATCGACACCCCCGGTGAACGCAAATTCTTCACAGACGAACAACTTGCTCAGGGTGCCAAAGGGATTCCCTGGGGACGCCTTGGACAACCAGAGGAAATCGGGCGACTCGTCAGCTTCATAATGAATGATGAGTGCGACTATATGACCGGAAGCACTGTCCTGATGGACGGCGGGATCAGCCTTCCCTGGTGGTCGAATCGCGACGAAGGCATGCAGTAATTCCGAACTGCTTTGTCCAGTATGACATCCGTTCTGCTTTTTGAAGCACGAACACAGATCTTGTCTGTTCAAATGGCAAACTCACGTCATGATTAAACTGCGAACTCAGAATTCCTGAACGAATCCGGCACTCTGAATTCTGTTGAAGTCAGTGGTGCTCGCCCTCGGGACTGTGAATTCTGTCTTTGAATGCTTTTCAAAAAATCGAGAAATCAAATGGCTCCACAATTTCGACTCGGAAAATATTCATCAGGCAAATGGGGACGCGGTTCGGCTGCAGCCGCAACTTGTAGCCTCGCGTTGATGCTCGGGTGTCCACCTGCTGGTGAAAGTTACCGTGAACTCGGACACAAAGACGACGTCACGAACACGTCTCCAGCGGGTCACGATCATCATCACGACCTCGGCCCACACGGTGGACACATTATCGAGCTGGGCAAGTACCACGCCGAAGTCACCGTTGGTGCTGATCGTGCTCTGACTGTTTATATTCTCGGCGGCGATGCAAAAACCGCTCTGCCTGTCGCTGACGCAACCGCCTCTCTGCATCTCCACATCGGGAAAGAAGAGAAGGAAATTGCTCTGACAGCGTCACCGCTGGAAGGCGAAACTGACGGCAAGACCAGTCGCTTCGTCGCAGCCGCCGACCTCGTTCCTGAATCAGTCAAAACCGCTGAAGAGCTGCATGGGGAAGTGATTCTCGTTGTTGCTGGCGAAAAGGCGACTGGCGAGATCAAGCACGACCATGATCATGACCACGATCACGATCACGACGAAAAGCCAGCCAAGAAGTAAGTCGCCACTGACCATGGCAACCTGATCAAGCAAAGAGGTCGGAATTCACCTGATGTTGAATTCCGGCCTCTTCCGCATTGATGCCCTTTCTCAATGGGAGAAATGCTCTTATGTCAGCCAAGGCCAATTCATGAGACGGAATATCGGCGAATGTCTGTTGGAACTGGGACAAGGCAACATCGTCCATGAAGCCGTCGAAGTCATCGTGAATGCTGCCAACCGCAATCTGATCGTGGGCTCTGGCACTGACGGAGCAATCCATCAGGCAGGCGGCTCTTCGATTCTTGAAGACCTGAGACGCACACATCCCAACGGTTGCCCTGAAGGACAATGCGTTTCCAGCACGGCAGGAAATCTAACCGCGAAGTTCATCTTTCACGCCGTCGGCCCTATCTGGCAAGGTGGCCGAAAGAAAGAGCGTGAGCTGCTGCAAAGCACCTATCGTCACTGCCTGAAACTCGCGACCGAGCAGCAATGCAGGTCGATCGCATTTCCGGCGATCAGTACTGGAGTCTTCGGTTACCCGATCGACCGTGCGGCGAATGATTCACTGGAAACCGTCATCGATTTCCTCAAAACACATCAGGCCCCTGCTCTGGTCAGGTTCGTCCTGTTTGGCCCCGGAGCCTATGGCGCGTTCTGCCGCGTCCTCAACGATCTGCTTCCGGAAACATAAGGGAGACCCGAAAAACAAAAATGCCGCGGAACCCACAACACTCATGTTGAGGACTCCGCAGCTTGTGGCGTTCAATCTGCCCAATGGGTCAGGACTACGGAACGTTGCTGTAGTCAATGACCACAGTTGACTGTTCGGCCTGTGACTTCAGCGCTGCAGTGAAGATCGCGTGAGTCTGAGCAGCTTCTTGTGGAGTTGCACAGTAGAACGGTTGCTTCATGCCTTCGCGCCCGTTTACCACTTCATCACAGAAGGCGGCCCACATCTGCAGGATGGAATCGCTGAAGCCGAATTCAAAGATCCCGCCAGTGATGACCGGATACGCTGAAACGTGAGCAATATCGACAGTATGCCATGCCTGAGGCCCGCCGCTTGTATACGGCATTGATGACAACTGCTTCGGCTGTTGAGTCGTGAACCGGGCGCTGAACTCCGTTCCGTAGATGTTGATAAACCAGCTGTTCGCATGGCCTGGGGCGATGCGCTTGGTTGAGACAATCATCGGGAACTGCTGTGAACCGGTATCGACTTCACAGGCGAGAGTCGCGTTGTCCCATGTTTCACAAGGAACAAGTTTTCCGTCTGCTCCTGGACGATGAGTCATGACGTTCGACAGCAATGCACGAACGTTCTTTGGACGCCAGCCGGCTCGCAATGGGACGTGCAATGGGTGCATTCCCAGGTCGCCCATGCAACCGTATTCGCCGTTGACGGCAATCATACGTTTCCAGTTGATCGTCTTGTTTGGATCAAGATCGCTGGAGTGCCAGAAACCGGCTTCCACTTCGATGATCTTGCCGAACTTGCCTTCGCGAATCCACTTGGAAATCTGGAATGCACCTGGGAAGAACGGAAGCTCTGACGAACAGCGAACCAGTACGTTCGGGTTCTTGGCAATAGCTTCATTGATCAGCTTGTTTGCAGCCTGATCAATCCCGAATGGCTTTTCACCCAACAGGTGTTTTCCTGCTGCAATGATGTCGCAGTACAACTGAGCATGCAGGCTATGAGGAACTGCACAATAGATGGCATCGATCTCAGGATCAGCCAACAGTTGCTTATAGTCTGTTGTGACTGATTTGACTGACGGAACGCGATCGACGAACCATTCCGTCGCACTTGGATTCGGATCACAGACCGCGGTGATGACTGGTTCGACATCCGTCTGAACGAGGTGGCACCAACGTCCAATTGCAGAGGCGAATTCACGCCCCATCAACCCACAACCAATTAACCCGAATCGAACCTGGCGACGTTTGCTCATGGTAATGATTTCAATGATTGACAATAAAAGGAGTGAGATGAACCGAGAGCCTGAACGCCAACCATTCAGGTGTCTCAGATTTCATCTGTGATTGCATTTCGCGTAAGTCGTGCTTTAAAAGCAGTGCCTGAAAACAGGCAAACTCAATGTTTCGTTCGCAGCACGACAACTGAATCAGCTGCCGTGTGCGAAACGAACGCGGATTCCACTTCAGGATGCGCATCTGAATCTGACGACGCAGTCGAGCGCTCGTGCTACATCAGAAACGAATCAGCACACCTGTCACGGATCCGAATACATGTAACCGATTCGGACTAGCTCAAGTACTTGGCGGCTGCTTCTTCAGCGGTCGCCCCATCATGAACAACAGCCATCAAAGCTCGGGTGATTCCGGCTGGGTTTGAGTGCTGAACCACGTTACGACCGTAAACGATCCCTGCTGCCCCTTGCTTGATCACTTCGACAGTTCGGGCGAGCAATTCGGCATCGCCAACCTTTCCACCGCCTCGAACCAGAACTGGAATGTCACCGGCGATTTCGATGACGCGGTGATAGTCACTGGCGTTATCGGTTGGGTCAGCCTTAATGATATCGGCACCGAGTTCCACAGCCTGGCGAACCAGTGGAACTATCTTGTTGACGTCGCCGTCAACCATGTAACCGCCAGCCTTTTCATTTGACTGGAATACGAGCGGCTCGACCATCAGCGGAATGCCGTACTTATCGCAGTCTGGCTTAATCTTGAGGATGTTCTGGATGCACTGATCTGTGACTTCCGGTTCATCTGGAATGCGGAAGAGATTCACGACGACGCAAGTTGCATCGAGACGAATCGCCTGAATCACAGGTTCTTCAATCATGCGGCTGAACAGAGTCCGTGGCAGCTTGTTGCCATAGACATTGGCGATGTCGGTTCGCAGCACCAGAGAAGGCTTCTCGCGGCCTGGAATTGCTTGGAGGTGACGAGCCTGTCCGACAGTCAACTGGATTGCGTCTGGAGCAGCGTCGACCAGAACTTTGACTGCCTTGTTCACGTCTTCCAGACCTGACAGGAAGCCGAGTTCATTGAAGAAACCATGGTCAATTGCAACGTCAAAGCAACGGCCTGACTTGGCGTTGAACAGGCGGTTCATACGATACGACTTCATTGCATTCGCTTTCTTAAAGTTAACATGTGAGCGGAAATGGCTCACGATTTTGAGGAATTCATTCGCTTCGTTCGGCTCATACTTCCTGAGCCACGATCACTTCCGCCCCTTGTGCGGTAATGCTTTTTGCATTCGCCTTGGGGAGTGGTTCATCTGTCACCATCACATCGATCTGATCCCAGCCGGCAAAGGTTACAGCGGCGGGCTTGATCCACTTGCGTCCATCGGCCACGACGATCGACTTTTCACTGCGTCGAATCACGGCTTGCTTCACAATGGCTTCAGATGTTTCCGTTGTGCTGACCCCGTCTGCAGCATGGAGTCCTGACGCTCCGAGAATGGCAATGTCACAGCGGAGATGATCCAGCCAGCTCAGGCAAAGTCCCCCGACAAGCGCCTGACTGACGTGTCGATATTCTCCGCCAACACAGATAATGCTGGCCGCACAATCTCCCAACTCGATCAGCAATCGAACGGAGTGTGTGAAGATCTTGATATCGTCTCTGGCAGCAAGTTGCCGTCCCACTTCGACGCAGGTCGTCCCGCCATCGATATAGACAACGCTATCTGGTGGAACGAGTCCTGCAGCCGTAACGGCAATGGCTCGCTTGGCGACAATCGCTTCCCGTCCCCGACGATCATATGTCGGTTCGCCTCGTAACGAGTTCCGGTGGACGACTCCCCCGTGAACCCGAACGATCTCGCCCATCTCTTCCAACTCGACGAGATCCCGGCGCAGAGTCGATCGCGAAATCCCCAGAGTTTCCTGCAACTGCGTAATGCTGCTGCTGGGTTGCTTCTGGAGATGCCGCAAAATCCGGGATTGTCGCTCGTGGACGAACATGAACAGATTTGAACAAATCGTCCACAACGCGTCAATTCGTCGCCAGCCAGAAAACGAGGTTCAACGCGCTTCGCTGCACTTTTTGCAACAAAGCAGACTGATATCAGCCACGAGAACAGTTCAAATCAAAAAGAAAGCGGGAGCCTCGCACATGGCAAGACTCCCGCCTGATCTTCAAGTTGTAATCTTCGGCAAACCGTCGGATTGTTTACTTCGAACGATTGAAAAGAATCTGGGTTCCCTCTTTGCCGGCAACGACAATATCGGTCTTTCCGTCGCCATCGAGATCGGCCGTGCGGATCTGCAACCCGATCCCGACTTCTCCTTCATTGATGACAAATCGGGTGAACTTCCCCTGCTCATCAATTTTGTAGTAGCAGACAATCGGCGGCTCGGCGGCACCTGGATCGCTACCATTGTGAGCACGGACTCGCTTGCCGGTGATCAGCTCATCGCGTCCATCTCCATCGAGATCGGCAAAGTGAACACAGTGCAACTGTGAATAGGACTTGTCGATGGTTTCTTCTCGAAACTTCAGCTTCCCGTCCGCTTCAGGTTTCTCGGCCCACCAGACAAACAAACCGTAGTCGTGAGGGTTTCCGATCACGATGTCATTCAGACCATCTTTATTCAGGTCTCGAACGAGAACTGGCACACTCCAGCGAGTTTTCCAGTCCTGGTGGAACTTCCACGGTCCTTCGAATGGATTGCCTTCTGGACATTCAAACCATCCTGAAGCGGTCAGAATGTCCTGGCGTCCATCATTGTTGATGTCGCCGAAACCGAACCCGTGACTTTGCCCGACCTCGGAGATGAGGTGCCGCTGCATGGTCACACGATCCACTTCCTTCGCTTCACCCTTCCCGTCTTTCGGAGCGACTTTCTCTTTAACCGTCGTCAATTCCCAAGCAACGAGCGGGTTCTTGTCGACCCAGGAATTACAGATCCACTCCGGCTTTCCATCGCCGTTCAAATCCTGAAGAAAGGCTGCCTCATTGGCCCCCAACCCGGTATCGACGAGCAGATGCTGCTTCCAGAGAAAGCCTTTACTCAATGCGTCCGCGCCCGGATTTTCGTACCAGTGCACCTGAGTCTGGAAGAATCCTCCGGCGACAACATCCGGGCGACCATCGCCATTGATGTCGTAAACAAAATCCCCGTTGGAATGGACGTATCCGTTGATATCTTCAATCAGACGGACAGGACGTGGAGTCCAATCCGGATTTCGATACCAGTTGCGTCCGGCAACGACATCGAGTTTGCCGTCCCCATCAAAATCTGCAATTTCGCAGCCTTCGTTGGCATCAACAGCCAACACCCGTACATCAAATGGAATCGGGTCAGCAGCCTGAATGGTCGACGCCATCAAACAGCCGAACACCAGAGAGAGTTTGTGCTTCATTTGAATCGCTTTCCGAATGAATTGCGGCGACTGGAGCCAAGGCCATGTATGACTCATTTTGCCTGACAAATCAACCGCCATCCATTCGTCAATCCCATCGGGCCGTATTGATTCTGATAAAATGTGTCGTTCCTGAAGAACTTGGCACTCACTTTGCCCTATCATCATACCACAGGGGAAGTCCCGGCAGAATAACCAATAAAACATAGGTTTACGTCGAAACCCCGTTTTTAACCTGCCCATAACTTGGGCCAAGTTGCCTCCAATTTCAGCATGGTGCAAAGAATTGGAGTGACGCTGCTGAATGACAGAATCAAAGCATCGCAATTTTGCGTCGCCTTAATGGTCCTGTTCAGTCAAGCGTGCTGTCGCCTCGCCTTCATGATTTCGACTGGAGTGATTTAGGAATGAGCTTACCAACGTATAAACTGGAATACATTTGGTTGGACGGAAGCCAGCCGGTCGCTAATCTTCGCAGCAAGACGAAGATCGTTGAGACAGAGCCAAAGTCACTGTCTGACCTGCCACTTTGGGGCTTCGACGGAAGCTCAACAATGCAGGCTGAAGGCCGTAGCTCAGATTGCATTCTGAAACCAGTCGCTTTCTACCCAGACGTCACTCGCACAAACGCCTTTCTGGTCATGAACGAAGTGCTGCTGCCAAACGGCGAGCCGCACCCGACCAACCACCGCAACACAATCGCTGAAGACGACGACCTTTGGGTCGGTCTCGAGCAGGAATACTTCTTCTGGGAAGATGGCCGCCCGCTCGGCTTTCCTGAAGAAGGCTACCCAGCACCACAGGGTCCATACTACACCGGTGTTGGCTTCAAGCACATGGGCGACATCGCCCGTGGTATCGCTGAAGAGCATATCGACATCGTCCGCGCAGCTGGCATCAATCTCGAAGGGATCAATGCTGAAGTTGCCAAGGGACAATGGGAATTCCAGATCTTCGCCAAAGGATCAAAGAAAATCGGCGACGATATGTGGGTTGCCCGTTACATGCTGATCCGCCTCGCGGAAAAGTATGGTCTCGATATCGAATTCCACTGTAAACCAGTCCGCGGCGACTGGAACGGTTCCGGCATGCACCTGAACTTCTCAACCAAGTTCATGCGTGATAAAGGCGGCAAACCTTACTTTGAACGCCTGATGGCTGCTTTCGAGAAGTACAAAGACGAGCACATTGCTGCTTACGGACCAGACAACCACCTCCGTCTGACCGGTCTTCACGAAACCCAGTCGATCGACAAGTTCAACTACGGTGTTGCTAACCGCGGCGCATCAATCCGTATCCCACACTCATTCGTCAAAGACGATGCTTACCGTGGATACCTGGAAGACCGTCGTCCGAACTCTCAGGCCGACCCATATACCATCCTTGCTCGTCTGACACAGACTCTCAAGCTGGTTCCAGAAGGCTAACCGATGGTGATACAAATCGGATCCGGAAACGGCCTCTGATCTGTATCCACATTTGAATCTGACTTACGGGAAGGGGACATTCATACGAATGTCCCCTTTTCTGTTTCGGAGTCAGACTCAAAGTGAAAGCGGCCGTCACATCAAAGCAAGACCGTCAGAGTGTTCGAACCTGGTGATCAGCCTGACCGTCGGGAAGATTCCCGCGTCGCAGGCTTGACTCTCCTGCAATGAACCTCACCATGAAACGTCGAAGAGACCGCACTGGTCTGACGTTCGCAGGAGGAAATCGACGTGGAAGAAGCAAAAGACACAGCCCGGGCCTTAGTGAAGATCGGATATGACGGGTCCGTGCACAAAACCTTCCGCCACAAGAATGCATTGGAACGCTTCGAGAATGAACTGCGAGTCTTGCAGTATCTCGAAGAGAAAGGATGCGATTTCGTTCCGCGAGTGCTCGGATACGACCCTGATAAACTGGAACTCGTCACCACCAACTGCGGTGCCCGCGTTGAGCGAATGGACGATGAAAAACTGAAATCACTCTTCGCCGAGCTTGAAACGTACGGCGTTCGACACGACGACCCGTTCCTTCGCAATGTCACCTATCGATCACGCGATGGGAGGTTCTGCCTCATCGATTTCGAGTTCGCAACCATTCTTGACGGCTCTGCGGCCGCTCCTCCGCCCCAAAAACTTGAAGGGCCAATCAATGCCGACGAGTTCATGGAGCCTGAGAAAATTGCTCAGGTGAAATGGTCCGGGTATCGTGACGTTGGCAGGGTCCGCAAGAACAACGAAGACGAATTCATGGGAATCGCCTTCAGCCGACAAGAGTTCATCTACCTCGCAGCCAACGGAACAGTTCCGGTCGGAGACTTCGATTACATCTTCGCGGTGAGCGACGGGATGGGAGGCGAACGCTCAGGGGAGTTCGCAAGTAAATTCGCCGTCGACAATATCACGCGACTGATGCCGCAGCGATTCCACCTGAACGTGAAGAATCAGGACGCCGGGATTCGTGATTGCATCCGGGAACTCTTCCTCGGCATTCACCGCCAGTTAACTGTGCTTGGACAGAGCTACGAGGAAGGCAAGAACATGGGAGCAACCCTGAGTCTTGTCTGGTTCATTAAAGACCGGTTTTACTTCGGCCACATTGGAGACAGCCGCATCTATCACCTGAAACATGGTGGTGGACTGACGCAGATCTCGCACGATCATACCCACGTGGGATGGCTTCGCCGCAAAGGGGAACTCAACGAACGACAGGCAAGAACGCATCCTCGAAAGAACGTTCTGTCGCAGGCACTCGGCTCCGGGAATCAGTTTGTGAACCCGCAGATCGGCGAACTGAAAGTGGAGCCTGGTGATCGCATCCTGCTCTGCACCGACGGCGTGAACGAAGGTCTTTGGGATCACGCACTCGAAGATATGATCCGCTTCCCACCCAACGATCGAGTGAGTGATCCAGCAGCAAAACGCGTTGTGGAATCATCCGTTGCCAACGACGGACGAGACAATGCGACCGCTGTTGTGATTGAACTGGGCTAACGAAGTTCGGTACGGGAAAGCATTTCGATGTAATGGCGACTCGATCGGGCCACAAGTTGTCGCGACTTAGTTGACGGGAATCGCCAATGATTCCACATCGGTCACCCGGGCTCGCGGAAGTGATCGATCGATCAGGTACGGAGTTTCGCCATACACACGAGCGATGTTTCCGGCTGCATCCCGGACGTCCATGCGGACATAGAAGGAGTTGGTGACCGTCGAAGGAATTGTCCACGCGACCTGACCGGAGTTTGCCAGCCAGTCATGAATCGGCAACCATGGACCGGTTGACGACGTGGAATAGAAGAGTGCAATCGGTCGATCGCCGAGGTTGCGATCCTGAGCTGCCCAACTGATCGTCACTTCATTCCGTTCAATGGGCCCCACTGCAACGACCGGGAAGAGTTTCCCCACCGGCGGAGTGCGATCAACAGTAATGGTCACTTCCGGTGCAGTCCCTGGCTGAGGCGGCATGTCAGCGCGCCCGAGTCCATTCGTCACTCGAAACGCGAATCCATAATCCCCGTCGTGTGGCACGGAGACATCCATTGGCGAGACCTTGTCAGGATCGTTGCCATAGTGAAACCATTGCTTTCCCCCGTCTTCAGTGACATAGAGGTCGACTCGGCCAACACCAGACGGACCAACTTCCTGCAGACTGTAGGCAATCCGGAAGATCAACGAATTCACGAGATGACCAGACGGCTTCGAAGCACTGTTTGCGGTCGGCGATGCAGTGGGTGCAACAGGTGAAACCAATGGCGGAGTGAGACTCAGCGAGGGCGACTGTGAGTCTACTAATAAAGTCGCTGATGGAGCTGCTGTCGGTAGCTTTGGCGGAGATTCAAGCAGCGGCAGATTCGTCGCGAGAACAGGAACTTTGCCTGACGGAACCGATGTCAGCTGAGGAACGACTGGAAGAATCGATGATGGAGAATTCGCACCAATCGTGTTCATCCGCTCTGGATCGGTAGCAACTGGTTTACCAACATCAGGGCGTTCATTTTCTCGATTTGGGCGATTCGCAATGAAAGTGGATGCGGTCGCCTCGGTGACGTTTCCAGCCAGATCACTGACTCGGGCACGCGCCTGCATGGTTCCAGTCGCTTCGGTCGTCCAGCTCAACTGACCCCGATCCTGACTGCGAACGGAAACACTTTGCCAGACCTGTGACTCTGGTTCGAGATACTCGACATTCAAGGAATTCAGATCAACCGTCGGATCGACGACGATCCATGTCAGTCGGGAGCGACCGAGTTCAACTTCTTCGAGTTTCAACTCAACTTGAGGCGGCTCGGTATCGACAATGACGTGCAGACTCGAAGTCGGAGGACCTGCCGGGATCTCTTTATTATTCCCGATCACGGTCTTTACAGAGAACCAATAGCTGCCATCGGCAGGAGCTTCGAAAGTGAAGCGACCATCGCTCGGAGAAACGGTACCGCCGTTGCTCCAGTTCGCGTTGTCTTGAGAGACGTACAGCCGGACTTCGTTCGCCCCAATTCGAGTCAGTTGTTGAGAATCAAACTGGAAGGGAATGCGAAATCGGCGCGACTTCGAATAAATCACTTCGGCCTGCGCCGTATCGATCACCACAAGGAAGGCCAACAGCAGCAATGTGCTGGCAATTCCCTGCCGCATCAGTCGATGGTTTCGAATTTGTGACAGCATTTGCATAGCCGCACCGGTGATGTCCCAGCCGGACACTTCAAGCAAGGCTGCTGTGCAACGCATCGTGAATAACGAACTCAGAATTTCACCTTCTCAGAGAGAAAGGAGTCACTGAAGAATCGTCTTCACAAGTCACATCACAAAACATCGGCGTGGAATTCGGCGACTGCTATCCACCTGGACAACAACGTCGATCCACGAGCGATCCCTGCTCAAACTGGCCAGCTGGCACAATGTTCACGCTCACATTGTCCACACTGTCAGCGCCGAGCCCCCCTTGGCTGCGGCCAGCGTGCTCTCCGTGGATTTCCCTGACCGGCAGATACTGCCGATCCCAGAGATCACGACAGAGAGACAACGTCCGCTGTGCATATCGTCTGTACGGAATCGACAACTTCATCCGAAAATGCCGCCACTAACGGCAGATCGATGAAAGCGCCTGCGCAGGTGGAATAACTTGCCACGGAATCAGGAAAATCCGGTTCGCCATCGCAGCAAACCAATCAGAACGTACTCATCTTCAACAGTAGATCAAACAGATTTGGCGGCGAGTTTTACCTGACGCCGTTCAAACAGGGCACGAAGACCAATCAGAAAGAGCGTTCCCCCGGCAGCGATCATTCCGTTCTGAAATTTTGCTTCCGGAGAAGAGGTCGCAAACGTAATCAAGCCTGCCAGAACCGTCAGAATAAAGACATTCAACAACCCGAGTGTGCCGGGGAAGAACTGCTTCTTTAATCCTCGACTTCCTCTGAGTTCATTGAAGGCGACTGCCAGCACGACCAGCAATCCCACCACGAGACCTTCGACCAGGTCCGGGCGCGATTGAAATGATTTCGCAACAGAATCAATCACCACCTTCAGGAAGACCGTGCCGAGCATCATTCCGGCAATGGTTCCGACACCCCCGGTCAGGCTGCAGCCTCCGACGACAGCGGCCGCAATCGCGTTCAATTCATAACCGGCGCCATCACGCGTCGGCTCACTGGTTCCGACGTAACTCGTATAAAGAATCCCGGCAATGGCAGCGGTCATTGAGCCAATGCAGTACGCAAGCCACTTCAAACGATCCGTGCGAATTCCGCTCAGCCTGGCGGCCTGT
Organism: Planctomicrobium limosum; assembly: GCF_051465645.1. Taxonomy (GTDB): domain Bacteria; phylum Planctomycetota; class Planctomycetia; order Planctomycetales; family Planctomycetaceae; genus Planctomicrobium. The sequence goes on along the minus strand of NZ_CP195790.1, from coordinate 4,073,673 downwards.
TCGTTCCCACCCATCGCATACAGATGCCGTCCAACAACAGTCTTGCTCAACAAGATCCAGAGTCCAAGCGACAACACCAGAAAGATCACAACGGGAATCCACCAGACGTTCCCAAGGTCGAAAAAGAAGGGATCAGAAATCCCGATCGTCGACTTCCCGGTCTTGGCTCCGTAGGCAATCTTGGTGACATCCTGAATCAACAGTTTGGCGAGACTTCTTAACCCCACCAGCGACGCCAGCGTCGCAACGAACGGTGGTAACTGAATTGCAGTAATGAGCCATGCGTGAAAGCTGCCAACAAGGAACGCCGCAAACATGGTGACAAGAAATGCGACCAGAAACACCCAGAGCGGGAGGTCCGCAGTCTGAGGAACTCCTGCTTCAACTGGCGACAGAAGAAGACAGACGGAACAGAACATCATCCCACTGAAGGCAATCACCGATCCACTGGAAAGGTCGATCCCTCCTGCGATGATGACAACCCCGGCCCCAAGGGCAAAGATGCCCAGCATCGCCACATCGCGCAGAATTGTTTCCGCATTCATCTGAGGCGATGTGCGATACGAATCGCTGATGAATGACGTAAACAAGACGACACAGCAAATCGCGATGAGCAGCCCGAGTTCGTTACGGTATCGCTGAAAGAAACCGGAACCTGCACGAGTCGGAAGAGCGTCCATGAAACCTGTCCGTAAGTGTGGGGCGCTTTCAAGCGGCTTCAGAGAGAAGGCTCGTCCTGCAGATAACCTCTGCAGAACGAGCAGACTTTTTCACTTTGAATGACTCATCGTCACTTCAGGCATGAGATGCCATTCCAGGGCGCGAGACGCTCTGAAAGTCGAAAGCGTTACGATGAAGTCAGCCCACGTTCCTTCAGCCACTTCTGAAACTCTTCCAGAGTCATGAACACGGTATTCTTCTCGAACGGCTCAGCTGTGACTGGAGAATCTTTCCCTGGGACAACCACACGCAATTCTGTCCGGTACAGATCGTTGGCCCCGTCCTGAGAATAAGTCGGGTACATCCCGTTCACGAATTCTTTGTCGTCTTCATGCAGTGCTTTGAGCAGCTGAACGCCAATATATCCCATCTGGTACGGGTTCTGAACAACCATCGCATCCACCTGACCATCGTTCATACCAGCGATCGTCGCAGCGTCGGCATCGAAGGAAAGAATCTTTGTCTTCTCACGAATCTTACGGTCCTTCACGACAGCAATCTGCTGAGGAGTGTTATACGCCCAGATTCCGACCAGCATGTTGATATCAGCATGTCGATCGAGAGCATCTTGAACATTCTTACGAGCGGTCGGGCGATCTCCACGATCTTCCAGTCGTTCGATCTCTTTAAACTTATCTCCTGATCCCGTCACGAAGCCATTCATTCTGGCGATGGCATTCGCTGCTCCAGTGTTCCCGACGAAGAAGGCAAAGTTCGAACCATCTGGAGTCAACGCCTTGGCTGCACGTCCCAGTTCCTGACCAGCGATGTCATTGTCGGTTCCGAGATATGCATATCGCGTATCACGATACTTTTCACGGTTCATATCACCGTCGATGGTGACAACCTTGACTCCGCGATCCCGCAACGCTTTGAGTTCTTTTGCCACGGCCGGGCTGTCTGGATTGAAGACAGAGATTCCAAGACCCACCAGATCATTCTGTGCGGCGTACTGCTTGATCTTGTCGACCTGACCTTTATCAGTGAAGTCGGCTCGATCGAAGGTGACCGAGTAGCCCTGCTTTGCCAGATCGAGCTCCTGCTCGGCCTTCATCGCCCCTGCTTCACACGAGTCCCAGAATGGGTCGTCACCATTGGTCAGAATGACAATTCGCTTTGTTCCGACTGAAGGCTTTGTGGGACACCCGAGTGATCCCATGACCAGAAGTCCAGCGACGAGCAGCAGCAACTGTGTGCGAAGCAAATGTTTCATATTGGTCTCGTATTTCAAGAGCGAACTGAGATCCGCCGCGTCTCTCTCGAGTCAAGATGCTCAACCAGATTGTTCGTGATTCGCACTGATGGAACTGCTGTGTTCTCAATCAGATGAAGCGGTCACTCGAACACCTGAACCTATCGACATTTTTGAATGGACTTCGAAAATAAGCCGAAAGCCATGCAACGTCAACGAGCACGCGTCGATAAGGGGGCGAGAATCCCCAACTTCCATTGCACAACGGGGTAAAGCGCGCAGCAACTCGCGAGAAAGTGAAGAGAGGAATTCCGTGAGCCAGATACGCCACGCGTGCCGAGACTGGACCTAGTCTTGAGGCGGTTCCGTATCGACTTCGTGCCACTTCATGGCCTGCATCATTGGCTCGATTCGCAGAACGACGGTTCCGTTCTGAAAGAGCCGCACTGTCCCTGTCGATTCCGAAACAGCAATTGCGATTGCCTTGCTGCTCTTGGAAATCGCCGCAGCGGCCCAGTGTCTGGCACCAAGGCCCTTTGACAGAGTCAACGCTTCAGCTGGGGCATCCAGAATTCGCCCTGCAGCCATCACGTATCCATCAGATGAGATGATAAACGCCCCATCAATCTGAGCGAGCTCTTTGATGCTTTCTCGCACTCGGGCGTTAGAAATCATCCGCTCTTTTCTCGGATATCCACGAAACGGGTCGTGAATCTGTTCGTGCGACATCGAAAGCGTTTTTCGATGATCGCCGACGACGAATAACGTTCCAACTTTCTTGCTTTCGCGACCCTCCCGGCCAATCTCCACGGCCAGGTCCACCACGCGACGCAATGTTCCCAGCGGAACCTGTGTTTCAAGCCGTTGCAGGTCTCGAGCCGTCAATCGAGCAAGACGTTCACTCAGATTAATGACGCTCAGCGAGTCGATCGAATCCCGTTCGTAACCGGAATACAGCACAATCACTCGATCGCCGGTCTTCACAAGATTGTCGGCGATCGCTTCGAGCAATGCTTGACTGATCTGAACCTGTCGGGTTTGCGGTTCCTGAATTAATGGAACCAGTTTCACCCCGTCAGACCTGGCAGCGTCCAAAACGGCCGTCACAGGAGAAGCCACGATGACCGTCGTGTTTTTCAGCCGTTCCTGAATGGCTTTGAAGTCATAAGTGACGTCAGCCAAGGCGATGACTGCAATGCAATTGACGTCTTCTGCAATTTGACCGGCCTGACGAATCAGACTGGCAAGAATTGGAGGAAGAACGTCACGAGACATTGTCGGGACCTGGGTGGTTCGCCATCCAACAGCGTCATGACTGGTTTCGCAGGCGAACTGCGAATTCTGTGCCGCGTTGTAAATGGTCTTCTGATCGAGATTTGCGGGAACGTATTAAGCAGTGTATGTAAATTCTGCTATCCGTCAATTGACTCTTTACGAAACTGGTCTCTTCCCGGAAGGAACTTGTCAACACGCTGATTCCGCCCAGTTCTCTGATTTTTGAACGGTTTTCGACCTGCAAAAGTGCGGGTTTCCATGACTCAGGGACACCCGCCTGCATGCACGATCAACCGTTCGGGCGATTGTGAGCGACATCACAATTCTCTGGAAATGACGTCTCAGACTGAAAACCACGTCCGAATTCGTTATTCTCATTTTCGTCTGAATTCGATTCAGGTGTCACGTTTTCCGAACATTCAGTCCTGAGCATTTTGTCGTGCTCGCGTCTGATTCCATTCTGTCAGCCACATATGGTTATCACTCTCATTGGATGTCGGGGAACTGGCAAAACAACCATCGGCGCTGCGCTGGCGGAACGGTTGAACCTGAACTTTGTGGATATCGATCCCGAAATCGAACGCAACGCCGGGCTCTCCATCAGCGAGATTTTCAAACAGCACGGGGAACCGTATTTTCGGTCTCTCGAATCCAGCACGCTGAGCTCTGTCCTCAACAACAACCAGACTGTTGTTTCCCCTGGCGGCGGTGCGATTCTGAATGCCAGCAATCGGAACGCCATGCGCAATGCCGGCCCCGTTGTCTGGCTTGTGGCACCTGTCGAAACCATCGTGGAGCGTTTATCTGCTGACCCTGAAACACTCGGTCGACGCCCTTCATTGACCGGAACAGACGTCATTTCCGAAATCACAGAGGTTCTGGCAGCACGCACCCCGCTCTATGAGGAAGCGGCCACGATGATCATCTCAACAGAGAACCGGACTCCCAGTGCGATCGTCGATGAAATCGTGCAGCAATTGCCTGCCGAAATCACATCATGATCAGATCAGTCGCTGCTCGGCTCTGATTTCGTATCCCTTCTGCTGATGAAGTTCCGCTCGATATGATCGCCGCCGAAACACTGACGTTGCAACTTGATATTCCCAGCTGGATCGTGTTGCCGTATGTCTTCATCATCGGCGCGATGATCGGCAGCTTCCTGAATGTGTGCATTTACCGCATTCCAACTCAGGACCGCTTCTTCGATCAGCTCAAACAGCTCTGGAACCGCCCATCACATTGCCGCCGTTGCGGAACGAATATCCGCTGGCACGACAATGTTCCGATCTTTGGCTGGCTGAAACTGCGTGGTCGCTGCCGCCAATGCCGAATGCAGATTTCCCCACGATACCCGTTGATCGAGTTCTTCAATGGCTGTCTATGGGTGCTCGTCGTCTGCATGGAAGTTCCATTTGGATGGAACCAGTCTCTCGTCGACAGCTGCGTCTACAGCGACATTGGCCCGCAGGTCTTCCCTGGTCTCGGCCCCCTCTCCCCGGAATGGTTCGTCATTCTGCGTTGCGCCTGTCATCTTGTGCTGATTGAAGCGTTGCTCGTCGCTACGATGATCGACTTCGACCTCCGCATTATTCCGGACGGAGCAACACTTCCAGCGATGGGTTTTGCGGTGATTGCCAGCACTCTCATCGCCAGAATTCATCTGGTTCCAGTCTGGTTCCAAAGCCCGAACATGGAGTATTCGTTCGCTCCCATCGCACCGGTCTGGATGCAGCCTTACATGACAGGCCCGGCCGTCGCGGACTGGATTCAGCAGTTCCCGCATCTGCACGGGTTCGCGGTCAGCATCGTCGGACTGATCGTCGGGGGAGGAATCGTCTGGCTGGTGCGACTCATGGGGTTCCTCGTGCTTCGACAGGAAGCGATGGGATTTGGAGACGTCGTTCTCATGGCGATGGTCGGAGCCTTTTTGGGATGGCAACCGACGGTGATCGCCTTTTTCATTGCTCCAGCGTGCGCCATCGCCGTTGTCGCCATCATGGCAATCTGGAACTTCTCGCAGCGGTTGTTTGGCAGTGTTCAACCGATGGACAACATGATTCCGTACGGGCCATACCTGAGCCTCGGAACTCTCATCACCATCCTCTTCTGGCAACCCATCTTTGAGAGTACCAGACACGTCTTTGAAATGGGGGTACTGCTGATCCCATTCACACTGGTGATGGTGATCACGTTCCTGATTGCTCTGTTCCTGGTGCACACGTGCAAGTCTCTGCTAGGCATCAGACCGCCGGAAGAAGTCACCAATTCATGGCGTTCGGCCGATCAACTCTTCTTCTTCAAAGGAGAGAACGTCAATCGACACACTGGCCGCTGGAAGTCGAACGATTGGGAAGGAACGTCATCCGGTCAGGGGATGAGTCATGTTGAACGCTGGCGTGGAAGCGATTCTTCATCGTCCTCCCGTCTGCGTCCCCCACGCCGTCTTTAGACCGAGATCATAAAAAAAGAGTGAATCCCGGGTTCTGGGACTCACTCTTTAGATCTTCAAGCGGGAATGTTCGTCGCAGTGAGACGAAACATCCACGGCCTAATACGCACGCTTCGTGTGCCAGTCGGTCGCCCGTTCAAACATGCGAGCCGCACGCAGAACCCGTTCATCTTCGAAGGCGGGTCCCAGCAGTTGCATCCCGATCGGCAGTCCCGAAGAACTCATTCCACAAGGAAGCGAGACAGCTGGCAATCCTGCCAGATTCGCTCCGATGGTGTAGATGTCATTCAGGTACATCTGCAATGGATCAGCAGCCAGTTCGCCAATCCGAAACGCAGGTGTCGGACAGGTTGGAGTCAGGATGACATCCACTTCACCAAACGCTTCTGTGAAGTCATTGGAAATCTTGCGACGAACCTTCATCGCCTTCAGGTAATAGGCATCGTAGTACCCTGAAGACAACGCGTAAGTTCCGATCATGATCCGGCGTTTGACTTCATCGCCAAACCCTTCTCCCCGACTCGCTTCGTACATCTCGACAAGATTGCCGAATGACTGAGAGCGATGCCCATAATGGACGCCGTCGTAACGAGCCAGATTGCTGGAGGCTTCGCACGGAGCAATCACATAGTAAGCCGCGACACCATATCGGGAGTTCGGCAACTTCACTGGTGTGACGGTTGCTCCCAGACTGCGATACACGTCAATAGCGGCCTGCACGGAATGAACGACATCGGCGTCGACTCCATCACCGAAGTGTTCGTCAACGATCCCGATGCGCAACCCTTGCAACGGCTGGTCTAAAGTTTCAGAAAGATTGGCTAAAGGAGCCTCAACAGACGTCGAGTCACGTCCATCGTGCCCGGCAATCGACTGAAACAGCAATGCAGCATCGCTGACATTTCGAGCGAATGGGCCAACCTGATCAAGTGAGCTGGCGAACGCAATCAAGCCATAGCGAGAAACTCGCCCATAGGTCGGTTTGAAACCAACAATCCCGCAGAACGAAGCTGGCTGACGAATCGATCCCCCGGTATCAGAACCGAGTGAAATCGGAGCCATCCCTGCCGCAACGGCAGCAGCTGAACCACCGCTGGAGCCGCCTGGCGCACACTCCAGATTCCAAGGGTTGTGAGTCTGCTGATACGCAGAATTCTCACAGGATGATCCCATTGCGAATTCGTCGAGATTGGTTCGACCAATCAGAATCGCATCTTCAGCTTTCAGCCGCTCGATGACGTGGGCGTCGTAAGGAGCAGTAAAGTTTTCGAGCATCTTGCTGGCACAGGTGGCGTTCCATCCAGTGACGCAAAGATTGTCTTTAATGGCAACAGGCACACCGGCGAGGCGTCCCAGCGGAAGACCTGCCGCACGCTTCTGATCGACAGCAGCAGCGGCCTGAAGTGCTCCTTCAGCGTCATGTCCCAGGAACGCCTGTACCTGCGAATCGCCAGACTGAATGCGGTCGAGGTGCTCCTGCACAATCGCCACGGCAGTTGTATCACCACGGCTCTGCAGGCCAACCAATTCAGTAACGGATTTGGAGATCAACGACATGTGTTACGCCCCTTCCAGAATCTGAGGGACGAGAAAGTATTTTCCATCAGACTTGGGAGCATTCGACAATGCCGCCTGACGATCAAGAGATGGAGTAGGAACATCGGCTCGAAAGACGTTCGTCAACTCCGCCGAATGGGCCATCGGCTCGACGCCATCGGTATCAACTTCGTTCAACAGTTCCACATAGTTGAGGATCTGTCCAATTTGTTCCACGTAGCGCGCCTGTTCATCTTCAGCCAGTTTCAGCCGAGACAATCTGGCGACTTTTTGAACGTCGCTGAGTGTTAACTTCATGTCTTCAAATCCTCGCCCGAAGCGACGCGCGCTCCTGGGTGCCTGCCCGACAGATTCCGGTCATGAACAATCTGACCGGTCCAGTGCCGAGTTCCCGAGCAAAATGGGGCCTACAGAACCAATCAGTGGCATCAGACAGAATGTTATCATCCCGACGACACTGATCACTGCGAGTCCCCGATTTTCAGACAGAATAACGGTCCCGACTCCTTCAGAAAAGCTGGCCGCCGGGTAGATTTTCGGCACAGCAACTGTCTTCCTGAAATGGAATCAAAATCCTCAGGCGGATCCTGTCGATGGACCATCTGTGTCCTCGCCATGCAACCACACAGCAGCATTGTCCTCCAGTGAATGACGAATCCCTGGAATTGTGAGTTCTCCTACTTGCGGGATAACGTGTGATCCGCCAGCACAATGTGAGCTGCTCTTGACACAATTCCTACAAAGATAGTATTTCAGTCTCATTACACATGCCAGCACCACGACTGAAAGTGGTCGACGCCAACGCTGGACTCAAATGTTTTGGAAAGGATTCCATTATCAACATGTCCCGGCCAATTCTCGGCTGTCAAAAGTCCTCGAAACGGCGAGGGCTGACAATCCTGGAACTGCTGGTCACAAGTGGTATTCTCTCCATCTTGATCGCTCTTCTGCTGCCGGCAGTGATGACAGCTCGGGAAGCTGCCCGCCGTGTCGAATGCACAAATCATCTCCGGCAAATCGGACTGGCTCTTCACAACTACCATGATATTCATGCCTGTCTCCCAGCAGCATGGCAACATGATCCCACAGGCCAATCTGCTTACGGATGGGCGGTTTCTCTTCTTCCTTTTCTCGATCATCGCGCCACATTCGACACCATCAACAGAGGTCTTCCTTTAAAAGACCATTACGACGAAATTCGTATCACCTCGTTGTCTTTGTTCCTCTGCCCATCTGACGTCGCACCAGCTTTGTTCGAATTGACCACGCCCAGTTCAGGTGCTCCTTACATGACGCTCCCGAGCGCGAACTATGTTGGTGTCTACGGAATATCAGAACCTGACGAGATTCATCCAACCCCTCCTGGCGAAGGTGCCTTCATTAACGGCAGACCAGTTCGGTTTTCAGAACTGACACGTGGACTGAGCAATACCTTCATCGTTGGCGAACGTTCAATTTCCTTCTTCCCCGCGACATGGATCGGCTTTGATCATCGAGATGAAGATGCTGAATGCCGCGTGGTCGGGAGCGCCATCGAAGCTCCAAATTGTCAGCAATGCGACGAATGTGAATTTGGAAGCCGCCATACGGGAGTCAGTGGCTTTCTGTTCGGCGATGGGCATGTTCGAGGGATTTCAAACTCAGTCAACTCGACTCTTTATCAGCAGATGGCTCGTCGCCATCAGTGACATGAAAGAGGACAACGTGAGTTTGCTGGGAATCTGCTTTGATCCCCGATAGCTCATTTAACTTTTGCCTCTGTTCGAGATCGTATCGAACAGGAGCAGGCAACGAACAAGAGAGGATTATGTTGTGGTTTATCTGACCCGTGGCGAGTTAGAGATCATGGATATTGTCTGGGATCGCGGTCAGGCCACTGTGCAAGACGTCTGCGATTCTCTGGCCCGTCCGTTGGCCTATACGACTGTGATGACAATTCTCAAGACTCTGGAGGTCAAGCGTCAGGCTGTTCAGAAAGTAAAAATTGGACGGGCATTCGTGTATGAACCCTGTATTTCACGAGAAGAAGCATGTCAGAGCATGCTGGGGCAACTGAAGCAGTATCTGTCCAAACGCTCGGTGAAATCGCTCGTGCTTAATCTGATTACGGATGATGACATTTCCCGGTCTGATCTGGCGGAAATCAAGAATGCCATCGCCAGACTGGAGGGCCAGAAATGACTTCTGCCCAGTTCCTGGAATTCCTGATTTCGGTGTCGATTCAGGCGGCGTTCATTGTCGGGATGACATCGTGGCTGTGCCGAATCGTAGAAACACCTCACCTGCAATGCCGCTTGTGGAATACCTGCCACCTGCTGCTCCTCCTCGTGGCATTGACCGGAATGGTGCTGCCGCACTTCCGCGCTCCCGTCCCCTGGCAACTCCTCTCTCCTCACGTTGTCGAACAGGTTGTCGTCACGCAAGCAATTGTCGGGCGGAGTCTGCTGGTGATCTGGATCCTTGGAACTTCTGTTTCGACCCTTTCGTTTATTCGCGAGTGGGAACGTGCTTTTCGATTTTTGAAGTCTTGTCGGGTCGCAAATGAACAGGAAATGGAATTACTGACATCGATTGATCCGATCTCGCAACATCACAACTCGCGACAGATTCATCGTCCCGTACGACTCCTGATCAGCCGCCATCTGGGAAGTCCATTTTGCTGCCAATGGCATCATCCCCACCTCGTGATTCCGGAATTCCTGCTGGAACTTCCTCCCGATCAAATCAAGTTAATTGCCCGTCATGAACTCGAGCACCTTCGCAGCGGACATCCGTTGCAATTATTTATGGAGAGGCTGGTCATGTCGGCGTTCTGGTTCCATCCAGCAGTCTGGTGGGCGTCTCGGCAGTCCGCATTGGCCCGCGAGTATGCCTGTGATGATGCCGCAGTATCTCAACAGCAGGAAACTGTCTGTTACCTGAAAGCCCTTGTCGCCGTGGCAGAACGTGGTCTGTCCGAAGAAACGGACGGAGCAACGCTGTTCTTTGGACGGGGAGCGAGCATTATCGCCTTACGAGGACGGCGTTTGCTGGACAGAGGAGAATCTCTTTTGCCGACTTCTCATCGTTATCAATGGAGAGGGGCGTCACTTCTACTTGTCGTTTTGGCAGTTACAGTGTGGTTCGTTTGGGTCCCTCTGGATGCTCTGGCGTCTTCGCGGAGCCGATGGTCCCCGTGGCCACAATGGTCGGCAAACGTGCTGCGAACTTTCGAGATTCCCGCCAGAGACTTCGAACCATACGAAACTCGTACTCGACTGCACGAACTCTCCATTCAGGCGCGACATCACGAGCAAACAGAACGAGGATTGTCCGACTGAAAAGTTCGGCTCTCTTTTTACCTTGAAGTACGAGTTTTCTAGTAATTGCAGCAGATCTATTAGCCCCCTTAACAACAGGTGTTCCGTGAATTCACTCGAATCAACGAACCTCTCATTCACGACGACTCTCTCGCTCCATCGAACGGCGACGGCGACCTCTCACAATCTTCTTCGGCTTCTCTGTCGCGAGTTTATTACTCCTCAGTGGCAGCCAATGGCCAGATAACGGCATGGTAAGAGAGATCCTGTTTTTTATGGGAGTCTGCCTGGCCTCGATCGGAATGCTGGGACGAACATGGTGCAATCTGTTCATCTCAGGTTACAAGACGAAGGTTCTGATTCAGACTGGCCCCTATTCGATGTGCCGGAACCCGCTGTATTTCTTCAGTGCGATTGGCATGCTCGGCATTGGACTCTGTTCAGGGACACTTGCAATCCCGTTCATGATGCTCGTCTTTTTTGCTGCTTATTATCCCCTGATCATCCGTTGCGAAGAGGATCGTCTCGCAGCGACGCATCCCGGAGACTTCGAGAAATATCGGCGAACGATTTCTGCGTTCTGGCCTCGTTTGAGCACGTATCAGGAACCAGAAGCGTACACGATGTTTCCTCACATCATGCGGAAGAACATCGCGGATGCTTTCTGGTTCATGGCCCTTGCAGCCCTGGTCCACGTCATCGCAGATCTGCATGAATCCAACATCCTGCCTGCCTACTTCAAGATCTGGTAATGCTTCCCTCTGTCATCCGGTGAGTCATGATTTCTACGAAACCAATCTGTTCGACCAAGAGAGTCTCATCCTCGTCCAAAATTTGTGTCACGGTCTTTGCCACGGTCACGACGCTGGTGATCTTCTGCATTTGCTATGTCGATGTCCCCTTGGCCGCCTGGGTGAAACATTGCCCGGAGCATCGAGTGATTCACGAGATTCTGGACATCGCGGAGCCATTTGGAACGCCCTATGGGCAGTTGCTCGCATTTCTGCTGATCGCAACTTTGGATTCTCCGCGTCGAAATGACATTCCGCGTCTGGCAACGGCCGCATGGTCGGCAGGGATCGTCGGCAACCTCACGAAGCTCTGCGTGCCTCGGACGCGACCGGATTCTTTTGATTTCAGCTCCACGGTCACCGATTGTGGCTTTCTGGAATTTATGTCGCGAACTTACTCCGGTTCCAGCGTCCAGAGCTTTCCGAGTGCCCACACGTCATGTGCCGTGGCCTTCAGTGTCGTACTTTGTCAAATGTACCCCAAAGGCCGCACCCTGTTTGTGTGTCTGGCAGTGCTGGTGGGAGTAAATCGGATTGAAACCGCTTCTCATTTCGCGAGTGATGTCTGCGCCGGTGCGTTCATAGGCTGGATCATTGGGCGAGTGTTCGCTGCAAATGATCCGTTGTTTCACTATCCGATCTGTACTCACGTGAATCAGACCGTCTACAAATCCTGCTAACGCTAAAGTGAATTAACGAAGGGGAACTTGGCCGGTCATCTCCAGGAGAATCTTTCTTTAAAAGCCGTATGAACATACCACTGTGGCAAGTGTTCCTGTTCAATTCGAAGATTCTCACGTTGGCATTCCAGAAATGCTGCTTCCTCGGATTCCGTCAATCCAGTCGGTCTTTCCATAGCCCGACCAGTTCCCTTTCGTATCAATTTCACTTTCCAAACTGTAATGACTTATGGTCCATCATAAGACTTCGCGTCTCGGGAAAGGCCATGTCTCCCCAAAACCAGTTCATGGCCTGCCGCAACCAGTTGAGTAGCCGAAGATCTGTGACAGCGTACCCAGTCCTCCGAGTGCCAGGGTTCGCGGGAGCGAAGGCAGTGTCAGTCAGTTGACCTTGTTTTCGACGATAATCACGCGAATAGCAGCCAAGTCCATCTCGTCCAGCGTCAGCAACGGCACGAAACATTCCTGCCATGTCGATCAGTAGCTTTCGGTGTGACCGAATCCAGAACCGGAAACCGTATTCGTATTTCTTCCACAGCAGTTGAGAAGGAATTGCTCTGTTGAAATGTGGTTCATTAACTGAACTTCACCTAACGCCGCAGGGCTCAAGCCAGCACCCGGAGTGCGGCTTCGACGAACAAGCTCATCTCAATCCAACGCCACGCGAGCAAAATTCACCTGGAATCTAAAGGTGACCGATAATTCGCAACCATGAAAAAATCCTGCCAAATCGCGACAGATGATCTGTTCGAGATGACAGGATTGATGTCAGACGAGAATTCATGGTGCCTGACACAAATGTTGTCACAGCGACCACCCTGAAACACTGGGAATTCCACTTTCTCCGACACAATTGTTGTCACGCCTCTGACATAGAACCTGGCCACCGGGCGTGTTTCTGACACAAAAATTGTCACGGGCATTTGGGCCATTGTGAGTGGGCTAATCCAAACCCGCCAAATCAGTTGCCGTAGACCCGCTGTCCATCCAGAAACCGACGGGCCAGCGTCGAGGCGTAATTGATGGCATGTACCGTGTCATCCGGTTGAGTTTCCGGATGGGTGTATTTGATAGTGCGCTGCTCATTGTCGTGCTCTGCCACTTCACAATAGATCTCTGGCAAGAACGCTCGACAATCCTCCAGTCGTGGAAAATCGATCCGTTTGGTTTTGATCCGCGTGAACACCATTCCAATCGACGCGGTCCGACCAATCGTCCACATCCAGAGTCTCCCCATCCGCTGCTGAGGTGTCTGGCCAGATCCCGAATAGATCATGGTATACAGCCCGGAAACCGTTGGCAGATCATTCAGCAGCAGATTGTTGTAAACGCTGCCGTTGCCACCACCATCCGCCGCAATCGCCATGACTTGGAATGTGCGGCAACGTTGAGCGATCTGCCGAAGGATCACATTCGGTTCTTCCATGGCCGCGAAATGCTCAAGATACACCACGATAAATCGATCATCCCGCATGTAATCGATCGTCAATACCGTGCGAGAAACCGCACCTCCACCCCAGTCCATACCGGCAATCAAGATCCGCTGTCCGTCGGCCGGAACATCGTTCACCGACTTGGCTATGGGGCGTGATCCACAACACGCTTCGACTTATCCAGCCCTCTTCGAAAACACTTCTGTGACTGTGATGTGGGTATCAGATTCCAGAATCTTCGCTTTGAGCCTGATCACGATGCCCTTCGTATGGACGCGGTACGCCGTGGTTGTCCTTATTTGGCTTCGGCCGGCGAGCCTCCTGGGCACGCACTTCAATCTGTGCAAAACGATCCACTTGGCGGGTCACACGCAGATGTGTCTCAATCACCGGCAAGATTCCCGAAAGCCGTTCGACGTTGGGCGAGTCACTCTGCATGGCCCGTTCGATTGTTTCGTCCAGCCAGAGTGCGACACGCATCAAACCGCTGTTGATGGACCCGAGATTGGCTTCCAGCGGATCCTTTTTCTCCAGCGAGCTGGCTTGATAATCAAGGACCCGGCTCAGCCGGGCCTCGTGGGAACTGACCGGATGACGTGGTTTCGCCGGGGCATCGGAAGATTCATCGGATGAAGTTCCTGATCCGTTGTGCTGAGAATGATCTTCCATGGAAACAACCTCCTCAAAGTTCAACAAAACTCGGATGGCCCGTTGTTCACGGATGTCGCACACGCGGTTTCCGAACGGCCAATCCATGAAACACAAATCCGCTTTCCTTCAGTACAGGCTCGATCGCCCGTTTCGCTTCGCGAATCATCCGGTTTGCGATCTTCACCCCGGTTCTGAGTTCGTGCATGAGCTTCGACTCAGCCTGAAGTCTCGCCAGTTCCTCCGTCACCATCCCGGCCCGGTCCGCACCTCCTATGTAACGGACCACCTGCTTTCCGCCAGAGCGAAAACGCAACTTGTAATAGACATTACGACCTCGCCGCTCCTCGCACACAAAACCCTGAACCGCCAAATGTTTCAGGTCACGGGCCTCTATTCGGATTGAGGCAAGCGCAGGAAATCCTGAGAGGCCAGAATTCTGGTCCGGGTCAGTGTCAATTTGGGTGAATGACATCCTTGCACCGCCTTCGCCGCGCCAATCATTCGATCGGCGATGGCCATCAGGTTGTTGATATTCCGTTCCGACACTTCATCGCTACGTACATTGTCGCGATTCATCATCCGATCGCTGAGTTGCTCACAATACGAAATCGAGCGGAGATGAAAACTTCCACTGAGTTCGGCGAGCAGCAGTAGCAGATTTCTTTTGAGAGGATCATCATCCGCCAGGGCTGACTCACGGAGAGGATTGATCACCTGCTGGTCGAGAAATCTGACAACATCTCCCCAGGCCTTGTTTCGCTGAGATGGATCCACGAATGGCATCCCCCCTTGCGAAGCCGAATATTCGCGCAACCGAATGAGTGCGGACACGAAATCGTTCGGTGGTCCCATTCTCACCGGTTTTTCCTTACCGAAATGCGCGATGTTATTGGCAACATCTACGACGGCATCCTGTAAAGCCTTCTTGAAGATCTGAGGATTCTGGTTCGCAGCGATGAATCGCAGGCGTTCCAGGGGTTCACCGTCCATTTCCCAGAATCGAATGCCATACAGATCGACACCCAGGAAACGCTGCAGATCATGAAGGCGATCCACGACGGCTTTCAGTGACAGTGGCACAGAATCAGCAAGCTCCAGCGGCATCCAGCCCAGTAGAACCAACTGAGGCTCCATCTGCCCGGAAGAGATTTCCTCATGGAAATCAACGGAGGGAGAAGTTCCATTCATCAGATCGGCATTCGCTTTGTCTTCCGGATTTCGCATCCGGTGACGAATCCGGTCGCCGGGATGATCTTCCGACTGATTTCCATTCTCATCTCGCCACTCTTCCTCCTGATCAATTCCGGAGCATTCCAATCCAAATGATTGACAGAACCGGCTGACATCGTCCAGCGGCATTGCTTCCAGCCCGATGGCAAGTGTGGCAGGCAGCCCGCAGGCTCGAAGCATGATGACGGCCTCCAAATCAAATGCGACAACCAGATCTCCGGTTCCGCTCTTCAGAAGCCGTTGCGTGCATCCGTCATGGAGTATCTCAAAGAGAGGCAGTGCTCCTACGCCCAGGCAACCCGTACGTGTGAGCAGTTCATAGGGGGTACCGGACCGAGCGTCTCTGAGCACAATGAAAGATCCTGCTCCGATCAGCGTCGGAGCCAGAGAAGCAACTTCACGCTCTTCAACAGTGAACACACCGGATTCCACCAAATCCTCGGCTGAGAACCGCTCGCTCAGCGCCCTCGCGACCGCTCCTGGATTTGCGGGACAGGCATAAACATCTTTATCGACGGGAAGAAAACCGAGCGGCATTTGTGCCGGACGCTGACAGTGCTCGATGAGACACTGAATCACCTCTACCTTTCGCTGTCTCTTGTCTCGATTGTTCATTTCCAGCGGGTTGCTACTGAGTGGATTCATCTGATCTTCCTTTCACAGTGACGCGTATGGCTTCCGAGCGACTATTTGTTCCGTGTCAGTTCTCGATGGATTTTCACGAGGCCATCGACAACGCGCAGCTGCTCTTTCAACTCCTCCGAATCCAATGACTTTTCTTGCAAGTGGAAGCGGCCACTTGCACCTTCTTGTGTGACGCGAACAATTGGACTCGACTTGTGCCAGTACCCCATCAGTTCCGCTGCAGCCAGCAGCAACGACCTCTCGACAGGATCGGTCGCTGACATTGCATCCTGGATGATTGCAGTAACAACACTCGCGTCGAACGAGCGATTGAATGACTCTAGTTTCTTGGCGATGTCCGAAGATTGGAGGCCCAACTTCCGGGTCTGAGCGATTGTCTTCAGAAGCTCTTCCCGAGCGGCGGAGTAATTCATCGGATTGCGAAGAGCGGTCTCTTCCACCACACAGCGTGCAGAACATGACGAGTAGCTCATGCTCTGACGGATGAGATTGCGAACAGATGTTCGATCCTGAAGTTCTGCAGCTGCGCAGATACGTCGGAATTCTGTTTCGCTCGGTCGCCAGATTTTGAGACGATTGGAAGTGTCGAGACCAAAGGCCTCTTCCGCTTTCAGCATGCGGTTCACGATCGAAGCGACCAAGCCCGGTTGTTCATTCTTCAGCTCTGCGATGTTCCATGAAGTCAATACCAGACAGCAGTTTTCAATGACCACAGGCAGCTTTGGAACTTGTCTTGGCGTGCAATTCTCGAACACCGGCGCATCCGCGAAAAGACATCGCAATTGATCGCCGTTGACGTTCGCCAAGCCTGCCGCTGCTGTGCATGGAAGTTGCAGCGCACGCAGAACAGCAAGATCTTCGCTAGAAGAAGCGACAAGGATCGATTTCGTCTCATCACAGACTGATTTCGTAAAATAGTCGAGAATGCAGCTGAACGATGGCGGAGCATGATTACTCAGTGAACCACTCTGGTTAATGATATCAAACGGTGCATCATCTTTGGCTCGTCGCAAGAAGACCCCCTGGGTTCCATCTCCTGCAAGAACCGGGTTCAGTTCGAGCCGAGTACTGCTTTTCACCAGTACCCGAGCTGCTTCGAGTTGTTCCAGAGAAAACTCTTGCTTCAGTTCCTCCAAGACAGCAGGATCGGCAAACGGAAGTGTTCGTACGCCAGCAACCGATGGCAGAAATTGCCATTTTCCACCCGGAATGAAGGATGGTGAGCGATTCATAATCGATTGAATGACCTGACAAGACATCTTGCACCACTCCCTTCGGTCATCTTGAGGCATATCAGCCCACCTGTGTGATCCAAATTTGTCCATTGATTCGAACTGCACAGAGACAAAGCGAACGCAGCTAATCCGACAATCGGCTTTACCTTTTCAAAAAAACGAGACCAGCTATTCCGCTTGGCCCTCCTTCGGAAAACCAGAATGCGTGGCAAACGCACTGGCTAAATCATGAGCCACCCGTGTGAGATCAAGCCTCATCACCAGATAGGGACTCTGCTGCCCGACAACCTTTCTGGCGTCATCGGCATCTCGCCAAGGAAGAGCCTCCAACTGACCTCCACCACTGGGATTCGCGTCTGTCACCAGTCGGATATATTTTTTATCGCCAACCTCCAGGAAATACTGTCGGTCCGTATTGAACCGACCTGCACTGGGAAGGAACCGCGAATCCCAATTGAGATTCTGAGTAACACTCCTCAGGGCTTCCTGACCATGATTTGCCATCGTCGCCGCCAACGGAACAGGAAGGCCGTTTTCTTTCAGCTTGAGGACCATCGCGAGCCAAAACGCCTGTGCTGGACCGAACCGACGGTGATTCCCACTCTGGGGTGCTTCATCAACCCCCTGTGGAATGAAGCCTTGTTCAAGGACATAGCGACCTACCCGCTCGGAAATCCCAAGCAGCCTGCAAATTTCACCAAGTTGAAGGATGTTTGGCATACACAAACTTTAAAGCCGACTATCGGCTTTTGTCAACGCCAAAGAAAATGGAAATGGTTTGGAACGCTCAAGGGAAGCTGGTAATTCGATGATCTTTACAGGAGGAAAGAGGTTTTCAGCTGACCTCTGGTGGCCTCCCTTGTCGGATCACTGATCCACTACACCTCGGATCGCCATCGACTTCCGCAAGCACAGAACCAGTCGTTCGAAACTACGGATATAGCGACGAGGTGGCGGTGAAACTCAAGTTCGTCACGTGGCGGAATTCCCAGAATCGGTCGGTTATCAGCCGACATGGGAACTGCAGATGACGGATAGCGCCGCATTTCCGAATGCGATTAAGAGTCATGGATCAATATCCCCACTTCCATCCAGCATCTTCTTCGACTCCATGATTTTCTGCAGTTCGACTGCAACTTCTGGATGTCGCTGATGCAGGAATTTCGACACCCGGGAGTTGTCAAAGAGACGCTTCAGATATCCGGAAAGCACAACCAAGCTGACCATATTCTTCCCGTGGTCTTGTTCTATGACTTTGAAATCTCGAGCAAGAATTTCCGTTTCGTGTTCCATTCTTGAGATGTCTTCTGCCGAAAGCCCTCGTATTTCTTTGGGGGTTGTGGGGTCGACCATTTGGTCCTCTTCTGTCGAGATCACGAGGCATTTTGCGTAACCAACTGTGAAATTGTGAATCGCACACATCAGTTCTGCGATTTCAATTTGCCGCATCGGCTTCACTTTTCGAAGCTCTCGGAGTGCTCCCGCTGTCGCGTGCTTGTCGCGAAGCAATTCCACTGCTTCGGCGCAGACACCTTCAAGCAGGTCCCTTTTTTGCCTGATTTTCGAGATATCCACATTCAACGTCCGAGCAATGCGAGCTTCACTGACTCCGTTCTGGATGGCTCTCAAAATCATGAAATGCTCTTGAATCGCGGTCAGCCGGTTGACCTTGTGGTTATATGTGAATGCTTCATCATCTGTGGCGATGAGGCATTTTGCTCCGCTAATTCCAAGATCAACAAGGATCTGGTGGCGAACATGACCATCAAGAAGCAGGTATTGGCTGGCCCCTTTTGTCTTCGGATGGACAACCAATGGTTCAATCAGACCAAGTTCTTTGATTGAGGACTCGATACACCGATATTTCGTGGTCTTCTTTGTTGAGGGATCGATTTTCCTCGTAGGGAGAATTCGGTCCAATGGAATTGCGATCAATGCGGCCTCACAAGCCATTCGCACGGCAGTTTTCATGGTTGTTCCTCTTCTGAAATTTCAAAGTTGTTGAGAAGAAATTCTGGGACAGTGTCGAGTCCTTCAGCTCGTAACAACGTCACGAAATCTTCATCTTGAAAAAGGCGGTTCAGGGCGGAATAAGCGAACAACAATCGTGTTTTGCACACTTTGGCTCGCTGGACGATCAGCTTTTGCCGGAGAGTGTCTTTCTGATAGGTCTTGAGCAATTCCGCGGTTGAAACCGCCGGCGCAACCACACTGCGTCTCCCGTTGCGAAGTCCTTTTCCTTTGGACCGACGGTTTTCAATCAGGCGTCTTGCTCGCAACAAGGCCTTTCCTCGAAGATCGTTGCGTTCATAAGCTTCCTGCATCGCTCTCTGCACACTTTTGTCATCAGATGTTGCAATGATGATGGCAATATTCATCGGAATCTGTCCTTTCTCCACTGCCAAGAGAAGTTTTTCTTCTCCCTTCGCAAGGAGTTGTATAATTGCCCGGACATAGTCAATTCCGAGATCCGTTTTTGTTGCGATGGCTGCGACGGAATATCCCCGTTCCTTGAGTGAACAAATCTCTCTGATCAGTTCAATTGGTGAATGCTGCCGCCTTGCTACATTCTCGGCGAGGCTCATCAACATCAGATCTTCTTTGCTGCCTTCAATCACCAATGCGGGAATCCGCTCTTCTCCCAGAGCAACGTAAGCTTCCAACCGCCCCTGTCCGCAAACCAAATTGTACGTGGCACTCCCGTTCTTTCCCTGGACATGAGCCACCGTAACAGGCTTCTTCAAGCCCAGTTTGGAAATGTTGGCGATGATCTGTGAGAACTTTTTCTTTCCCCGATCTCGCGGGTTGATCACGTTGATCTGTTTGATTGGAATCATTCGGATTTCTGGATCAAAGTTTCTGTTCATGCGGCCACCTGAATTCGCCTGCGGGCTGAAAGAGAAGTGAAGTAGTCCAAAGACTCGAACTGGTACGTGTCCAGCAAAACTCCATTTGATTCGCACAAGAGAAGGTGCGAGGAGGGAATGTCCATAACCGGCAACAAGTAGTAATCCACAGGGCACTCGTTCGCCTCATCCATACGCACCAGAATGGTGATATCGGGAATAACTCGATCCTGAAAATTCACTTTCCATCGGAGTGCCCCCAATGATGTTTGTCGGCATCGTGACAATACGACATTGGCGCTATACTCACTATTCACGATAAGAAACCCCGTCATCTGGTCTCTTGTGACTGTAGCTCCGACACCCGTCAATCTTTCAACGAGGTTGCCTAGCAGGGGCGGTCTCGCTTCACGAAGTCGTCGATTGATCTCGACATACTCAAAATCGCGGTCCGGAAGATATCCAATTCTTTGATAGGCATTGATCAGGGTCCCAAAGCGGGTACGGTAGGCATGACTCGGCGGCATCCCTTCCGAACGATCAATCAAATGAGCAGAGAGATTGAAATTGCTGTCCACCAACTTTCGAAGCTTCTCCAACATCTCTTCGTCTGAAACCCTTCGATTCCGTTCTTGGAGAATGCCCTTGGCTGTGAAATATTGCTCTGGAGCGACGACCGCCGGAAATGCGCCTTCTTTTCTGATCCAGATGTCTGGAGCATTTTGAACATGCTTCTTCTTGAGCTTGAAAGAAGTCCGGTTGAAGACGTTGTTGCCAATGTACTTTTCATTGGTCAGAATTTGGCGGATCGTTCCCCGGTTCCAAGCTCGTCCCAAATCTGTACGGACACCTTCCGAATTGAGGAGAGCAGCAATCTCCGATTCAGGCATCTGTCTTTCAATGAAAAGCTGATAAATCCTGTGAACGACTGCTACTTCTTCTGCCGGACCGGGAACCAGAACGACACGGTCTGTTTGAAGACTTTTGTACTCGCCTCGCTGCAATTCTGCTTTTGGTTCTCCTGCATGGCTGATCAGAAGTCGCCGGAGACCGAACCCAGGTGCCCCACCTTGGCGATATCCGAGTTCAATCAGCCTGCACTGACCTTTGAAGACTTTGGAAGAGAGTTCACGGCTGTACTCGCCTGCCATTGCCCGTTTGACACTCTTAATGATCGTGGACGTAGGTCTACCATCGTTTTCAAACTGTTCAGCGCAGTAGTGAACTTCGATTCCCGTGCGTTTGCAGAGATATTCGTAATACGCGCTTTCATCGGCGTCCTGAAATCTTCCCCAGCGACTTACGTCGTAGACCAGAATTGCATCGAATCCCGGTGCGCCAGCCTGCACGTCAGCAATCAGCTTCTGCAGTGAATCACGTCCTGAAAAACTCAATCCGCTTTTCCCCTCATCTGCATAGGTACGAACGATCTCGTATCCTCGGCGCGCAGCATATTCCCGGATCACATCCTCCTGATTCGATGTGGAATACTGCTGATGCTCGGTCGACATGCGGACGTACTGCGCAACCCGAATTGGCCTATCTGTCTTTGGAATCGTCACCTTGCCCCCATTCGTAGAACACGTTGCGTCAATTTTCATTTCTGTTTTGGAATCATCTCAAACAGAAATGTGATTGCGATGGGGGTTTCGATGTGAAATGGATGTGATCGGCTACTTCATACTTTGAGACGCGATCGATCAAAGAAGAATCCGTAATGTCCTGAGGCTCGATGTCCATCAATCGCATTGGAGATGATTTCCAGACCAGCAGCGCGTAAGCGGGACCGCAACTCCTTTACAAGGCTTCGAACCGTTGAGACTTCCCTGTCATCCTTCCAGACATCTCGCAGAAGTTCATTGATACTGATGCACCGATTGGGCTGACTCATAAGCCGTTCGATAAATCGGAGCATCAACGTCGTCCCCAAATGGCACTGCTTCCCACGAAAGACGATACACATCGTGTTTCGATCAATTACGGGCCAGTTGTGAGACGGCGCAGTGGGAACAGCCAATGGAAGAGTTTGAGATCGCTCCAACTTTTCGAACTCGGCCTGAAGCAATGAAATGGACTCTTCAAGCAGGCTCATTGTGAGTGAATGGTTGTGGGCCAAGCGTTTTAGGTTTTCATAGATTTGCAGATGCTTTGAATCTTGCATGGGATACTCCGAATGAACCGGGTATGGAAATGATAGTCTCCACCAGCAATTTCAAAATGCGCCGGAGACGAGACTTCAAGCAAGACTCAGAGTGTGATCTGTGTTGAAAAATTGCACTGCAATGCAGCTGGTGCCAATCTTCCGGGGCAGGAGATGCAAAAAACGCAATCCTGATACCATCAATCCGCGACCGCTTCCGTCAGAGACAAATCACCGCCGAGGAACCTGTGACCAAACGAGGCTACGCATTCATCCCGCTCCCGGCATTCTCCACGATCTCCGCGAGTGTCCCTTCGGTGTCGGGCGCCACGCACTGATCTGGGACAGCACTTTGCCGACGGCATCCCGCAGGGTAATTGAGACGGGATTGATTAGAGTGAAGTCGTAGTCCGGAGGCGATACTATAGCCGTTTGCGGAATAGGTGATGTGATCGTGGTCGTCGTAGACCTTTCAGGTCGCCTGGCGGATGGTGGTGGCGGGCTTTCGCAGACTGTCAGGTCGACTGAATGCGGATTTTCAGGGGCGGGAGGATCCTAAAACAAGTGGTGATCTCCCACCTTCGCCTCAAAATCAGGGCAAAAATAGCCTCCCCAGCAGTTTACTGAGGTTGCTCCCGGCAGCGGCCAGCACAGCGTTGATCGCGTCTTCAGGCAGTCCTCTCAGGAAGCAGCGTCTCATTCGATGCTCCTGTTTGAGATGTCCGACTTGGGGTCGGTCGCACTCCGACGCTTGCGGCGTTTCTTCACAGTTCTGGTCAGGTGAAGGGAAGAACTGCCGGAAATGTGAATCGTCGCTGAACCTTCGTAGCCGTGACCGCGATACCCTTCGTCCACAAACGCCGCCTGCACTGGCAGGCCCGTCGTCGCTGCCACATTCACCAATGTTGAAGAGAGCGTGTGACTATCGTAAGGACCCCCTTCGCACACCTGCACACCGACGATCCAGTTCCCCCGGGTGCTCGTCGCCAATGCCACCTTCTGGCCGAACTCGTAGCGATTGTGGGCTTTCCCCTTGCTGATGCAGACGACTTCGGGTTCGTGCAGGCTGTAGAGCTTGCCCTTTTCGGTCGGCTGTTGAGCCAGGCGAAATTCTCCCGCGCGTGCTGATCCCGGATGCGGGAGCGTCTTCCCGGTACGTCACATCCAGGCTCCAGTGGCTCCGCACCGCTCGGGCGAACTGCTTCACTCCCAATCCTAAGCTGCTGAGATAATAATGAGTCTCGACTGTTTCTTTCCCATTGCGCAGACAGATGCTGATGACCAAGCCAATCGTCTTCAAGCCTTTCCAATGGCTCGCACCTGGCAAGGCTGCCGGAACCGGCAGCTGGATGTAGGTCCGTGTCTCTTTGCGCCCGTATCCTTTGTCTTGTGTGGTGTGTGTGCGAGCCGTCACGTTCGCAAAGTCGGTCTGGATCTGCTGGTCAACGTCGTCGACCACCGCGTCATGCAAACTTTCCTGGTTTCCTTTGAGCGCCAGCACATAATCGGCTTTATTCTCGACAATCTGGGCGGCAATCGCCTTTTGCGTTCCCATGGCATCGATGGTGATCGATCGCTCCGCTGATATCCACCAGCTTCAATAATTCGGGAATGGTGGTGATTTCATTGGATTTTTCAGCGCAGGCAACCTGTCCCAGGCTCAGGCCCCATTCGCTGGCCCAGACGCTGACTGCGTGCATCGCGCTCAGGCCATTGCGGTGATCATGGCTGCGGCGGGCCGTCTTTCCATCAATCGCCACGATCGGTTGATCGACTTCGCTGGCGGTCTGTGCCGCTGCTTTGAGCGCTGATAGCCAGCCGACGAATCCGGCCTGGAACGCTTCGGGATTGAGTCCGGCCAGTACACGTCGAAACACATCCTTACCAGGCACGCCGAACGGTAAGTTGAAGGATTGTGCTAAGAACTCCTCTTTGAGTGCAGCCCATTTCACGATGGCTGTGGGCCCCGAAGCGCCCGCCAAGATTGCCAGGATCGCAATCACCACGACGCTCTCCAAGGGATGCTGCCGGTTCACGCTGGAACGAGGATCCTCCAGCGGTGCAAAGTCGCCGACCACCTCGTCCAATCCGACTGAGACTTCTCTCGCCATGGCTTGCACTCCCTGCTCGATCAACTCCGAATCCAAAACGAGCAAGATACCGCAGAACCACAACTGGGCGCAAATCACCCCGACTTTCCAAAGCTACCCAAAGTTCGCGCCAGCCATGGAAAAAAAACCAGGATAATTGCAATTCACACTTTATTAACAATGCGCTTACGATTGATTCACAAGACACGGCTAATCTTTCTTCCGAGTCGTACTTGGAATGCTCCTCTATTGTGACTTATGAGAGAGGGGCTCGCTGGTCTCAGGGAGCGATAGGGCTATCTCCCAATAAGAAGAGACGGGTATCCACGAGGCAGATTGACCTCATCTGACAGCGATTCTTTCTCTTATAGAAGTGATCCCAATGAGACAGAACAGAAGAACTTCCGATAGTCGCCAAGCGCTTCGTCAGGGGTTTACTCTGATTGAACTACTGGTCGTGATTGCAATTATCGCAATTTTGGTGGCTCTGCTGTTGCCTGCTGTTCAATCAGCAAGAGAGGCAGCCCGCAGAACTCAATGCAAAAACAATCTGAAGCAAATCGGCCTTGCTCTGCACAATCACGCTGACGCACACGGAGCATTCCCGCCTGGTTATGTTTGCTACGACGAAACCGCCAATCGATTCAAAGTCGGTGGATGGCAGGACACTGTGAATGAAATCGGATTCTCCTGGTTGCCGATGTTGTTGCCTTATGTGGAACAGATGGGACTCTGGCAGAATGTTAGTGACTGCCATGACAGCCGTGTTGATGTTCACGAGCACAATCCATCCGACGACTGTGAATATCATGCCAAATTCGGACATGTCGGTCGGAAAACTCCAGAATTCCTGCAGTGCCCAAGCAACCCAACTCCTTCCCTGCTGTTCAGCGGAATGTCCTTGGAATCACTTTCAAAAGGAAACTATGCCGCAAGCTGGGGATCTGGAAACATGCTTTCCTGGGAGTCGACTGCAACCGTTGGAGCGTTCGCTTGCCATTTCGTAAACCAGAACAAAATCGTCAAGGGACTGGGAGGCTCAGGCGACCGGTTTCAGCATAGCATGGGAACCCGCATCGCCGACATCACCGATGGAACAAGCAACACTGTCGCCGTGAGCGAAGTTGCGGCAACGGATGGAATGTCAGGAACAAGCAGCCGTGATGTTCGCGGAGTCTGGTTTAATCCAGGAATGGGAGCGTCCGTCTTTTCAGGTGCCCGTGTTCCGAATGCTCGTATTCCAGACGTGATTCCTTCGTGCGACACATCCATTCCAGATAACTCTCAACCTTATCTGAAGTGCCAGGAAAATACCACCACCGCAGACGTCTTTGCTGCAAGTCGCAGCTTCCATACTGGTGGTGTGAATTCCCTGCTCTGCGACGGGTCTGTTCGTTTCTTCGCCGAAAACATCGACAACACAACCTGGATGTCTCTCAACACTCGCCAGAATGGCGAAAATATCGGTGAGTTCTAAATTAGTACTCCTTCATAATCTGTCTGACAACGTCACTGTGATATCCGGATCGCGAAGCTGAACCAGAACAGGGTTGGGTTAGGCCTAATCCAATATTCCGCTTTAATTTTGTTGTAGCGCTACAATAATGGGAGTCTTGACATGAAAATGAACCGCCAGCGAATGCTGAATTCGGGTTCTGTTCGACGTGGATTTACATTAATCGAATTGCTCGTGGTCATTGCGATCATTGCGATTCTGATTGCATTGCTACTTCCTGCCGTTCAACAGGCCCGGGAAGCCGCTCGACGATCTCAGTGCAAAAATAATCTCAAACAGATTGGTCTCGCATTGCACAATCATCTTGATACTCATGGCAGCTTCCCACCAGGATATGTCTGCTATGACGAAAATGCGAACCGCTACAAGGTCGGCGGCTGGCAGGATGACGTCAATGAAATCGGGTTCTCATGGTTGCCGATGCTGCTTCCGTTCGTGGAAGAATTCGGACGCTGGACCAACGTATCGGATTGCAATAAAGAATGGATCTCCAGCGGGTCGAGCAATCCTTGCGATCACTGTGAATCGCAAGCACACCTGGGCCATGTTGGTCGAGAATCAATGTCCTTCATTCAGTGTCCAAGTAATCCCCGCGTCCGTAAAATGTTCGGCGGAGCGATCAGCCTTGAAGCACTGGCAAAAGGGAATTACGCAGCAAGTTGGGGATCAGGAAACATGCTTTCCTGGGAGTCAAACACAACCGCTGGGGCATTTGGTTGCTATTTTGTTCCTCAAGAGAAAATTGCTCCTGCTCTGGGAGGGTCGGCAGACCGATTCCAACAGAATAAAGGAAGCAGGGCTGCTGACATTTCCGATGGGATGAGTAATACGATTGCCATCAGCGAAGTGATCTCTACCGACGGAACCAGCACAGCTTCATCCAGCCCTGACATTCGCGGAGTGTGGTTCAGCCCGGGGATGGGAGCGAGTATCTTTACGGGTGCCCGGACTCCGAATTCACAATTGGCAGACGTCATCCCAGCATGTGACACAACAATTCCAGACACAGCCCGTCCGTATCTGAAATGTACCTCTAATAACTCTACTCCCGACGTGTTTGCTGCGGCTCGTAGTCACCACACAGGCGGCGTGCAGGCGGCGATGTGCGATGGATCAGTACGATTTGTCAGCGACAACATCAGCAACATTATCTGGAGTGGACTTAACACTCGTGGAAACAACGAAGTGATTAGTGAATTCTAATCCCGTTGTATCTCACCTGGCCGTGTAGTCCGCCTTCTCGTTAAAAAACATGTACTGATGAACTCACTGCGAGCAGACAAATCATGTCTACTCGCAGTGTTCAGACAGTCATAAGATTCGAGCGATCATGCCACTGGGGGATACGGGGCCTGAGGGCCCCTTCCTTATTCATCCCTCTTGATTCAGAGTCAGGTTGCCGGCACTGAGACTGTGTTGTCTGTGCTAATCGTCAACCAGTCCACGAATCATTATTTAGTAACATTCTCAGAGAGACGCCAAAGCTCTCTCTGCATAAAATTCAAAGTTAAAGGTGCCTCATGAAGTTGGTTTGTGCAATTGCCTTGTTGATTCTTTCTGTCTCGTTCAGTGGATGCGGCGGTGCAACCGAAGCGGGATCTTCCGAGTCAGACAAAGTTGTTGCTGCAGTCATGTGCCTGAATGATCGAGCCATGGACGAAGGAGATTTCAAAACAGCTTTTGTCGACGGCGCAGCTCCCAAGAACCGAGCCGACTATTTCAGTTCCGCAATTGAAGTGGTCAGCGCTCCCAGTCTGTCTGGCAATGAAGCCACGATTTCAGTCAATGTCTCTCAAGGAAACTCCAATTCCGAAGGAGGCAAAGGACTGAAAGCAACGAAAATCGGAAGCGGCGAAGTTACCTGGAAACTGAAGAAAGAAGAATCAGAATGGAAACTCACGGAAGCCCCGCTTCCGTAATGAAAATGGAACTCTGAAGAACGGGAGCGGCGAGATTCGTCGCTCTATCTTTAGCTCTCGCGGTGACGGTGTGAAGCGGTTGATATTACTCATTCTCTGTGGCGTCGCTGGAATTGCGGCTGCCACCTTGCGTTCGCGATCCAAGGTTCCTTCTGATAATCCGATTGAAGTCGATCCATCTTCTCAATTGACGCAGTGGACTCAGTTCCTGGATGAACAGTTCGCAGGAGACCATTCCTGCTGCGAATGTCATCAGAAAGAATTTGAAGCACATCAACGTTCCGGGCATTCTCATACTGCCACTCGTATGGAACAAACCGAACTGGCACAGTTTCTCAGCGGGACGCAGTTTAAAGATCCACGCCGTTCTTTAGTGTATGAATTCGAGAATCGGCCTGAAGGTTTCTTTGTCGGAGTTCAGGGAGCTGATTCAAAGCCAATCTTTCCTGTTCACTGGCTGCTGGGATCAGGGCTTCACGCACAAACTCCAATTTCTATTGATCCTGTTTCTGGTAAAGGACTGGAGTTTCGTTGGACCTGGTTTAATCAGGAAGAGAAACTGTCGGTCACTCCAGACCATGAACGGTTTGACGATTTCCCCCCCCGTTCCACGGAAGTCTTTGGTCGCCCTATGGACGGGAAGCAGGCGCTCGCCTGCCTGTCGTGTCATGCCACGATCGTTCCTCCAGCCAATTTACCTCCTCTTCGTGAAACCGTGATCGCCAACGTCAGTTGTGAACGTTGCCATGGTCCGCGGAAAAATCACGTGGAACTGGCCAAATCCGGACGTGCTCATGAAGCTCCTCCGTTGCTGACTTATCGCGATCCGGAGCAATCGATTCAACAGTGCGCTCAATGCCATCGCGACGAATCGCAGGTTTCCCCCGACACGGCCGCGAATGTTCTTGTTCGCTTTCAACCGTATGGAATGAAGAAAAGCCGCTGCTATTTGGAGAGCGGAAAAACGATGACTTGCATGACGTGCCATGATCCGCACGACCAAACATCAAAAGATCGCACTCAATACAATACGACTTGCCTTCAGTGCCATCAGGGACCTCAACAAACACCCTGCCCCCAGTCTCCGGCTGGCGACTGCGTCAGTTGTCACATGCCTGCCGTCGAATGGCGTTCCGGGATTCAATTCCATGACCATTGGATTCGAGTTCTAAAGAATGACGGGAAACCTGACGATTCCAGTCGTAATTCCCCGACGTCTTCAGCACAGGAAAAGCGACCGTGAAAGTCCTGTGGGGTTCATGTGGACTAATTGCGATTGGGGCATTTTTGTGCTTCCACTTCCTGGATGCCGCCCCCTTCGAGCGTATCACGAATCCTCAGATGCCCCCGGTTTCAGCGGGAAAATCGATGGTGGAGAAGCCTGCTTCAACACAGGAAATTCCAGAGCTGCCGGACATTGTCGACTACAACTCTCAACTGATTCCGTCGATAACACTGCATTGTTTGCCCTGCCATAGTAACGACGAAACTGAGGGTTCATTAACGAGTTCCATCAGTTTAGAAGTGGCATTGGAGCGTTGGAAAGACTTCGCTCAAAGTCATTCCCAATTGCCTGAATCATGTGGACCGCCACCTACTTCCGACGCCGTCCTGCAAACTTGGGATCTTCTTGTCAAATGGTGTCACGAAGGGGCTTATATTCCCCAACCAGAACCTCAAACGGGAAACGACTGGAGTTCTGACGAGCGGAATCACTGGGGATTTCAGCCGCTTTCCAGACCTGCGATTCCACCGCCGGATTCAGAGAGACAATGTCGTAATCCAATCGACAATTTCATTCAGAAGCGACTGCGAGAATGCAACATTGTCCCGGTTGAGCGAGCCAACAATCGGCATCTCATCCGGCGTTTAAGTTATGCCTTGACTGGTCTTCCACCTCAGAATTCTTTGTACAATCAGTACAACAACACTGATGACAATAAATTAGATATTCTGGTTGAAGAGCTTTTAGACGATCCCGGGTATGGTGAGCATTGGGCACGGTACTGGCTGGATGTCGCACGATATGCTGACACCAACGGGTATGAACATGATGGTGAAAAGCCGCTTGTCTGGCAGTATCGGGATTTTGTCATCAGAGCTTTTAACGACGATCTTCCCTATGACCAGTTCTTCGTTCGCCAGATTGCCGGCGACCTTGTTCCGTCGCCATCGAACGATGATTACATCGCTTCAGGGTTCCTTCGACTCGGAGTCTGGGACAGCGAGCCAGATGAACCACTTCGAGACCGTTATGACCAGATCAACGAGATCGTGGAAGCAACCTCTTTTGCATTTCTCGGGCTCAGCATTCTATGTGCCCGTTGTCATGATCATCCGAGCGAACCGATCACTTCGAACGACTATTATCAGTTCGCGGCACTGTTTGATCGACTAAATCGAACTGTGAATGGACGTCTGGAGATTTCTGTTCCGTCAGCATCGAAATCAATGCTGCAGCAGGATGCAGAAAAGCGTCTGCAAGTTCAGCAACTCCAAAGGCAGGCCATCACAGAGAACAGTGAACATCGAGCAAAGGAGTTCCGACATCGAGCTGAAAATATCGAGAAGACACTCACTCGTGACATGGCCTACAGATTTCAACACCTTCCGGATCAGAAGAATTCTTCACGACTGCTGCGTTCCGGCAACCCTGAAAGCCCTGGTCAGTTCGTAACCCCGGGCGTTCCATCTATTCTGATCAGATCCGCAGAGCGAGCTTCTGTTCAGAACCGCCTCGATTTTGCAAACTGGCTGGTTGCAAAGAACCCCGGTTTACTCGCACGTGTTCTGGTAAACCGTGTCTGGTACTGGCATTTCGGGCGGGGGCTGACATCTACACCGGGAACAATCGGCCTGAGCGGAAGTGCTCCAAGTCATCCGGAACTTCTGGAGTGGTTGTCCTGCTGGTTCGTCGAGGAAGCAAACTGGTCAATCAAAAAATTGCATCGTCTGATCGTCCACAGTGCAGCTTATCGAATGGCAGTCCCCTCCCAGAGTCTTTCCGCACGGGCCGAACTTTTTGGTGAGTTTTCATTCAGGAAGTTGCGAGCTGAAGAAATTTACGACTCAATGCATCAGGTGTCTGGAGTGCTGTCACGCCGACAGTTTGGTCCCTCGGACCAGCCAATGTTTTCATCGCTTCACCACGCGATGGTGCCGGACGTGGCATCACAAGGAGTAAGGACCTCTGAACATCGACGAGCGATTTATCAACTTGTTAAACGCACATTGCCTCATCCGTTTCTGGAACCGTTCCAGTTTCCGGACAGTACACAAGGCTGCGTAACGCGAACGGATGTCAGTAATCCAATTCAGGCAGCCACGCTCTGGGAAGGGACTGAAGCTGACGCTTGTGCCACAGCACTGGCTGAAAGGCTTCTGCAACGCGGAGACAATGTCACATCGGACCAGCAAATTCAGGCTGCGTATCAACAGATTTTGGATCGGTTTCCCAGCGAGCACGAGATGAAGTTGAGTCGTCAATTTCTAGATTCCGGAGAGAACAGTGAGAGACTGAAGCAATTCTGCCTCATTCTCTTTAACCTCCACGAATTCAGTTACGTCAAGTAGGTGAGTTATGAATTGGGAACACGTCTTGACGGGGGGAGAACAGGATCGGCGGCAGTTTCTGGGTGGAATGTGCGGTCTGCTTTCTATGGCCAGCCTGCTTTCACCAACCTTTGCCGTTGCGGAAGACTTGCGTCGTCCGAAACAACGAATCAAGCGAGTCATTTTCCTTTTCATGAATGGTGGCCCCAGTCAAATCGACACCTTTGACCCCAAACCGAACCTGAGCCATTACGATGGAACAGACTATGCTGGTCCTATAAAAATCAGCTCCGGAACACGAGTCTCTGGGAAACTCTGCAAATCTGAATTTCAGTTTCACAAATGTGGCGAAAGTGGAATCGAAATCAGTGAGTTGTTCCCTGAACTCAGTCGAAATGCGGATGACCTGTGCGTAATTCGATCAATGCAGACAACGTCATCTCTTCACGCAGGTGCTTTACTGGAGATGAACACCGGGCGATTTCAACAGGGGGGTGCAAGTCTGGGCGCCTGGATAGACTACGGCTTAGGACATTCACCTGATTCACTCCCTTCGTTCGTCGTGATGCTTGACCCGCGTGGTGGGCCAATCAATGGGCAGGGGAACTGGTCAACTGGTGCTCTGCCTGTGACACCGGCAACCCGAATTCACTCCACTTCTTCTCCCTTTCCTTCTCCCAGTCGAAAGCAGGAATCTTCGGAGAATGAGAAGCAGATGAGACAACTCTTGAATGAGCTGAATCAGGAGTTTGAAAGCACCGCAGGATCTCGGCTTGCATTTGAGCAGCGCAATCTCAGCTATCATGTTTCGTGGAAAATGAGGGATGTCGCGGCGGAGACGGGGGATCTGAGCCAGGAAACAGATGCGACCCGGCAGGCTTATGGCTTGGACAATCCGGTCACCAGTGAATTCGGCTCGCGATGTCTGCTGGCCCGCCGGATGATTGAAAGAGGAAGCCGCTTCATTCAGATCTACTCTGGAGGGGGAGCACAGAAAGATACTTGGGATGCACACACCGGAAACGGAGAACGTCATCGCAAGTTTGCAGGGGAAACCGATCGCCCCATTGCCGCATTACTGAACGACCTGAAACAACGTGGTCTGTGGGAAGAGACTGTTGTTGTCTGGGGAGGCGAATTCGGGCGAACTCCGACAATTGAATATCAATCAAACGGAAGGGATCACAATCCCTATGGGTTCTCAATGTGGCTTGCCGGAGGACCTGTTCGAGGAGGCACAGTGATTGGAGCAACAGACGAACTTGGACTGAAGGCAGTTGAAACGCCGCTTCAGGTGGCCGATCTGCACGCCACTCTTCTCCATCTGCTGGGGATCGATTACACCAAGCTGGTCCATAATCAGAACGGAATTAGTATTAATTTAACAGGAACAACTCCCTGCCGTGTTATCACCGAGGTGTTGTTATGAGTTCCAGAGCCAGTCATCTCAATCCTTCACCCGCACCTCTTGCGAGTCAAGTGGAGCAGGTTGCTGACCGGCGAAGCTGGTGGTCATCCGGTTACCTGCTCTCGCCATCACTTGATCTGTTGTTTATAGCGAATCTCTACTGGCCACTCCTGTTTCTGTTTGCCAGCCCAGCGAATCTGGCATCGCATCAAAGCCTTTTGTTCTGGCAGGTTTATTTTGTGACGGCACCGCATCGCTGGATCACTCTGATCCTGATCGCGTGCGACCGCCAGAAAACGATTGGCCGAGAAGGAATAGTGATTGGGGTGGCAGTACTCGTTGTCTTCGGCTGCCTGCTCTGGCGACTGAATTCCAGCGCACTCGTTTGTCTGGGGCTGATCGATTACTGCTGGAACGCCTGGCATTTTGCATCGCAGCATCATGGAATCTATCGGATCTATGAACGAAATCAGCAACCGCGCCTCACCTTCTCTCAATCACTGATCGAGAAGTATGTTTATCGCTTTTTCCTCCTCTATGTCATTGCCAGAGTCTCTGGAATGGGCTGGAGCCAAAGTGACCGGTCTGGCTTAGGGGCCTTGCAGCACTTTGACTACGCAGTGGCCTTCATTCCAGTCGCGTTCATGCTCAGACAAACGTGGCGAGTGGTTCAGGGGGGAAGCGTGTGGAGCCTTCTGTATCTGACGAGCGCCTGTACTCTTTATGGGGCCATGCTCTACACGTCACACATGGAATGGCAAAGACTGACCGTTCAGTTCGCATTCTGCTCAGCGGTGTTTCATGCCGTAGAATATCTGTCTGTTGTCACTTGGGCATCAAGTTCAGAGAAGAATCGACAGCGTCTCGATCTGTGGGGGAAGCTGACCCGAAGCTGGGGGGCCTTTCTCGCATTCTTTATTCTCTTTATCGGAATTACGAATTACGTCATTGCTAGGGGACACGAAGAAACATGGATTCTCGTCAACCTGATGGCCGCATTCTTGCATTACGGCTATGACGGCATGATCTGGAAAACAAATCGCAAACTTCGATCAGCATAATTCTCTGATCACAGCATTTATAAATCCAATGTCGCTCGCTGACTCTTCAATATCTCAAACTCGCTACCGCCTCCTCATGGCCGTAGGTCTTCTTACAGTCTCGCTGATACCAATAGTTGTCCCTGGAGTTATCCCTTATTGGTTTGGGAGAACGGATCTCTACGGAGTCAGTCTCGTTTGTGCAATTTGCATAACGATACAGGTTTACCGACTTCCGACTCACAAAACCGCACGAGTGATTTTGGGAGCGACATCTCTAATTTTCGGATTGCTTGTCCTGATTTCATTAAGTCAAAGTGATTCCGTCCACACTCTCTCGAAGTACGTGATGGCGACGTTGCTTCTGATCGCTTCGTTCCTGATCGGCCCGGCCCTGACAGGCTCTTTGATTCGTAAGTCGACAACAGATAAGGCAAAACCGAACATGCTGATCACGGTCCTCACGATGATCGGAATTCTTGCGATTCCTTTTCTCTACTCTGACTCTCTCAGGCGTTCGACAGAAGAAGCTCTGGCGGAATCACTCTCGTCTCAACGGTATTATAAGAGCCTGCAGGAAGCAGAACTCCTGAGCACACTTGCCCCGAGTGCTAAAGTTCTCGAGATCCCTGTTGCGAGATTGAAAACCGAGTTGGCTCAACAAGTGACGATGCTAGAGACATCTCTTTCTGCGGGATTATCATCAACACCCCGATCTGTAGCCCATGCAGGGCAACAGGTGACTGCACTGATGCAGCTCGATCGAAATCAGGAAGCACTGAAACTACTGAAGGAAATCAGCTCGCAAGAAGCAGCCCCTCCCCAAGTGCTGGATTTCAGCGGTCTCTGCTGCCAGCGACTCTCGCGCTGGGAGGAAAGTCGGGACTGGTATCGTCAATCGAGGCAATTTTGGGCAACGCAACCGGAAAGCTCAATGCAGCGTCAAGCTTTGATCAGTGCGTATAAAGGAATTGCTTTCGCGGAACGGCAACTTGAAAATTCGTCAGCAGCAGAACAGGCATATCTTTCAGTTCTGAAGCTGGAGCCAAACGCAGACATTCATTTTTTACTGGCTCGATTATACGACCAACAGGAACGGACGACAGAGGCTCGAGAACATGCAACTCTGGCCATGACATTGAATCCAGCCCGATACGGCCAGGAAGCACAATCACTTCTGCGTCGAGCGTCACTCTCTCATTTCGGTTGTTCGCAGTTCGTCACACCCCTTCACTTCAATTAACGTAACAACGCTGACGCTGTGTCCCTTCAGTGATTAACCCCAGTTCTGAGAATCGGACCACTCAAGAGTTTAATACGAATTCCTCAAGGGCTCAGTCAGCGTTAACAGTTGGAATCCATCCGAAAAGGGGTCTTGCGGTGAATTTGTGCTTACGAGGATGTTACCGTAGAGGATGGATAAGTGAAACAGCCCAGTCGTTCCCGGCGGCGGCGAGCCGAATCGCATCACGTTTCGCACGCAGGCGATACACGACCTTGGGATAGTCAGTTCTCTGCTGTGATATCGTCGTCTTTGTCGTCAAACCTCGTTGGCTTCTCAGATTCCGCTCAACGTTCAATCTGGGACTATAGGAGAAATATCGAAATGGCCAGCACGTTCACCAGATCGATGAAGAATCCGCAGACCAGAGGAACGACGATGAACGCGCGGTGAGCTGCTCCATACTGTTGGGCGACAGCGGTCATGTTGGCAATGGCCGTGGTTGTCGAACCAAGAGTGATTCCTCCGAAGCCTGCTGAGATGACTGCTGCCTCATAGTCTCGTCCCATGGCAGGAAAGACGATGAAGACAATGTAGAGGACCGTCAGCAGCACCTGGACAAGCAGAACAGTAACGATGAAAAGAAAGACACCCTGAAGCTCCCAGAGTCGGAGGCTCATCAATGCCATTGTCAGGAACAGCCCCAGTGAGAGGTCGGAGATGAGGGCCAGCCCGTTACCGATGCCCGGCCAGATACGGTAGAGCGTGTTGCCGACGGCGAGAGGAGTCAGATTACGGATCAGGATCCCTGCGAGCAGGCAACTCACAAACGCGGGTAACGTCACACCTGCCGCTTCGATCAAACGATGCAGGCCAATTCCAAGCATGACGGTCAAATTGAGCGCCAGAATCGCCCAGAGGATGCAGAAGTAATCCATCCGCATCTGGCTTTTGGTATGAGACGCACCAATATCGAGTTCCGGATCGGCAGAGTACGGGATCGCATCTCTTTTGATCAGGAATGTTGCAATTGGTCCACCGATGATGCAGGCCGCGATCAGCCCAACCGTGTTGGCAGCAATGCCAATCTCCAGGGCGTTAGAAATGCCATGATGTTCGACAAAAATGGGAGCCCAGGCGAGCGTCGTTCCAACGCCACCGGTCAGGGAGATTGATCCCGCCATCAAGCCTGCCTTGGGATCGAGCCCGAACACGAAAGCGATTCCCATTCCAACAAAATTCTGGAGCGCAATGAAAATCGCTGCCAGACCAATCAGGATGGTCAGCGCCTTCCCTCCCTTCATCAATGTTCTGACATCCGAACTGAGGCCGATTCCTCCAAAAAAGATCAGGAGCAAAAAATCCCGCACCTCAAGTTCAAACTGAATTTTTCTTCCAAATGCAAAGTAAGTCATCCCGACAACGACAGCGCACAGGAAACCACCCGCGACCGGTTCTGGAATGGAATATTTCCGGAGAACGGTGACGTTCATTGTCAGAATCTTGCCACAAATGAGGAGAATGATGGCAAGATTGAACGACAGAAAGGCATCAACCTGAATCAAGACATCGCTTCCTTCGCACGGTTAAAGCGGAGTTGCAAATGATCAATAAGGAGTTCTGTAAATCCTGATGAATCCAAAGAATTTAAAGCCTGAGCGTGACATTACAAAGACCAAGGTGATTCAGGCCATGCGACCGACGGTGCGGCAGAAGCGGCGGCGAGAAATTCCTAAGAACGCAGCTTCGATCAGAGCCAGCAAGAGGAACCGCGGCCAGACGTCATCAATTCCTGCTCCGCGATATCCTCGCAGTCGATATTCCTGTTCATCGTCAATTTCAATGGGCTTCTCACTTTTGTGGTCGCGACATGATTTCTCTCCTGTCGTTCATGCTGTATTTCCAGAATCCGACGAAGCTTTGGAGTGTTCCGTCGTTTTCTGAACGTCATGCGGCAACGAGACAAAGCCGATGGACCGCGGGGCTTCAATTTCCAACTCTGCCTGACCAGTAATCAAGCGAACATCGCGGGTGTTGAAGAGCCAGTTCCAGAACCAGCTTGCCAGCACTTGCAGCCGGTTTCGAAACCCGACCAGAAAGGCGACATGAATGACTCCCCAGACGATCCATGCCGAGAATCCGCCAAATTTGAAACGTCCAATCTGCGCCACGGCGTGGGATTTGCCGATGATCGCCATTGATCCCTTGTCGCGATAGCAGAAAGGTCGGCGTTCACTGGAAGTGGTCTGTCCGGCGATTTCAGCGGCCAGAAGTTTTCCCACATACTGGCCCATTTGCAGCCCTCCCTGAGCGACGCCGGGAACAGGTTTCTGCGTGTCAGCGGAAATGGCAGCAGCCATATCGCCGATCACGAAGACTTCCGGGTGACCGGGAATCGTTAAATCTGGTCCGACAAGTACCCGACCACTTCGGTCTACAGGAACTCCGAGCATTCGTCCCAAAGGACTCGCCTGGACTCCAGCAGCCCAGAAAACATTCCTGACCGGAATGAACTCATCATCGACGAACACCCCCTTTGCTGTCACGTTCGTCACCGGTGAATTCAGACGGATCTCGACCCCCATTCGCGTCAAATCCCGTTCGGCCCGCTGGCTCAACTCGGGAGTGAATTGGGGAAGAACCCGGTCTCCTCCTTGAAAGAGAATCACTCGCGTGGTTCGTGTATCGATATTCCGATAATCTTTTGGCAACGTCTGTCCGGCAATTTCCTTAATCGCCCCCGCCAGTTCCACGCCAGTTGGCCCCGCCCCAACAATGGCAAAGGTCAAGGCTGCCCGGCGGGCCTCTTCACTTCCTTCATATTCCGCCGACTCGTAAGCCAACAAGATGCGGCGGCGCAGTTCGATGGCATCCTCCAGACTTTTGAGCCCCGGCGCGAAGGGGGCCCATTCGTCGTTCCCGAAATAGGCATGAGTCGCTCCTGCGGCCAAAATCAGGTAATCGTAGGGGGCATATCCTCTGCGGACGTAAAGGCGCTTTTGCGACACATCGATTGCGGTGACTTCGGCCAATCCGATCTGACAATTGGCCTGGTTCCGGAGAATGGAGCGGATCGGGGCACTGATGTCTCCCGGCGAAAGCGAGGCAGTGGCGACCTGATAAAGCAAAGGTTGAAACACGTGGTGGTTTTTGCGATCAATGATGGCAACATCCGCACGGGTTCTGGCTAACCCTTTAGCGGCAGCGAGTCCGGCAAAGCCACCGCCGACGATGAAAATCTGGGGACGTGGTAATGAAGACAATCGCGTTCTCCCGTTGCGATGCGGTTCTCTCGGCTCGCTGAGATTGGAATCGAGTTGACACCAGAAGTCCAACCTTAAAAGTAAACTGGCTGGTGTGCCAACTATCGTCCAATCACAAATCCTGTCAAGTGGAGTATGAATCAGATGATTTCAATTCAAGCCTTCCGAAACAGTGATGATTCGGGCAGAGGTGACCTTCTGAAGAGGCATTCTCGATGTCCCGCTTCGACGATGTTTGTGTGACTGCCAGCAGGCCGTCGAACCAGCAAAGTCTATCCGGCTAATGACTCACATACATTATTTAGGCGTGCTCAAATTCAAATACTTCCCATATATTGCGGGCTTCGGACAACTCTTCGAAACCTGCGGGACACATTTCAACCAGCGGTTGAAAACAGGAAAACAGAGTTTTGGGATGCTCTTGGGATAGTAATTATCTGGGTAGCAATTGGGCGTCGGACAAGGAAGTTTGAGACAGGGCTTGGGACAGTAGTTGTCAGGATC
Organism: Planctomicrobium limosum; assembly: GCF_051465645.1. Lineage (GTDB taxonomy): Bacteria > Planctomycetota > Planctomycetia > Planctomycetales > Planctomycetaceae > Planctomicrobium. The sequence goes on along the minus strand of NZ_CP195790.1, from coordinate 4,035,016 downwards.
GCATGTTGGACTGCCCGTGACACTGGGGAGCGGTTTGCTGCAATAATCATCAGGACAACATTGCGGCACGCATTGTTTTGCTTTGCCTCCATTGTGTGAATCCATGATGACATCGGAGCAGCGTTCGCTCGCCTGAAGAGTCTGGGACATCACGACGATGGCTGACAGGATCAAGAGAATGCTCTGTTGAGGGGGGCTTTGCACGGGAGTACTCATCATTCCTCCTCCTGAATTCCGGGAACGAGAGGAACCAGGGGCATCGCCGGTTCTGGTAATGGGATCGGGTTCGTGTCTTCTCCAAGAACAACGATTTCAACATCTGCTGATGTCCAATCGAATTTCCCAGCCTCCTCCCAGTGCCCGGTACAGATCGACGAGGCTTCGAGCAGCGTTCCCGCGGGCTCCCGCCAGCGATTCTTGTTGCGACAGGAGAAGTTGTTGAACGGTGAGCAACCGTTTGAAGTCCCCCAGAAGCTCTTGAGACTGCGGGAATAGTTGTCCGGCGACCACTCCGCGTTGAGCCTGAGCTTCGGCAACACGAAATCCCGCCTCACGCAGTGTGAGATTCTGTTGATACGACGTCTGAATCAGGTTGTCCAATATTGGATCCTGAAAGACTTGCCGCCAGGACTGAAGACTGGTTGATTCGCTGGAGATCTTGGAATTCTGAGAGTCAATCCAATCGTCGGCGACAGGAGCGGCGGGCCGCCTGTGGTTGGGGCCAACTTTGAATCCATTCCCAACATACTCCCGAACACTCGTGCATCCAACGGTGTTCATGCAAACCAGCAGCAGGCGCGTTGAGAAGGGTCTGATGCCACAGGTCCTCCATGACCAAGCCGCCTGATGTGATCGAGTTGGGCAGAGAGCTTGAGTTCGATCCGACGAGGCGGTCATATTTCCCGGGCGGACTCGCCTGTTTGTAAACTGTCTGGTTTACTTTTTGGAGAATGTCGTGAAAGAAGTTCAGCGGGAAGGGCGAGAGATCAACTTCCGTGCGGAGTGAGCAATCGATTATTCCAATTACTCTCATTTTACCTTGAAGAAATTTCAGGCATTATCTGACAACATAGTGGTCCAGAAACATGGCGACTGCTGAGTGAATGACGTCCTTCTGCTGCCTGGGGGTTAACGGAGGTTCGCTGCCGAGAATTTGCGGCCAGAATGCAAAAGTATTGATCAATCCCTGAAACTGACGGGCCGCAATTCGGGGATCGGACGGCTTTAATCTTCCGGATTTCTGAACATTCTTGATCCAGTTGATCAAGGCCTGTTCTCCCGGTTTGGTATCCCCCAGGAGTTGTTGGGAGAGTTCCGGAGTCTGAAGAAATCGCGGAAGAATGACGCGAGCCAGGTCTTTTAACTCCTCTGAACTCGTCATCTCAGCATACATCTGGCCGATGTTTCGCAGTTGGGGCTCGAGGGGCTGGTGAGGGTCATAAGGAAACTGATCCAAGTCCTCGCACCGGGACTTCAGTCGTTCGACGATTGCAGCGAACAAATTCTCCTTGCTGGGAAAATGGTTGTAAACCGTCCGTTTTGAGACCTTCGCAACTTCCGAAATACGGTCCATGCTGGTGTTCTCAAAACCAGAAGACCCGAATTGCTGGACGGCAGCATCCAGAATCGACTCCCGTTTGCGATCTGACATTCGGACCTTCACAACTTCTCCCATGCCCACTTATCTTTACACTTTTCAGTTTACTTTGTACGATTCGCAAAAGTAAACTCGAAAGTGTAATTACCTGTCGTCCATTGGAGTGTTTCTGATTTTCATGCAGAGGCCTCTCCGAACTGTCGCCTGTGGATTCAACCTTAATGAATGAGCTAACTCCCCGAAAGGCTGTCTCGTCCCTGACCGGCCATCTCGTGCGTCGAGGTCTGCCGCTGCTGGTTCTGGGGGGAGTTCTGGTAGTGGCCTACTACTACCTGCAACATGGTGAGCACAACCCCGCGCATCAGGCAGGGACTGCACCTCCTCCTGCGCCACTTCCCGTCACGGTGATGACAACACGGGAAGAAACCGTCCCCATTCTGGCCCGTTTTCTCGGTCAGACGGAAGCCTCTCAGGTGGTCGAAATCCGAGCCCGCGTCGCTGGCCACATCGTGGATCGAACTTTTCAGGAAGGGGAACTGGTGCAACAGGGACAGAAGCTGTTCCAGATTGACTCTCGTCCTATTGAAGTGGAGCTGCTGCAAGCCCGCGCCCGATTGGCCAGTTCGGAAGCGGTGCTGAGTCAGGCCACTCTCAATCTGAAACGAAATCAACAACTGGCGCGCGATCAGGCCACGTCACAGGCTTCTCTGGAAGGGACACAAGCGGATCATCAGGTGGCACTGGCCAATGTCGAACTTCAGAAAGCACTCATTGCCGCTGCGGAACTGGAGTTAACATACACCTCCATTGAAGCTCCCGTGACCGGACGGATCGGTCAGGTCCTTAAAGATGTGGGAAACTACATCGGAGCGGGAGGAAGTGACCCTCTGGTCACGATTCAGAAGATTGACCCGATGTATGTCCGCTTCCCGGTGACCGAACAGGAGATGTTGCGATTCCGGCGCCAGATTGCAGAGGGAGACATTGTCACCCCCGCCACGGAAGATCTGGAACTGGAAATCACACTTGCCGATGGCAGTCTCTATGCCCACAAAGGGAAGATCAATTTTCAGGATGTCAAAATTGACCAGCTCACCGGCACGATGGTTGTGCGGGGAAGCGTTCCCAACAGCGATGGCAGTCTTGTTCCCGGACAGTTCATTCACACAACAGTCTTGGGGCCACAACGGGTGAACGTGATTCGTGTGCCTCAATCGGCGGTCCTTCAATCTCCGGTTGGAGCGAGCGTGTATGTCGTCAATGGAGAAAACACCGTCGAAGCTCGTCCGGTGACCTTGGGAGAGTGGTCAGGAAAAGATCAGTGGATTATTGAACGCGGGCTCAAAGTCGGTGAGCAGATCATTTTGGATCGATTGATGATGCTACGGCCAGGGGCTCCGGTGATCCCGACTCCTCGTTGATTTTTTGCGAAGCCGTGTGATTCCTTCCGGTCTTCTCCCTTTTTCTAAAGCCGTTCCCCATGCTCTCCCGTTTTTTCATCGATCGTCCGGTCTTCTCGATTGTCCTGTCGTTGCTCATTATCATCGCCGGGGCGGTTTCGATTGCGGTTCTCCCGATTGAACGCTACCCGGAGATTACTCCGCCGCAGGTTCAGATCAACGCCGTTTACCCCGGAGCCGATGCCCAGACTCTGGCGGAATCAGTCGCTGCCCCCATTGAACAGCAATTGAGCGGGATCAAGAACCTGATCTACTTCAGTTCGCAGAACAGCAACGACGGTTCCTGCAAAATCACGGTGACGTTCGAAATCGGAACCGATCAGGACATGGCGGCGGTGGAAGTCCAGAATCGGCTAGCCATCGCACAACCGAAACTGCCGCAGGAGGTTGTGCGAAACGGCGTCACGGTCGTCAAAGCCTCCAGCAGTATTCTGGGACTGGTTGCTTTGGAAGCGACGGACGACACCATCGACGACCTCTATCTGAGCAACTATGCGACCATCAATCTGCTGGATCGTATTAAACGAGTGACGGGTGTCGGAGACGCAACCGTCTTCGGAAACCGGGACTACTCCATGCGGATCTGGATTGATCCCGACCGCTTGGCATTGAAGGGAATGACTGTTTCTGATGTGGCGGTCGCCCTTCGTGATCAGAACGCCGTGTTTCCCGCCGGGATGATTGGTCAACGACCCACCGAGGAAGAAATCGAACTGACCCTTCCGGTCCTCACCCGGGGACGACTCAGTGAAGTGGCTGACTATGAGAACGTGATTCTCCGCGCGATGCCGGATGGGGCCATTGTCCGACTGAAAGACGTCGCCCGAATTGAACTGGGAGCCCAGAACTACAATCTCATCAGTCGACTCGACGGCAAGCCGACAACACTGATGATGATCAATCTGCAAAGTGGAGCGAATGCCCTCAGTACGATGCAGTTGGTTCAGGACACCATGACAGAAGCGGCCCGTGACTTTCCGGCAGGAATTACCTGGAGCATCCCGTTTGACACGACCACATTCGTGAGTGACTCCGTGGAAAAAGTGGTTCATACGCTGCTGGAAGCGATTGTTCTCGTGATCGTGGTGGTTTACGTCTTCCTGCAGTCGTGGCGAGCGACGCTGATTCCCCTTCTCGCTGTTCCGGTCGCCGTCATCGGGACCTTTGCCGGAATGCTTCTCCTCGGTTTTTCAATCAACACACTCACGTTGTTTGGTCTGGTCTTGGCGATCGGCATTGTGGTGGATGACGCCATCGTGGTGGTGGAGAACGTGGAACGTCTGATGCACGACGAGCATCTGTCTCCCTATGCGGCGACACTCAAGGCGATGGAACAGGTCACCGGCCCCGTCATCGCGATTGTGCTGGTGTTGTCCGCCGTGTTCGTGCCGGTCGCGTTTCTCGGCGGGTTCACCGGACAGATGTACAAACAATTCGCTGTGACGATTGCCCTGTCGGTCGCCATCTCCGGACTGGTCGCTCTCACACTCAGTCCGGCCTTGGCGGCACTCCTGCTGAAGCCGGCACACGGAAAGAAGAACCTGTTCTTTCGGGCGTTCGACAAGATGTTCGACTGGATCACGCTGGGGTATACCGCTGGAGTGAAACTGGCCATTCGTGGAGCGCTGGTCACACTGCTAATGTTCGGTGGACTCTGTTACCTGACGTATCGCCTGAGTGGCATCGTTCCAGCCGGATTCCTTCCGGATGAAGATCAAGGCTACGTTCTGGGAATCGTACTCCTTCCGGATGGGTCCTCACTAGATAAAACACAGAAGGTGATCCAGAAAGGGGAAGAGTTCTTCAGTCAGCATCCCGCCGTTGACAACGTTGTGGGGCTGGTGGGATACGACGTCCTGGGGGGAGGAGCCGCCAGTACGAATGCGGGAGTGTTGTTTGTCCGACTGAAAGATTTCGAGCATCGCAAAAAGCCGGAACTTTCTGCAGCGTCACTGATCGCGGATTCCAGGACGTTAACAGGTTCGGTAACGGAAGGACTGATTTTGACTCTCAACCCGCCTCCGATTCAGGGGCTCGGTCAGCGGGCTGGATTTACGATCGAAGTACAGCAACGGGGGGGAGGAACGGTTGCTGAACTGGCGGATGCGACGAACAAGTTTCTCGCAGCCGCCGGTCAGCATCCGGACCTCACCGGCCTGAACGCCACGCTTCGTGTCACTCTGCCTCAGGTTTTTGTGGACCTCAACCGGGAAAAAACCCGGATGATGGGTGTTCGGCTGGCAGATGTCTTCGAGCCGATGCAGGCGTACTTCGGAGCGCTCTACGTCAACGACTTCAATCGTTTCGGTCGCATCTGGCGCGTGCAACTTCAGGCCGAACCCAGTGTCCGCAGCAAACCGACAGATATTGAACGGATCTACGTTCGTAACAGTTCCGGGCAAATGGTCCCGTTGTCTGCCATTATGGATATGAAGTTTCAGGCAGGACCGAACATTGTCAGTCGGTATAACGGATACTCAGCGGTGGAAATCACTGGTGCTCCCGCCGTCGGCAAAAGCAGCGGTGAAGCGATGAACACCATTCGTCAGCTTGCCGCAGAACATCTTCCCCCCGGATATGGGCTTGAATGGAGCGGGGCGTCCTATCAGGAAATCAAGGCCGGAAACCAGGCTCCCATGGTGCTGGCGTTCGGGTTGCTGGTCGTCTTTCTCGTGCTCGCCGCCCAGTATGAACGATGGACGCTTCCGGTTGCGGTGCTACTGGCCGTTCCTCTGGCGGTTCTTGGTGCTCTTGTGGCTGTTTATCTCCGAAACTTCACACAGGATATCTACTTTCAAATCGGCTTGCTCACGCTGGTTGGTCTTTCGGCCAAGAACGCCATCTTGATTGTGGAATTCTGTGTGGCGTTGAGAAAAGAGGGAATGGGAATTGTCGAGGCGGCTGTCGAAGCGGCGAAACTTCGATTCCGTCCCATCGTCATGACATCACTGGCATTCATTCTGGGAGTTGTTCCGCTCGCCATTGCCACCGGGGCAGGCGCGGCCGGACGACAGTCGCTGGGAACAGGGGTGGTGGGCGGAATGCTGTCCGCCACATTCCTCGCGATCTTCTTTATTCCCTTATTCTATGTCCTGATTCAGAAAATGGCCGAGTTTTTCTCCGGAAAACGGGCCATCGATCCCAGTGCCACCGACGTGGTGCACTCGCCAGAGAATGCTGTGACACGTGCGTAGAAAACGTGTTTGAGGGAGTGCCTCGGTTCAAAAGTGAAAGCCCTCGACCAGACAGCCCTGTTGTCTCCAATGTTGTCATTTTAGGCTAGATGATGAATCTGAAACAAACAGTAACAGTCCTGCATCAATATGGCATGCACATGGTTCCCTGTTCGCTGCTGGCACAACTGACCAGCGATTTTGATGGAGAAGTCCGCCTGGGGGGAGGCTCTCATGAAGCCGACTGCAAATCGATTGCCGAACTCCTGCTACTGGGCGGCGTGCCCGGTGATGTGTTAACTCTGACAGTAAGTGGAGAGGAGGCTGAAGCGATGATGGAACGGATCACCACGTTCTTCAAAAGCGGATTTGAAACCCGGTTCTAAACAACAAATGCAATCTTGAAAGATTGCTGAATGGATTGAAGTGGAGCTTCTCGAGTTATGGACTGTTATCCCCACCAATTTCCTCATTTGATAAGACGCTGTGTCCTGACTTTTTTGATTGTGATCGTATCGGGATTGATGACCGGAAAACTTCTGGCTCAAACCCCTGCTTTCCCGATTTTCAATCCACCCGGAACATCTCGTGTCGAGGATTTATTGACTCCCGCCACGTCTTACTTCCATTCCGTGTCGGAGACGCTGGTCGATGATGCGGACACCTTTGGAGTGATCGGATCGAAGTGGAGTTGGACGTTTCTTCCCAGAGGATTTTGTATCGCACTTATTGGGCCAGCGTGGCGGAACCCCGTTTGTCGACACGTGCGATCAGTGACTCGGGAGGACACAATTCACTTGATTCTCAGATTGGAGGCCGATTCGGCATTGTCCGGTTTGGTGACCCGAACGCCGAAGAAGGTTTCCAACTCGATCTCCTGGGAGGAGCCAATCTTCGGCAGAACATCGATTCAGATGATTGGGACATGACCGGAACGGACTACCGCTTCGACATTCCGCTCACTTACCGGCATGGTCCTCATGCCTGGAGGTTCGGCTTCTATCACGTGAGTTCCCACATGGGAGATGAGTTTCTTGTTCACCATCCGTCGGTCTCACGCATTGATTATTATCGCGACTCGCTCTATCTCGGGTACTCGTACCATGTCACCCCTGAATTTCGTCTTTACGGTGAGCTCGATTACGCCTTCTCTCGTGACTTCGCCCAACCCTGGCATCTCCAGTTTGGTTTCGACTGGGGCCCCGCACATCCGACCGGAGTGCGAGGTGCCCCCTTTCTGGCCATCAATGGACACCTTCGGGAGGAACTCAATTTCGGTGGAAATGTCAGCCTGCAAACGGGGTGGGCCTGGAAGGGAGAAGGCTTGGGAGCAGGCACACTGAGGACCGGCCTGCACTACTACAACGGCGGCAGCCCTCAGTTCTCATTCTATCGACAAAGCGAGCAACAGATCGGCTGGGGACTCTGGTATGACTATTAACCTGACGGAAAATGGCCATTCCCTCAGGGACTTGCCCCTCACTGGATGTCCGTTGACGATTGTCACTTGCCTCTGAAGAGGACTTCTCGTGTTCTTTGTCAACATGCTGCCACCATGACCCCGGCAGGACAGGAAGCCTCTGTCGCCCTGGACCGCCATTTCCGACGGTCCACTCGCTTCATTTCACGATGGCAGTCTTCCCCTTCGTTGTAGAGGCAGCTCCTGCAGCCTACTTTTCGAGGCCGAGTTGGCCGAAACATTCCATTTTCCAACCCCTGACGATTGCGTTCAATGTGATCGTAGATTGTGAATGCTGATCGTGCCAGGCGCAGCGGCGCTTCCCCGAAAAAGATGAGTCGATCGAGGTACTCCGATTTCAGCGTTCTTACAATCCATTACGCATAGAAATTCAGATTCGGCGAGCGAGATGCCAGCAGAACGGCAGTTGTGCCTGAGATGTGAGATGTGTTCGCCGACATGGGCGAACGCACTCTGAATACGGTCAATCAGTCGTTCCAAGTTCGAAGCCGATCTCGAATTGATGAACAGGGAAAGACTGCATTTTATGCTATTCCCTGTCCCCTCTTCCTTTTGCATTTACTGGACGGACTTGGAAATACTGAAGACGATGTTGTTGAAGTGAGGCCGTCATGATTGGCGTCGTGCACGCGATTTACGACCAGAGCGTAGCGATTGCACATATGAATCATCGCGCCGACGATGACCACCTCCTCGATGCCGTTGTCGTCGAGCACCTGCTTCAGTTCAGTCTTAAGGAACGAGTTGGGGAAGTTCTTCAGGATTACAGGCTCGACTTCCCGCGGGGCGACTGAGGTATGGATGTTGACGCCATCCGTTCCCGGCACGAAGAAAGACGCATCGGAGCTGATAAACTCGTGGCGGACATGGATGACAAGACCGCCGCTGCCACGCGCGTTGGCAACGACGCGTACGGCGTTTGCCGATGCCTGTTCGATGCCCAACAGCGCATACCTGCCGCCGGGAAAGTAATCGTTCTGAAAATCGACGACGACGATCGCTTGTCTGCTCATGAGAATTCGTCGTGTCAGGCAGAACATTGGTTGGAGTTGTAAAGTTCTATGCCAAAGCACGTCAGCCCATCTCGGCCTGTAATAGACCTTCACGCTGCATCGACTGCAACGCTTCACGCTTGAACTCGGCTGTGAAACTGCGACGACTCTTCGACATGCACTGCGACTCACGGGGAAGAATAAGGTCTTTTCCCAGCGCCCTCCATGCGTAGGAAACTCCACAGGATTCACAGCGGTTCTTCACCCAGAGACAGGTCCACATCCACCACCCGCCAGGACCGGCCCAACCCCAGCAACAACCCGTAATCCTCAGGCAGTGTGTCCATGAACACAGCTTCCAAAACCAGCCCCACTCCCGCCAGACTCAAACACCCTCGCCCACAAAATCGGGAGAAGAACCAGGATAATTGCAATTCACACTTTATTGACAATGCGTTCATTATTGATTCACAACCCAAGGCCAACCTTTCTGAAAACTCGTACTTGGAATGCTCCCCCCTGTGAATTATGAGAGAGGGGCTCACTAATCTCAAAGAGCGATAGGGCTATCTCCCAATGAGACAGAACAGAAGAACCTCCGATAGTCGCCAGGCGATCCGTCAGGGGTTTACTCTGTTTGAACTATTGGCCGTGATTGCAATTATCGCAATTTTGGTGGCTCTGCTGTTGCCTGCTGTTCAATCAGCAAGAGAGGCAGTCCGCAGAACTCAATGCAAAAACAATCTGAAGCAAATCGGCCTTGCTCTGCACAATCACGCCGACTGAAACATTTCATAAACACAACATTTGACAATTACTCTCGAGAAAAGGTTAGTCTCCGCTGACCTATCGAACGAGAGTTGGCCCCCTCCTTAATTTTGGGAGTCTCCTGATGTCTATTTGTCGTCAATACCAGAGTGCCTCTCAAAAGGGACTCGTTTTCTCAGCCTCCGCCACGCGCTCTCATACCGGGTTCACCTTGATTGAGTTGCTGGTGGTAATTGCAATTATCGGAACACTGATCGCGTTATTATTGCCGGCTGTGCAACAGGCGCGAGAAGCAGCTCGGCGGAGTCTGTGCCGAAACAATCTCAAACAGCTTGGTTTAGCGTTCCACAACTACCTGGATGCGCACGGTACGACGCCTCTCCACATGCATCGTTTGGCCATCCACCATTCAGGTCCTGGAAGATCCGGAGCGAAATCGTGGTACTGCGGGTTGTTGCCGTTTGTCGATCAGGCCAATCTGTATCACCAGTTAGACTTCTCAAATAGCGAAAATTGGAGCGCGTTTGTTGCTGGAACTTCGCCTCAAATGAGGGCTTCGCGAGTTCAGGTTCCGCTCTTCAAATGCCCCTCCGAATCCGAAGTGAATCGATATGGAAATCTGGGGGCTGCTAATTTTAATTATGTCGCAAATGCCGGACGCCCTCGCAACCTCTTAATGCCCGGACAGGCGAGTACAGGGAGTGCAGCTCCCCCGCCCTCTACGGGAATCATTTCTATGTCCCGAATGAGTGAGACCGGCCCTTATAGTAACAACTGGCGAAAAACGACCAATCGGTGTTTCTACCTGCGAGACGTCACTGATGGGACTTCCAATACCGTCATGCTCAGCGAATCGCTGGTCAGCAATGGTACTGGAACAAATCGGGATAACCGGAGAAACCTGTCCTACACGAATTCCGCAATGATTGAACAATATGATGTGTACATCGATGCGGTCGTCAGAGACGGATTGGCCAATCCACTGAATTGGGCGGATTGGACTCAGTATAAAGGACTCACGTGGATGTATTCGGATTCATGGGAGAAACACGTCTACGCTCATCTGTTTCCGCCCAACACGGTCAACATTGCCTCTTATGCGACAGCGACTTTTGAATGTCATGAAGGAGATGGCGGCATTACCGCTAGCAGCGAGCATGTTGGCGGCGTCCATGTGACCATGATGGATGGATCGGTCCGATTCGTCTCAAACTCGATTAATCTACCGACCTGGTGGGCCTTGGGAACCAAGGGAGGAGGGGAAATTGTAGGTGAATTCTAACGTTTTTTTATTACGGTTCAAGACTTCATATGGACATTAAGGATCTACAAGATGTCTGTGGGAATTGACTTTAAATTATGCTGGGGAAACACATTCCTGAGTGGGACCTGCCTGTTGCTGTCGTTGCTTTACTCAGGCTGCGGCCTGACCAATCCGTCCGGAGACCAGACTGCCAAACGGCTGGAACAGATGGACTACACCCTTGAGAACCTGTCCGAAGAAGTTGCCGGACGGCTCAAGGAGTCAAAACGTCGCTCTGCAGGCAAAAGTCCAAAACGGGAGCAGCCCATCAAACCTGCTGCCGGTGAAGAAGACCGGTCGAATGGACCGGGAGGAGAGCCCTTCAGCATTGATCAAATCGCCAGTGATGTGGCGACCAAAATTCTCCGCATCAAAGATCTCACTCTCGAAGAGGCACTCGATAAACTGGCGACTCAGCTTATCGATCAGGGAGTTCCTTCCGCTGAGGTCCAGCAACTGGTAGCGGCTGTGAACACGCATCCCCCGTTTGCGAAGCCATAAACCGGGTGTCGAACCAGACCACAAGATTCGTGCGGCATGAATGAAGTATGGCTCTTGGGCACCCTTTTCCGTTTTCATTAACAACCAAGCAAGGTTCTTGCATCGGCCCGGGAGTCAGAAATGCCCTTTATTCGACGCTCTTTCTTGAAATCAATCGTTGGAGGAAGTTTCGCCTGGGGTGCGGGGGTGACGTTGGCATCGGAAGCCAAGGTAGAAGCGTCCCACGCAGAAAAACCGTTCGTGTTCGCGTTCCTGACGGACACCCATCTTCCCGCAGGAAACCCGAAAATTGCCCAGCGTGTTGCTGCCTTGATTGACTCTATTCAGTCCCGTTCTCTTTCGCCGGAGCTGTTTGTTTTCGGAGGAGGTAACGTCAGTGCGGTCGATGGCCAGAAAACATCTGATGAAAGTACAACAGAGCAGTTTCGGCAATGGAAGACGAGCGTCATGGATCGATTGAAGGTGCCCAGCCTCAGTTGCATCGGGAACCATGACATCCGCTGGAACGATGGTTCCGTGGAACAGCCGCTGGAGTTCAAGGAAAAGGCTCGTGCCATTGAGACGTACAACATGCCTTCTCGCTACTATAGCGCCGAGCACGGCGGTTGGACGTTTCTCCTGCTGGATACGTTTCAATGGTCCGGCTGTGAACTCGACGAACCCCAGTGGGAATGGTTGGCCGGACAGTTGGAAAAAGGAGAGACTCCCGTCTGCATCGTCACTCATGCTCCGCTGTTCTCAGCGACCCACTTTCTGGAACCTCAAACTGATAACGGCAAAGGGTACACAATTCCTGCTGGATGGTCTCCTCGAGGACTGGTGAAGTTCCGTGAACTGTTTTTGAAACATCCCCGTGTGAAGCTCTGCCTGAGTGGTCACATGCATACCTGCGATCGTGTTGATGTCGACCAGACAAGTTATGTCTGCGGCGGAGCAGTCAGCGGAAGGTGGTGGAATCCCAAGGATTATCTGGGGTTCGGTCCTTGCTGGATTGAAGTGAAACTCTACCCGGATGGCCGCTGGTCGCATGAACGACAAACCTGGTCCTGATCAAACTGCCCGCTTTTCGTGGCGATATTTTCGTTGCGATAACAGTTCAGTTCCCCCTCCCAAAGTGGTAGGCAGAGTCGGAGACCTCAGTGTTAGCCACAATTTTGTTTGGCGGCTTGGATGCCGCGGAGGATGAGGAGGAGTTTTTCCAGGTCGCGCCACAGGGTTTGCCAGCCGGGGCGGCCGTCTCTTTTTCTTCCCAGGTGACCACCTAACCCGGCCAGGTGTTTCACGAACTTCGCAATCGTCATGGTTGCAGCATTCGCCAGCTGGCCGTTGCCGCCGCCGCTAACCAAGGTCCCCAGGCCGTTCCAGATGGCTAACAGCTGGCCGTAGGCATCGAACACGAAGACCAGAACGCCGAAGAAGGCTTTCAGCTCGATCTCCTGAGAGGAGTCAATCTTCGACAGAATGCCAGCACGTCAGACTGGGATATGACGGGAACAGATTATCGCTTTGATATCCCGTTGACTTGCCGGCCCGGCCCTCATGCCTGGAAGCTCGGCTTCTGTCACGTGAGTTCCCACATGGGAGACGAGTTTCTTGCCCATCACCCGTCGGTCTCTCGCATTGATTGCTTATCGTGACTCCCTCTATATTGGCTAGCGCAGTGCATTTCAAATGCGTCATTGTGCTTTCACAACCACTTTTAAGCATGAGGCGTGGCAGCTAAGGAGATTCGAACGTCTTGCTCAGACGGAAGTGGCTCAATAATCGGAAAATTGATCCCCGCTCTTGGATCTTGAGGAAAAAACGATTGCGAAATGGAGCAGGATTTCGCAGTGTGTGAGTTTCCCGTCCCTTGGCGGCGTGCGTTGCACCTGAGTGAGCGGCCATCCTGTCATTTGAGCTTGATCCGGTTGCCGACTGCGTTGAATTGTGATGAGGGCTGATCATTTAACATTTGAGAAGATCCGACGAATGTCGTTCTCGCTCACACTGCCTCATCTTCCTCCACTGAAACAACAAGTGACGAAGTCGCACGAAAATAACTCGCAATCCTCTTCAGAAAGTCGCAGAAATGCTGTTTCACGGAAGGGAATCGATGGATGTGGGGGCGGTCGGCTGGGAGCGGCCAGCGCCGCCGGAGTGGACGCAACCGAGCAAGTCACCACATTTCGGAGACGTTGCCGTCATTGTGTCATGCGGGGGTGACGTGAGCACCTTACCCACCGTGTTGGACTCGGTCTTCAACCAGACGCTTCCGCCTCGCGAAATTGTGGTTGTCCTGGATAACCACAGTGAGGAGACCGTTGGACACATCCGCGATTCCCTCCCGGTGGAAGTCACCGTCATCGAAACCCGCTGCGCGAGCCAGATTCTTAGTTGGCGACGAGGAATGAAAGCGACCTCCGCTCCAATTCTGTGTTTCCTCGATGAGAAGAGTCTTCTCCGTCCGACATTTCTGGAAGACTCAGTGCCCTGTTTCGTGGATTCTCGCCTGGGGATCGTGACTGGAGAGGAATCGGCCAGGGAACAGACTGAGGATCTGAGATCGGTGCGATCGACGACTGAGATCAGGCCAGTGAACTGCTTTTCAAATTCCCTGGTGCGTCGGCTGGCCTTGGAAGGAACGCGCGCGTTCGAGTGCTTTGCATCTGAGCCAGCAGAACAGGAACGGTTTTCCTGGGACCGCATTATCAATGGAGGGGGGTGGGAGACGTGTCGAAGCCGGGCACAGTCCCTTGTTCATCATGACGGAGCAGGACGAGCACCATCAGGTAACGAAATTGCCGCCGGTCCAGTAATGCAACGTTTCAGTACACGTGCGAGTGCACCCCGAATTCGCGCAATTTTTATCAGTTCCTCGTTTCGGATGGGAGGTGTTGTGCGACATTTGGAAATGCTATGGAAAAACCGCTGTCATGTGGACTGGATCGGCAGCGTTCTCGCTGATGGAGGAATGTCTGACGATGCCTCGATTCGACTGATCGGTGAGATGATGCCTGTTATCGGCGGTGTGCCTGCGGACCGTGTCAACTCGAATCTCCTCCAACGGAGAAATTGTGCCGCTCAGGCTCTGGCCGAACTGATGAATGAGAACATTGACATCGTCTATGCCTGGGGTAACGTAGCTGAGCTCGTCCGGCAAGCCAGTCGTCAGCTCCCTGTAATTTTTGGCCTCCATGGGGCCGGTTCGTGGTCGAAAAATCTTGTCAGCGAAGTGCGCGACACTGTGTCAGCATTTGTGTCGGTCTGCGAGGAATGCAGTGAATATGTTCCGTCCTCCATTTCGAACTCTCTCATCCTCAATGGTGTGGATCTCTCCCGCCTGACTCCAGTGAAGTCTCGTCAGGAGACACGGACGTCCTGGGGCATTCATCCTGCTCAGATGGCCATTGGTTTTGTGGGGCGCTGGTCAGGCGAAAAGCAGCCCTTGGCACTGGCTAAAATTATTGCCGAGCTGGGGCCCCAGGCCATTGGTGTCTACTGCTGTCCTCAGGGAGAGCAGGGGGTGGATGCTATTCCGGCTCATGAAAAACAGCAGGCACTGGACATCTCGCAGGGGCGGCTGGTTTGGATCGCAATGGAGAATGCGGCTGAAGTCTATCGGGCACTGGACTGCCTGCTGATTCCCAGTGTGACGGAAGGGGGCCCGCTCGTGGCCCTGGAGGCGTTCGCGTGTGGTTGTCCCGTTGTCGCCACACCAGTGGGGATGTTGCCGATGCTGTTAAGAGAGTACGGAGACGTCTTCCAAATGGTTCCGCTTCACGCCACAGTGGGAGAGTGGGGGACAGCTGTCAGACACGCCATGACCGTGGACTTCCGTCCGAACGTTGAGCAGGCCCGCGAGCTGGCCATGAATCACTTCAATGCGGCAGACATGACGCGGCGCTGGGAAGAGATTTTGCTGCAGAGAGCGCGAGTGTCAACACGATAGCAAAGTGCAGAATCACGCCAGAAGAATGGCGCCGCTTTCCCCGATTCATGCCCCTGTTGAGCCACCTCCTTTCGCCTGGAGACGCTGAGTCTCCAGGCAGTGATGCCCACGGGATTTTCGCCACGGATTCGCTCGATCAGCTGCGGCCTGTTCGGAGCGTCCCCATTGACCACGGAGCTGAATCCGTTTCCTGTCCTGAGGAGAATGGCTCCATGTTCACTCCAGAAGAACAGCTGAGCTTGAGTGTCAAGGAGTTCTAGGTGCAACAGGGGATATGAGTAGTGTGAAAAGAGCTGTGTCATCAGCGTATCGTTGTCGATTGTCAAGCTGCATTACGATGATGCAGTGCCCCTAAAAGCAGTGGATCATATTGCTGCAGCGGTCGCTCGAGATCCGATTCAGAATGATGACTGCCGCTTTGCGGGGAATAAACAGGATGGCATCCTCTCACTACTTTTACGGTTATTAGTAAATATTAATTACAATCCCCTGATCATGATGCAAAAACACATCGTCAATGAAATATCGGCTTGTTAGCATAATCGTGCTTTTTGCTCTTGGAAAATTCGAAATCAAGTTGTAGGCTGGCCTCCGCATTATTGTCTCTTCTCTTCGAGCCTCTGGTAGAAAGCCCAGTGATGCGAAGGCAACGTGACGTTCTGACGCTGATTACATCACCAGAGAATCTCATCGCCGTTGTGGGGCCTAATTGGACCTTGGTTCCCGGTGTTTTCTACTAAAGAGTGAGCGAGCAGGCATTTCTTTAATTGCTACTGCAGCTCGATTCTTATCCATCGATTTAGCTTGTGCATGCATCTAACAGTATGTATGGCGATGCTCATTTTGTTGCTGTCTATCTGGCTTGAACCGCGACTGTATCGAACGTCAGTACAGTCTTAACTGCAAGTGTAGAGCTGAGAAGGGATCTGGGCGACATGCGAGTCTCTGTAATCATTGCTGTTCACAATGAACGTGACAATCTGATGCGGACGCTGGAGTCGCTCTTTGAGACGACTCAAGGACTCGAGATGGAGGTCATCGTCGTGGACGATGGCTCGAAAGATCACCCTCTTCCTGCAGCGACCCGGAAGTATCCCCGGTTGAAAACCCTGTCGTTTCCTGAACGGCGAGGCCCCGGCCCAGCGAAGGATTATGGCGCCCGCGAGTCGCGGGGAGACACGCTCGTCTTTTTGGATAGTCACACCAAGCCCGAGCGGGGAGCGGTGCGGCGACTCGTCGAGCGGGTGGAAGAACTCGATGGGCAGGCCGTTCTGGTTCCGCGTGTTCCTGCGCTGGATGTTGCCCGGTGGGAGAACAGCCGATCTCAAGTGGGTTATGGCTATACTCTCGATCTGAAAACCTTTGCCTCAAAATGGGTCGCTCTGGAGGACTTGAAACCTTCCCGGCAATTCGGTCCACAACTCTATGAATCTCCCGCCCTGATCGGCTGCGCATTTGCTCTCAGCCGGCGACTCTATGACAAGGTCTGGGGGCAGGATCCCGGCATGCGCGGCTGGGGTGTGGAAGACCTCGATCTGGGGTTGAAGTGTTGGTTAGCTGGCGCGCCCGTGCTGTTGGATCCCATAGTTGCCATTGGACATCGATTTCAGTCTGAGTTCTCCACCTATCAGGTCTTCTTGCCGCAAGTGCTGGCGAATCAGTTGAGAATGGCGCGGAAGAATCTGACGGAAAGTATCTGGATTGCCTGGACGGAGATGGCTCGGGAACGGTTCTCGCAAAGCTCTCCGAAGGTCCCGGAAGGAGTCTGG
Organism: Planctomicrobium limosum; assembly: GCF_051465645.1. Lineage (GTDB taxonomy): Bacteria > Planctomycetota > Planctomycetia > Planctomycetales > Planctomycetaceae > Planctomicrobium. The sequence goes on along the minus strand of NZ_CP195790.1, from coordinate 4,018,042 downwards.
GCGCGAGGCTGGGTCTTGTTCGAGCAGGAGCGAGCCAGCGTTGAAGAGGAACGGGCCTATCTCCTGGGCCATCGACAATGGGACGAGTTCTGGTTTGCTCAATACTTTGGCCTCGACTGGCCCCTTTTGGTGTCCGGTCAACTGGCGGCGGCGCCCCCGCAGAGTCGTGTCACCCCGCCACTGAGAAATACAGGCTTGGGCCATGAAGGTCATCAGAAACCGCTGATTCCAGCTCGATTCAGTCAAGAGTTTCTGATCGACCCCAGTCCTTCGCCGAGCCCGCCCCCTCCCAGTTCCTCCTCTTCCAGTAGCGGCGGTGGCGGTGTCAGCTCGACGTCCTCCAGTAGCAGTTCCAGTTCCACTTCCGGCGGAGGAGACGGTTCATCTTCGAGCAGTTCCTCCTGTTCAACCTCCACTGGTCCCGAGCAATCCTCCTCAAGCAGTTGCAGCTCCACGTCCGGCGGGGGCAGTACGAGTTCCACAAGTTCAAGTGGAGGTGGAGGCGGCTCTTCCAGCTCGTCATCACGGGCGGCGGGTTGTGAATCAAACTCAGAAAATCAGAGTTGCAACGACGCTCAGGGAGCGGGAGGTCAACAGAATTGCAACTGCGATGGCAATAAAGCAACATCCAATAACCCGGTTAACTATGTCAACGGCAATATTGTCCTGTCTGCCACGGACATCTCCTCCAGTGGATTCGGAGCGGCCTGGTCACATCGGCGGACGTATTCGAATCAGCTGGTTCTCTCTAACGCGGAAATGGGCCAGGGCACCAACTGGGTGGTCTCGAATTGGCCGTTCCTGATCGAGAGATCAGACGGATCGATTGCTCTCGTCCGCGGAACAACGGCTTCGCTTTGGTTCGACCTGGTCAGTGGAAGTTATGTCGGACGCCATGGTTCTCTGTCCACACTGGTTCACGATGCGATCAACCAGCAGTTCGTACTCACTTCTCCGGGCGGAACTCAACAGGTCTTTCATGACTTTGATCAGACGACCTCGCCCGGCGGAGAGTTTGCACAACAGATCGAACCGGGTGGGTTTGTCACCTCCGTTGAGTCCTACACGGATGATGGTTTCATCGAAGAGATCCATCGAACCGGTACTGTCGGTGGTCAGCCGCTGACGGAAGCGTTTGTCTATTCCTATACGGAAAACAATCAAGTCGAAACCCTGATTCTCCGCCGACAACTGGGAACCGGGGGATGGGAAGACGTCAAACGGGCCGTTTACAGTTACTGGGATGGCACGAACACATATGGGAATGCGGGTGACCTGCAACAAGTCACGATTCAGACCCCCTCGTCCCTTGGCTGGTCCGACAGCCGGTCCACTGTCTACCGCTACTACATTCCCGGTCAGGCCAATGGGTTTCCACATGGATTGAAGTTCGTCATCAATCCGGCGACTTACCAGCGCATGATCGCGGACAGTGTCAATCCCCTCACGGCCGCAGATGTCATCGTGGCGACGTATGCTGACAACTACTATGAGTTTGACGGGCTGCGTCGTGTGACCCTCGAACGGACCGACGGGGGCGCTCAGACATTTACACTCGCGTTTACTCCCGCAACAACGAGCGGTGGCATCAACGATTGGGCCATGAAGACTGTCGAAGGTCGCCCGGACGGCAGTCAAAAGACGGTCTATACCAACTCGCTGGGACAAGCGCTGATTGAAGAACTCGTTTCCGGCTCCGACAGCTGGATCGATGCCTACCATTACGATGAGAACAGCTATCCCCTCTGGCATGCCCATCCCTCGGCAGTCCTGGGGTACAACGATTCCTCTCCCGATCTGGACATATCGCTCCGCAGTTCGGCGGGATTGATCGACGTCACCACGTATTACTCGACGACCGGATCAGGAGCAGCAGCTGGGTATGTCTCAGCCAACAAGATCAAGCAGGGAGCCGCTGGCGCCGAAGTTCTGCTGACGGCCTATGAATACACCTCTCACACAGCGGGTGGCACGACTGTTTATCCCGTCTCGAAACAAATCGTCTATCGTAATACCGACGGGACGGGCGGGCAGGTGACGACGTATGACTACACATTCTATTCCGGGACGACGCAGATCCAGCAGCAGACGACCACGCTGCCAGTGGTCTCGACTGGCCAGAATGGAACCGGTGTTGCAGCGACCCGTAAAGAGTATTACGACGAACTGGGTCGGCTCACCTGGTCGATGGATGAACGCGGGTTCATTTCAAACACCGTCTATTCACTGGGAACCGGAGGTGTCGTTCAACAGACCCAGGACGTCCAGACCTCAACCGCCACGGGAGTTCCTTCCGGGTGGACCACTCCGGCAGGGGGCGGTCTGAATCTGGTCTCGGACAATCTTGTCGATGATCAAGGACGGACGATTCAGTCCTTGGGGCCCACGCATCAGATCGACCTCAATGGCACTGCGACCACCATCCGGCAGGCCAGTTGGACCGTGTACGATGATGGCAATCATGTCACTTATTCCGGGCAGGGATATTTTGTTCCGGCGACCTCCTCGTTCACGCTGATCAATCCGGTCTCGATTCAGCAAATGGATGACGGCGGCAAGATTCTGGCCAGCATCTCGGCGGTTTCCGCGCAGACGAATGGTACACTGGCGGAGATTATTGACGATGCCGGTTCCGGGGCGGCGGCATTTCCTCAATCGAGTTATGTCCGTCTGCAGACGACACAGTACACGCAGTGCTGCCTCGTGGCTTCCGAACGGGTGTATTTCAACATTCCGTCATCGGGAGACGGGACCGAAGGGACTCACTACAACCAGTCGAACTACGGGTACGACTCGATGCAGCGGCGGAACCGCACCGTCACGCCGGGGGGTACAATCACTGATGTCGTCTTCGACGCCCGAAGTCTTGTCGTCTCAACCTATCTTGGCACCAATGATGAAGGGGCCACGGAAAGCGATCCGACCGGTGGCGGCGTTGATCCCGACAACAATATGGTCTTGGTTACGGCCAACGTTTATGACAACGGGAATGACGGTGACGATGGGAACCTGACACAGCAGACGCAATACGCCGCTGCTGCCGACACCCGGGTCACGTCGATGACCTATGACTTCCGCAGTCGCCCGATTACGACCGACGGGGAAATCGATTACTTCCAGAAGAATTACTACGACAACCTCGATCAGCAGATCAAAGTTGAACGGTACGACACGACGGAAAATGGCACTCTGATCGCCCGCAGTGAAACACTCTTTGATGACCGGGGACGACAGTATCGCACGATTCGTCATGGAGTGAATCCATCGACGGGAGCAGTCGGAAATGCGCTGACCGGCAATACCTGGTACGACGCCGCTGGAAACTCCATTCAATCGCTCCCAGCCGGATCGAAACTGTTTACGAAAACCACCTACGACAGCCTTGGGCGATCAGTTGTCTCGTCTTCCGGCTACACTCCGACTGGCGAAACCAACAATCCCGCCAGTGTTGACGATGATGTCATTCTGGAGCAGTCCGAGACGATCTACGATGCCGCCAGCAATGTGGTCGAGACGATCGCCCGACAACGGTATCACACGGCGCCCGACACGCAGTTGGGAGCTCTCGGTGATCCGTCCACTGCTCCCAAGGCGCGGGTGGTTTATGCGGCCAACTACCCGGATGCCCTCGGACGCGCCCAAGCCTCTGCCACTTATGGAACGAACGGGGGAGTCGCTCTGACCCGTTCCAGCACGATCCCAACACGTTCCGACACCATTCTGGTTAATTCTCAGACCTACAGTGATGCCGGTGACGTCTTCGAGACCACAGATTCTTCTGGAATGATCACCCGCATGTCTTACGACGATGCGGGGCGTCAAACATCGACGGTCGAGAACTACCAATCGGGAGGTTCCTCCTCTTCCAGCAGTGGGAGTGGCTGTGCACAGTCCGACGACACCAATCGAACGACGCAGTACACCTATACCGCTGATGGCCAGCAGGCCACGATGACGGCGGTCAATTCCCGCACTGGCAACCAGACGACGACCTATACCTACGGGACAACGCTTGCCAATTCCGGCGTGGCTTCCAGTCTGCTGTTGCGGTCGATCACCTATCCGGATTCCACCTCCGGCAGTGATGTTGTGCTCTACAGCTATAACCGTCAGCGGCAACGGACGACCCTCACCGATCAACGGGGCTGTGTTCACACCTACGACTACGACAAGCTGGGCCGACTGGTTCAGGACCGCGTAACGACGCTGGGGACCGGGGTCGATGGGGCCGTGCGTCGACTGGCGATGTCGTATGACGTGCGGGGTCAGGTGTTTCAGTCGACCAGTTACGATAACGCCACGGTCGGGACAGGATCTATTTTGAATCAGGTGCAGAAGTCGTACAATGATTTCCAGCAGCTGGTGACAGAATACCAGTCACATGGAGGGGCGGTGAACACCTCGACCACGCCCAAAGTGGAGTACACATTCGCGAATGGTTCAGGAAACACCATCCGCCCGACGGCGATGGTCTATCCGAATGACCGCACGCTGGCCTTTGATTATGGGGCTGCGGACGAAATCAACGATTCCGCCTCCCGGATTGCGGCGATTGTCGATGATGACACCACGCATCTGGTGGAGTACGAGTATCTGGGGCAAGGCTCCTTCGTGGTCGCGGGGAATCCTCAGCCGGATCTGCAATGGACCCTCGCCAGCCTGACCGGGACGGATGATCCCGACACCGGGGACATCTATGCGGGATTGGATCGATTCGGGCGGATCAAGGACTGCCGCTGGTACAACACCGGCACCAGCAGTGATGCTGTGCGACTGAAGTATGGCTATGACCGCGCCAGCAACCGGATCTGGCGGCAGGATGATGTGGCACGTTCACTGAGTAAGGGCTTTGACGAACTGTATGCCTATGATGGTCTGCAGCGTCTGAAGACGATGCAACGCGGCCTGCTCAATGGCAGCCATGACGCGATCTCCAGTCCGACCTACGGTCAGTGCTGGAACCTGGACGCCACCGAGAACTGGACCGGGATGAAGCAGGCGGAAGGGGGAGCAAGCTGGACGTTGGAACAGGCCCGCACCGCCAACCCTGTCAATGAGATCACCAGCATCACGAATGCGGTCGGCCCGACATGGGCGGAGCCTGCTTATGATCCCGCCGGGAACATGACGGCCATCCCGCAGTCCGCCGATCCGGAAACCAGCTTCACGGCGACCTGGGATGCCTGGAACCGGTTGGTCAAACTACTGGACGACGACACGGCTGAGACTATTGCCGAATACCTGTATGACGTCACCAATCGCCGCATCCTGAAAAAGCTCTATGCCTCCGGAGTGCTGGACCAGACCCGGCACATCTACCTCTCCAGCAGCAATCAGGTGCTCGAAGAACGGGTGGATGCAGCGACCGCGGCGTCCATGCAGAATGTCTGGGGGCTGATGTACATCGATGGCCTTGTCTTGCGGGACCGGGACACCGATGGAAATGGCATCCTCGACGAACGCCGCTATTGCCTGCAGGACGGTAACTGGAACGCCGTAGTTCTGGTCGACACCAGCGGTGACGTCACCCAGCGGTTCTGCTACCAGCCGTTCGGAACCTGCGAGTTCCTGGGAGCGACGTATTCCTCGGGAACAAATGCGACTGAATGGGTCACACTGTTTACGGGACGAGAGCTGGATCGTGAAAGCAGACTGTACTACTTTAGAACAAGGTATCTAGACAGTTTGGTTGGAGTTTTTACAAGTCGCGATAAAAAAGGAACTCCTGATGGCGCCAACTCCTATGCTTCATACTTTTGCCCAAACGATCTCGACCCAGCCGGAACTCAATGTCTAGCAGTTCCAACGATTGGAGAATCCGCTAATGGGAAAGGCAATTGCATCAAAAAGTCAGAGCACTTTGGCACGTGGAGATTAACGCGAATTATAATTCTGTCTATAGAGACGTACGCTAGCGATCGAACTGGGGCTAATGTTTCGGGATTTGTAAGAGATGTAAACTGCGTTTATGAAAGAACAGTGCGTTCTTGTTACAATTGCACCCCCGGGTGTTTCCCGATTCCCCCAAAAGGGTTACCAGTCTCCAGGCGTGACGGAATCCAATACGGGCTGGTGCCATCTCGGCTTACTACCAATCTTATCATAGGAATAGGTCAAGAGGCGAGCCTTGCTGACATCCTTCCAGATGCTCTTGCCGTAATTCTGGAAAGTATGGATATCAACTTAGAACTGGTTCGTCATTATGTGTTTCGAAATAATGACGAGTACATGACAGCCACGCGGTCGTGTCCAACAATCCTAGAAGGGCGAGCAAATTTCACTACTGGGGCAAACCCGAACCCAAACTCATACAAATGTAATTGCGAATAACTACAGATTCACTATTCAGTTGTGCTCACGTTTTGTGTTCTTTTGAATATCGTGGCCTACTTTCGATTGCCTGGTGCAGTCCATGTGTCTTTTGGCATGTTTGGTCTGAAAGTCGATGTTTGTGTGCATCAGTGTTTAGATAATCCTGTTGAAATATCCGAAATGTCAGTTAGCAAGTAGGAAATAGCTTGAACACGTTTAAGGGAATGTTACTACCCAAAATGTCAACTTTTTCGAAGGTGGCATTGTTAACTGGATTGTTGTTTGTTTTTCTAGGCGCTTTGGTGTCAGTCAAGTCTTATCTATTTTATAAGAAGATAGAGTCTTGCTTTGATGGTCATGATGACTACATTGTTACATTTAATTCTAGGATGTCAGGGTTAAGGAAGGTGAACATTTCTATTCACCCTTCATTTTTAATAAACACAACCGTCGGCAGGTTTCTTGGGGGCGTGATTGGCAGTGTTGAACAGATTTGGCTTATCTCTCCGTCGTTAGAATCTCAGCGTTTGGTTTCTTCGTTTTCAACTCTTGACGGAATCGGAATTCGGGGCAACACGGAGGTTGATTTTAATTCGTGTGAGCGCATTGGAAATATGCCGCTTAAGATTCTTCATCTTACCTCCAGCGGCATCAATGACCGACAATTCAGAAGCCTAACAAAAGGAGGAGAAATAGAAGATTTGGTATTATCCGACGAGAGGAATCTAACGGCCAATGGCTTTTCAGCGATATCGAAGCTTAGAGGGCTTCGCTGGGTGACGTTAACTGAACTCCCCAATGTGACCAGTCCCGAGTGGATAAGTCTTGTAAGCGACCTGAATGTCGTAGAGTACTTGCATGTGAGTGGATTAACATTCGGTGACGATTCGATTCGTCATATTCCAACCTTGGGGACTCTATCCACTGTTATTCTTTTTGACACTAATGTTACAGATCGTGGTGTTGAGGCTCTTGTTGGCCATCGCGGACTTAAGACAATTGCATTTCGCAATGGAAAAATGTCGTTTTCTGGAATAAAATTACTTAGTAATCTTCCAGATCTTGGCGAACTGGCAATCTCAGGCGTTCCGCTAAGCCCCCAAGAGATTGACGAACTGCGTCGCCTCATTCCAAACTGTAAGATTACTATATACAACGGCGAGTAGAGTTCTGTTCTAGTGGCCGGGTGCTCGGATTGAAGCAGAGGTTTTTGAGTGGCGGGGTGGCATTGTTTAGAGGATAAAATCGGGTGCCATGTTCATGTCGCGCCAGCAGCATGAGTATGCGAACGGAGGAAGGATGTGAATCTGGTGATGACGAATTTCGATTCCAGTTCACATCGCAAGCATTGCCGACGCTTCGTCGATGATGACACCACGCATCTGGTGGAGTACGAGTATCTGGGGCAAGGCTCCTTCGTGGTCGCGGGGAATCCTCAGCCGGATCTGCAATGGACCCTCGCCAGCCTGACCGGGACGGATGATCCCGACACCGGGGACATCTATGCGGGATTGGATCGATTCGGGCGGATCAAGGACTGCCGCTGGTACAACACCGGCACCAGCAGTGATGCTGTGCGACTGAAGTATGGCTATGACCGCGCCAGCAACCGGATCTGGCGGCAGGATGATGTGGCACGTTCACTGAGTAAGGGCTTTGACGAACTGTATGCCTATGATGGTCTGCAGCGTCTGAAGACGATGCAACGCGGCCTGCTCAATGGCAGCCATGACGCGATCTCCAGTCCGACCTACGGTCAGTGCTGGAACCTGGACGCCACCGAGAACTGGACCGGGATGAAGCAGGCGGAAGGGGGAGCAAGCTGGACGTTGGAACAGGCCCGCACCGCCAACCCTGTCAATGAGATCACCAGCATCACGAATGCGGTCGGCCCGACATGGGCGGAGCCTGCTTATGATCCCGCCGGGAACATGACGGCCATCCCGCAGTCCGCCGATCCGGAAACCAGCTTCACGGCGACCTGGGATGCCTGGAACCGGTTGGTCAAACTACTGGACGACGACACGGCTGAGACTATTGCCGAATACCTGTATGACGTCACCAATCGCCGCATCCTGAAAAAGCTCTATGCCTCCGGAGTGCTGGACCAGACCCGGCACATCTACCTCTCCAGCAGCAATCAGGTGCTCGAAGAACGGGTGGATGCAGCGACCGCGGCGTCCATGCAGAATGTCTGGGGGCTGATGTACATCGATGGCCTTGTCTTGCGGGACCGGGACACCGATGGAAATGGCATCCTCGACGAACGCCGCTATTGCCTGCAGGACGGTAACTGGAACGCCGTAGTTCTGGTCGACACCAGCGGTGACGTCACCCAGCGGTTCTGCTACCAGCCGTTCGGAACCTGTGAGTTTCTGGAGGCGACGTACTCCCCGGGAACAAACGAGGCCGAATGGGTAACACTGTTCACTGGAAGGGAATTGGATCGCGAAAGCGGATTGTACTACTTCCGGGCGCGGTATTTGAGTAGTGATATTGGAATATTTACTGGACGTGACCTACTTCAATATTTTTCTGGTCGGAATTTATACTTCACATATTTTATACCGTCAAACTTAGACCCAACCGGTATGGCCCCTATAATTCCAGTTTGCGGATGCGCTGCAGCGGCAGCCTCACGTGTAGGCTCGGAATTGATACAGTCGCAACAACCAGCAGGAGATGAGCCTGCCTCCGGAACAAAACATCGAGACAAGGAATGCAACTGCAAGATTCAGCTTAAACTTATTTGTCGAACAATGCCATCAGATCCAACTGGGATATTTCTTCATTGCTTTATTGCTGCACTCAACACTGAGACATGGACGTACTCTGAAGCCGTCTCCGGAATGAGAGATGATGTGAAAGACAGTGTCACATACAATAGGACTGTGTATTCCGTAATTGCCGGAGTGCCTGACTGGGATTTAACTGAAATAACTCCGGATGGCTCAGATGGAGAACAGTGGCACAAAGAATACTTCTTTCGTCCGGCAGTAGGTCCCGGATTGAGATACAAAGACAACTGTGACTGGATTAAGTGTGCATCCGATTACGCAAGAGAAATATCTGGACAATTTGGGTACAATCAATACTACGACAATAGCAACACATTTATCACAAGAGTCATTCGCCACTGTGGAGGAAGCGTGTTCTTTCCGGTTTACGCAATTGGTTCTACGAGCCTTCGCGGGTCGTCCCACTAAGTTTGTTCAAAAAAACAAGAAGAGACAATGGAATGAAATCACACATGGTGTGGTACAACGTGTCTTGTTCGTTAGTGTTTGTTCTAGTATTGGTTGTGTCCGCTTGTGTCTACTATTTGTCTACCCATCCAATCGGTGACACCGTGTCGATGGCGAGATCGCAGATTCTTAAGAACCTTATAGAAAAAGATGGCAAATATGTTATTCGGAAATTTTTCCAGAACGGAAATGTTATGTGTGAAAAGGAGTATGTCATAAGTGACACTGGAGTTCCGATTCAAAGCGGCATTGCGACTTATTGGAATCTCGATGGCACTATAGATAAACAGGTTTTGTGGAAAGATGGGGTTTGCCTGGGGCCAGTCATGTAGGCTGTGTCTCGACCTCAATGTTCCCCCCACATTCTTTGAGTTGGGGTTGTCATTTTGACAACGTTGGATCGTTGTTTTTGCCGGGTGCCCTGTTTGTGACGGGGATTTTGGGTGCCGGGTGCCCCAGTTGAGGTGGAGATTTTGAGTGCCACTGCTCTGCGAGCAGTGCGAATGCAGAGAGGGTGATTTGATCGAGCCAACCTCACAACGCGAACAGCGGATCAGGAAATTGAATCATGATCAGCAACACGCCTCACTCAACATTCGGCACCGCTCGCAGAGCGGTGCCACGCAATCTTTCATTGTCCCGGGCACCCGGCCGTATAACGGTCCGCGGGAGTTGCCATGAACGATCGCTGGAATGAAAGATTGTCCTCAATCCGTGTTTTGCGTGACATTGGATTAACGCCGCATTGGTGGGAAGTTCAGCGAGATCCCATCTATGAGGAGATTGAGAATGTTGAAATAAATGGTAGGTTGGTTTTTCAAGAGATTCTCCCAAACAGTCTAACCAGAGTTGGAGAGGATTTTGAAATCTATATTGCCTGGAAGTATGACGGTCATTATTGGTCGAATTGTCTTGTGGTCTACGTAATAGGCAATTTGGTTTTGTGGATATTTGAGTTCAGGTGTGCTTCACAGATCGATACAATATTCACCTTCAATCGTCACGATTATGAATGTGAAGTTCGTTCGACACTTCCATCAGGATGTTCGCGTCCATTGTCCGAAGAGCACTTGAGACGGTTTTTTGAATGTGCTCGTTTCCCTCGTCCCGATAGTGCCCTTTATTTGACGGAAAGCCATTCAACTAGCCAATCCCCACATAGTGCACTTCGCAATTTGAACGAATGGTGGGACCGCATGTCCCGCGATGATTCACCGCTGCAGGAGGCAAACGCCGATTGCATTGACCAGAAATCACGGGTTTCGATTGGACTCGACATCCCGGGATTTCCGGAGTGTCAGTTTGAGGTTGGTCTTGACCAATCCGGCGAGAAGGTTTTGCGACTTCTCGCGTATCCTTGGTTTCCGATTGCTCTAAAGATTGACGACGATTTTCCTTGGTCGGCCGGGTACTCCAGCTGAGGTGGAGATTTTGAGTGGGCGAGGTGGCATTGTTGAAGGCGAAATGGGTGGCATGTTCGCATTGCGTCGGCAGGGCGAATATGAATCGACGTTCTCCGATCTTCCTTGTGATTCGGAGATTCAGTTAGCCAACAGTTGCCGCAGGGATTACTTCCTATCAGGAGTGGAGTCGTGACGTCTGTAACCGAACTCTCTTCACTCGACGACTTGCTCGATCATGCCCGTTCGAGCCGTTGGCGGGGGACGTTAGTCTCACCGACTCATCGGGGGCGAGTGCGGAATGCAACGTGCGGAGACGAAGTGTCACTGGAACTGGAGATTGTCGCGGATCGAGTTGAGAAAATTCGCTTTCAGGGCCGAGGCTGCTTCCTGAGTCAGGCGACGGCATCCCTGTTGTGTGAACGGGTCTCTGGGGCGCATCTGGATGCTCTCAGGAGCCAGACGCCGAGCGAGTTGCTGGGATTTCATCCGAACCAGCTGAGCACCAATCGTCAACGCTGTTGCCTGCTCGCCGTTGAAGCCTGGCAACAGGTGTTAAGAGAATTGAAATAGCCGCGTTCCTTCACCATTCGACGGAATTGAGGGGAGTTCATGCTGAGTGCGATTGCCGTGATTGGTCACCCCAGCCGGTTAGGGGGGGCGGATACGGAACTGGATCATCAAATTCACTGCTGGCAGGCGATGGGTTTGACCGTTCATATCTGCCCGACAGGACCGTTGGACGCCAACCTCAAAGGGATGCGGCTGGAGCAGCGGGGCTGTGTGTACCACACCCCCAATGACTGGGCTTCACTGGAAGGACTGCATTGTCTTTCGTTCTGTAATGGGGATTTCCTGAAACACCTGCCGCAGATCGCACGTTATGCCCGTTCGACGAGTTTCGTGAACTGCATGTCCTGGAACTTCGACAAGGAAGTCGAGATGCAGGAACGGGGCGTCCTGGATTTTCATCTCTACCAGACACAACACGCGTTCGAGAAAGTCAGCCAGAAGCTGCATGGCAAGGGGACCTATCGTCCGGTCTTCTTCCAGCCGTACTTTCATGCCGCCGAGTTCCCGTTTATCGACGACCGTCCGCAGGACAAGTTTCGTTTTGGTCGGATCTCCCGTGATGACGCTGACAAATTTGGCAGTGAGCAGCTTTGGATCTATGAGACGATGACAGCCCCGGTCCTCAAGGAAGGACTGATTCTCGGCTGGGGCTCCAAGGTCGAAGCCAAGTTTGGACGCAGGCCGGAAAGCTACATTCAAACACTGCCGGCGGGTGGACTCAGCCAGCGAGCGTTCTACGCGCAGTGCGAAGCGGTCATCATGACGACCGACACCTTTGAGAACCTGCCCCGTGTCGGGTTCGAAGCGATGGCCTCCGGTTCGATCCTGATCGTGGACAACCGGGGAGGTTGGCAACTTGAAGTGGAAGACGGCGTCACCGGCTGGCTCTGCCGGGACAATCGGGAATTCGTCTACAAGGCCTCCCGCTGTGCCTTCGAAGCAGAAGAACGGAACAGCATGCGGATGGCGGCCAGAAAACGGCTGGAACAGAACTGGGGACTACAAGCGGCGATGGATTCCTGGGCACAGGTCTTCGCCCAATGGGAGCGTTTTGATCGACAGGAAACTCTGCCGATCTCGGTTGCAGGTTAACGCGGTGTTACGTCCCCGTTTTGAGGTGTGTCGTGACATCAACTCCATTGCGAGCGTTCGCGTCATGTCCCGGCCTTAATTTTTGACCAGCCAATCGATTTTCACTTGCTCAGGAGTCACCCAAGACGATGAAGCTCGCCGCACTCTGCTGCACCTACCTGCGTCCCCATACGCTGGGACAGCTCATCGAGAGCTTTCTGCGGCAGGACTATCCGGCACGACATCGAGAATTAATCATACTTGATGATGCGGGGCAGTATCGAAATCAGGAAGGAGATGGCTGGCGGTTGATCTCCATTGCCCGGCGATTTCGCACATTGGGAGAGAAACGCAATGCCTGTGCTGCACTGGCCTCGCCGGATGTGGAAGGGTTTCTCGTTGCCGATGATGATGATATTTATCTTCCCCACTGGTTTTCGACGCAGGCGCAGGCTCTGAAACAGGCAGAGTGGTCCCGTCCGAGTCTGGTGCTGTCTGAAACGGCGACAGGTTTGCGGGAGAGCCCGACGGAGGGACTCTATCATGCCAGCTGGGCTTTTCGCCGCAAGGCCTTTGATCGAGTCCGGGGCTATGGCCCTGTGAACAACGGAGAAGATCAGGAGTTCGCTGCCCGGCTGGTTCAGGCCGGTGTCAAAATCTGCGATCCCTGTCAGTTTGCTCCTCCGTTCTTTCTCGTCCGATACCACAATCAGTCTTATCATGTCAGTGACCTGGATGATCGCGGATATGCGGCCCTGCAACGGCAAGTGGGCAAACCCCAGGAGACGGTTCATATTCATTGGCCCAAAAATTTTACCGAGCTGCCGGTGCAGAGATGGTACTCGTTTGGCCCAGCCGTGAATTCCTCCGATGGGGGCCGACCTGTAGAACTGATTGGTCCGGTTCACGGGGCTGGAGCAAACGGTCCCCAGAATGGCATGAGTGCCCTGCAGGCTGCACTCAGAAAACGGATCGACTCAGGGCTCGACTGGTTGTCCATTCGTCCGTTGCCCGCCAGTCAAGGAGCGTTGCCCTGGTTCTGGAACTGGGGTGATCGCAGCTATGCTGCTTGGTGGGCTCGGCAGGGAGAGCCCTTCGTTCAGGGGCCGAACATGCTGTTCATGGATTCGCACTCCCCCCGGATCGATGCTGACGAATGCACGTTGTTGGATGCTCCCTCCTGCAGGGCGATGTTCTGTCATAGTGCCTGGTATCGAGACCACATTGCCGCCCATCGTCGCGCGACGAATGTGTCCCCCATTGAGCTCTGGCCCTATCCGATATCTCCCTGGCCTGGAGAACCCTTGCCAGCGAAATATGACCTGCTGATCTATGCCAAGAATGGGCACCGCCCGCAATTACTGGAACATCTCGCGACTCTTTATCCACGACATCTCCAGATCCATTATGGTCATTATCAGCGGGAACAGTTGTTTCAGGCAGCGAGACAGTCACGCGCTTGCGCCTATCTGGCGGATGATGATCATGGACCTCTCGCGCTGCAGGAAATCCTGCTGGCCGGGTGCCCGACGGTTGGAGTCCGGACGGCGGCTGCTTTCGTGCAGTCTGGAGAAAATGGATTCCTCGTCCGACGACTTCCTCCCGGGGCCTCCTGCATTCAGACCGAAGACGATGGCAGTGCGCTGGCAGAATACCTGCTGGCCATCACTCAGGCTCAGGCCCTCGATCGCCACCAGATTCGAGCCATGGCAGTCGAACGATTTTCCACAGAACGGATCGTCGACACCGTGTTAAGAGCACTCAATCGAGCCCGAGTGATCGGATAATCGACATCAACGAAGGGCGCAGCCATTCACCCCCATGTATTCAAGAGTGGAATTGATGCACTGGTCTCCCGCCAATCCAAATTCTCCGCCTCTCCCATCGTCCGAAGATTCCGGGATCCAGCCACGGGCTGCCCCTCCACTTGAGGGAGAGACTCGCATTGCCCCCGTGACGTTGGTCAGGTCGGCGGCACAGCGTCTTCCTTCCCCTCTGGTCTCAGGTCCGGTTTCAGAGGAACTAACAGAAGGCATTCCTCGGCCGCAGAGTTCAGTCTCCTTGAAAATCAAGGAACAAACGCCGTGGAAATGGTCGGTGGGTGTCACGACAGCTCCCCGCGAGCTGCCGACTTTAGAGCGGACGTTGCACAGTCTTGCAAATGCAGGGTGGGAGTCTCCGCATCTCTTTGCAGAGCCAGACTGCGTCGTCCCCGACGGGTTTCCTGTCACGCGACGAGGCATCCGACTGGGAGCCTGGCCGAACTGGTACTTAGCCCTTTCTGAACTGGTCCTGAAAGATCCTCTGGCAGACGCCTATTTTCTTATTCAGGACGATGTTTTGTTCTCTCGCAACTGCAGAGCGTTTCTGGAAGGGACTCTCTGGCCCTCCGGGCGGCTTGGTGTTGTCTCCCTCTATTGTCCGTCGATCTATCATGCAGATAAAGGCCTCCACAATTTGGGCCCACATGATGTCACTGAAGGTTTTGGGCTGGTCGGAGCTCTCACCTTTATTTTCACACCAGAGGCGGCGAGGGCGATATTGCTCGACACTTCGGTTGCGGATCATCGGTTGAAAGGGCGGCGCAAAGGGCTGTGCAACATTGACGCTGTTGTTGGAAGGTGGGCGTTGGAGAACGAGCGTCGTGTTTGTTACTACGCACCATCCCTGGCGGCTCACATCGGCGCAACGTCTTCGATTTGGCCAAATCAGGAACCGCGATTCAGCCGAACCAGTCAGAGCTTCCTTGGTGAACAATTTGATGCAAGGGAGCTCTTGCCGTGACTGCGATTTGCAAAAATTTGGAGATCCATGTCGCTCACAGTTGTAACCTGACCTGTGAAAGCTGTGCGCACTTCAGCAATCAGGCTCATACGGGACTGTTGTCCCTGAAAACAGCCGAAGACTGGTATCGAATCTGGTCTCCTCGACTTCGTCCCGAGCAGTTTTCTCTCTTGGGGGGCGAACCGACGCTGAACAAAGATCTTGCGCAGCTTGTCCTGCTGACAAGGCAATACTGGAGAGACTCCCATATTATCCTCGTGACCAATGGTTTTCTCCTGCCACGTCATGATCCCCAACTCCCCTTGGCGTTAGCTCAGGCGAATGTGTCACTGCATCTCTCAATTCACTTCGATTCCGTCGAATATGAACAGCGTTTGGCTCCAGCAAAAGCGCTTGTGGAGGATTGGATCCAGCAATATCAGATCAAAGTCCATTGGCGGCCTTCGGAAGGAACCTGGACGCGCCGCTATCACGGCTGGGGTCCGGAAATGACTCCCTTTTCCGATCGTGATCAACGGGCTTCCTGGAATCATTGCCGAGCCAGGTGGTGTGTTCAGCTGCACGAGGGGATGCTTTGGAAATGCCCACCGCTTGCTTATCTGGGACTGCAGCAGAAGCGGCACGGGTTGCGGCCGGAATGGAACCGGTATCTCAACTATCAACCGTTATCCGAAACATGCACAGATAATGAGTTGGCAGAATTTCTGGCTCGTGAAGACGAACCCTCTTGCGAGATGTGTCCTGCCAAACCTAAGCAATTCTTTCTGCAATCACCTCTGGTGCCCGTTGGTACGTTGCTTCGCACAACAGCATCTCCGGCCTCATACCAGAATGAGCTCAAGGAACCGTCATAATCGCAATGCCCCACCTCGATTGGATGCGGACCCCGGTCACTTCTCCGTTCGGCATCCCAATAGAAATTCACTCGGCATCATGAATCGAATTACCGCATTGCTCACGGTTTACCGTCGTCCTTACACACTGCAACGCCAACTTCAGGCCATTCGATGCCAAAGTCTTCCTCCAGACGCTCTCTGGTGCTTTGTGCAGGAGCCGTCACTGGAGCTGTCTCAGGAGATTCATTGCAGCGGGTTCGACCGGGTCATCGAATGTACTCCGAACAGCTTCTATCATTTTCGTTTTGCGGTTGCCTTGGCGGCTCAGACGGATTTTGTTGCCATCTTTGATGACGATGCCATTCCCGGTTCACGTTGGTTTGAAAATTGCCTGCGGACGTTCTCTCACTCACCTGGCATTCTGGGGACACACGGTACGCGGTTAAAGGGGATACAGAATTCCCAGGATTATCGTCACCGCGAACGACTAGGCTGGATTTCCCCCTCAGACTTCACTCAAGAAGTCGATTATGTGGGACAAGTTTGGTTCACGAAGCCGGAATGGCTCCGATTTCTCTTCGCAGATCGACTGGCAACGGATCGTAATGGCGAAGATATTGAGCTGTCGGCACGGGCATGGCGACTGGCCGGAATCCCCAGTTACTGCCCACCGCATCCGTTCAATGAAACTGAATTGTGGGGATGCCAGGACAACGTACTCAATCAGGATGAAAATGCCAGCAGTCGGCGGCCGACCTGGGCTGCCGAGCGAATGGCGATCATCCAAACAGAAATCTCTGCAGGTTGGCGACTCACCTCGATGCGATAGTCAGCGGGGTAAAGAAGGAGACAAAATAGTCCGAAACGCCTGCCCGTTCTCGCCACGCGGAAATGAGTCTTTCATCAATCGAAACACGCACTGCGCGGGCACTGGAAAGAGCAACTTGTCCTCAATCCAACCCGATAGATCACGAGACATTTGACCGTGTGTCGGCGACTGCCGTTACCGCCCCTCACTCCAGGCAGGACAAATCATCTTCTGTTGCGTCGACAGCATCAGTGCCCGCAGCAGCATACTTCACTGCGAATCGACTACCGGCGGGCGATGGCTGTCTGCAATCGCGGTGACCGGCCTTGATCCATCAATAAAGCCTTCGCTCCAGTTTAACAAAACACCAATAACTCTATGGATAATAAAATGCGATTTGGCTGCTACGACAGCATCGATCACTCTCCGAAAACCACCGGACGAAGTGCAAGAGGAGTTTGGTTCATCTGCAAAAACTCAACCAACTTGCATAACAAACAAGTACAATTGGTACCGCCGTTTCGATCGATCTCGACTTGGCCCTAAGATTTTCCAACGCCGCAGGATGGCCGATTTACTAGTTCGCTCAAGATTCATCTTTCAGCAGAACGATTGCCATCGTCGACTTATTTAAGAAAGACTATCCTGAAACCCTGAGCAAACATCACGCTTCTCGCCATCCTGAACGCGATCTCATCGCGGAAGCAAGGATGCGTGCCGATCATGGGATGACCAGACGAACTTCCTACGGATCGATCAGATGCCTGCAGATGACTCCGAAAAACTGGAAGAATCTAATACGGTTGCTGATTGCAGTAGATGATGGAAGACCGAAAAGATCGGTCATTCCATTTTGGAGGCGACGAGATGCATTCAACGTCGATCACCCGACAGTTGCTCTATCAAAGAGTGTGGTCGGAACCAATGCGACAACTGGCCAGGGAGTTCGGAATCTCCGACGTCGGCCTGGCCAAGGTTTGTCGGAAACACAAGATCCCCTGCCCGCCTCGCGGGTATTGGGCAAAAAAGTCGGCAGGGCAAACTCCTCATCAGGTTCCGTTGCCCGATCCGGAAGCAGACCAGACGATTGAGATCCATCGGTCGGATGCCGGTAGCACTTTGAGCAAAGATCTTGAAGAGGAAGTCGCCCGGCTTGAGGGTAATCGTATTTCCATCGAGTTACGTGATCATTTGCGGGGAGCGCATCCCCTCATCGAACAGGCTCGAGAGCAGTTTCAGATCGCAGAGCGAACTTCCGAAGGGATTTTGGTTCTCCCTCAAGACGCTGCACTGGAACTGCGGGTCTCAAAGGGGCAACTGCGACGCGCCTTGCTGCTCATGGATGCCGTGCTCCGCGCTTTGGAACATCAAAATCATCAGGTTCTTCCTGGACCCACTGTAACTCTTCTGGGCATCTCTGTCCGTTTCGAAATTGTGGAAGAAATGGAAACGCTTCGTGAGGAAGAGGACGATGTTGCCGATGGCGAATCTTACCACTTCCGGCACAGTCATTTTCGGGCCAAACGGGTTCCTTCAGGACGCCTGGCTTTCAAAATTGCGGATGCGGGACGTTACTGGCTGCAAGGCTGCCGCCAGACGTGGCGAGACACTCCAAAGCGTTTATTGGAAACCTGTCTGGAACAGGTCATTGCCGGCCTGATGATCGTTGCAGCCAGGATCAAGCAACACGAAGAAGAAACCCGGCGCAAGGAAGAGGCTCAACGAGAGGCGGTAAAACGGCGGCAAGAACTGGCGGAACAGCGGGCCTTAAAACGTGCCGCCATTCAGGCAGAACGTACCCGACTCGACGCCCTCCTAGAGGAGGCCAAACGATGGGAGCAAAGTCGGAATCTGAGAAAATACATTCAGGCCGTCCGTGAAAAGGTGCTGTTGACGGGTCAGGACATCCAGACCGACGCAACGCTGAATGACTGGATCGTATGGGCTTCTACCCATGCGGATCGATTGGACCCATTGACAGAAAGTCCACCGAGTCTCCTTGATGAATTCGTAGAAGAAGAGGCAGGCCATGGCCGAGGTTACATCCCGAGGTGGTAAGAAAGCCTCCAAAACACCTCCGACGGAAGCCGAAATTCAAATCCGAGTTCTGACCGAACTTTGCCGCGAAGGGAAGTTGTTTGCCGTTCAGGAATGGATCGCCGCTGGCAAACCGGTTAATCCCCCTCCTGCGACTCGCAAAGGGATTCAGCCTCAAACTCCCCTTGAGATTGCCTTCGAACGGGGTTTTCACAGCCTGGTTGAAGTGTTGCTGAAAGGAGGAGCCGACATTCAGGCCGACAAATGGAACGGTCCCATGGATCGGGTCCTGAAATTGCGGCGGCTGGATCTGGTCCAACTCCTTGTAGCACACGGTTACGATCCCAAAGCGATCCGCATGCGAGACGTCTTTGAAACCTGGGATCCGGAAATCATGGAGTTCTTCATCGACCGTGGGGCTGATGTGAAAACGGATTATCCCGTCGCAGAGGCGCTCAAAAATCGGATCCGAACCGTTCTACGCATCTTGAAACGCTACGGCGAACAATTTCCCCATCTGCAGAAACAGGCGAATATCGCTCTCCGGCACCATTGTCGCGAAGGGGATTCGAAATGGGTGTCATTGCTCCTCTGGGCCGGGGCCGACCCTTACGACGAGAGTTCAGACTGGCCTGACGACGGGGAAGAACACGATGAAGGAACGGCGGCACTGGTCTACGCTGCTCTGCATCGACATTTCCAGATTTTCAATCTTCGAGGGATTCTACTTCAGCCAGATCATCCTGTGTTGCAACAGGTCTTAAAGTGGTCTGCCAGTTGTGAGGAAGGTCTCCCACTGGTCAGCAAACTATTGAAAATCGGGGTCTCTCCCAATGACCAAGAAAATGGGGGCTGTTCGGCAATCCAGTCCTATCTTCAATATCTCTCCTGGGGAACGACGTTCAACATCGATGGTGAGTACCAACGCCAGAATCGAGACATCGACGACGACCGTGCCCGACAGCACATGAAAGGGATTTTTCTTCTGGCGAAAGCGGGAGCTCGCTGGCAGCCTGTCGATTCCGGTCAAATCACGGAGGCCCGACGCTCATTGGTCAAAATGATTCCAGATTACACGCTGGAATTCATCTGGATCATGGGAAAGTTCCAGACCTGTTCCAAAGAGGACATTCTGAACTTACTGAGAACTTCGCGAATGAAACTGCACCTGAACAAGCATCAGCCTCGTCTCCGCGAATTACTTGAAAAATGGAACGAGAATCCTCAACAGGGCAAAAGACAGAGAGAACACAATCGAAGTGGGCCCAATTCTAGATCACTGACCAAATCACAGCGTTCACCATCTTCGCGCTGACCATGCCGATGTGGAACGTCCCCTGAATGAGGCTCACACTCTCCGTCTTTGGGTCGGTGTGCAGAGGAATCCACGGCGAGGAATTTGCCTACGTCAAGCGGCTCGACCCGAGGCGGGTCTGGATCTGAATCTTGAAACCGCTGGTTTGGAGCTGAAAATCGGCGATGGCCCACGTGGACGATTCAGCGGCAGCATCAAAAATCTGTGGATCGACTGGAAATAACAGTGTGCAAGATGAGCGAGTCAGCGAAGCCCGGTGCTCGCCAAGGGAGATCAGCGATGGACTGAAAAATTGCTTGCTTGTGTCTCACACGATGCTGGGTTTTCGATAATACGAATGCACTCCCGCCAACGAACCGACTTCGCAAGCCCGGAAGGAACCACTTTGTTTAGATTCTCAGTCCATCGCAATGCAATCTTCGCAAAACGATCATTTATGCACCCTGCCGCGTCTGTTCAATTGCCATTCCCTTTTGGCAGTCGAGCGGCTGGGCCAGTCTTTTGAGGAAACTGATCAGCAAGTTTGACCATCCCGTCCAATTCCACCGTCAAGTCAGTACGTTTCCCATCTGCTGCACGGAGTTTCGCAACGATATTTTCACTGAGAGCTCGCAATTGGAGAAAGGCTTCACGGTGCCTCCCAACGGGACGGTCGTCATGCTGCAACTCTTGAACGATGGGAGCTAAATGTATACTTGGATCACCTTTCCGGGCTGCATTGCAATTCGTCTCGACCATGACACGAAGATTTTGCAGATACAATTCACTGTTTTGTGAATGGTCCGTGAACGGCAGTTCTTGCCTTCCGCATCCGCACATCAACAGCGTTAACAAACAGATCGTAAGGGGACTGCGATATTTCATGATAATTATCTCCAGAATACTGAAACCTGTCCCTTTCATGCCCTTTGAACTGCATTGGCCAGCGAGCGAATTTCATTACGGCTCACAGGCTGGTTGATTCAAAAATCTCGACCGTCCACAGCTTGATGACGGTTGGCACCTTGTTGCTGATGATTAAGAGTGTATTAATGTCATATTGGCCGTGCTCTCAGGCGGCGAGTAGCATTTCATAATCGAAACGCGTGCTGCGCGAGCCCAGCCCAGAGCAACTTGCTCTAATTGAGAAGCATGATGAAATTTGCATTGTCATACATGCTTCCGAAAACTCATTGATGGCTACATCAAAAAGGCTCAAAACTCTCCCAACAAAGCCCCATCCTCAATGCTCAGCAGATTCCCCCAGGTCGTGACACTGATGGAATCATTGATGAATCGAACCGAGCCATCGCCCAGGTTGACGAACACCCCGCCGACATGCATGCTGCGAGCGGTCTGAGATGCTTGATTTGCACGGTAAGCCAGGCATCGCAGGTTGCGGTCAGAATTGTCGGCACTGCAATATGACGGGCGATCCATCTTTGAATTATCCAGTGCGTTCCCGTTGGGTGTCAGCGCAATGAACGGAACATCTTCAACATCATCTGGATAGTAGCTTTGCCCACAGACAAAGGAGCCCGGAGAGAATGACCAGGTTCCCCGAACATCGCCATCACTCTTTCCCTGGATGATCTCAGCCAGAAAGACCGTATTGGACAGGCCATCGGTAACATCGCGTAGCTGAGCACCATAGTACATGTGTGCGCGGAACGGTCCGCGAAGGCCAGCTGTTCGCCAGATCGTTCCCGACCAGGGATTACCAAGCCCGAAGTTGGCCGCATAATTCCCCTTGGCTTTGGGAGCCCAGTTGTTAATCGGGTGGACCCATGATTGGCCGGGGGAGTCGCTTGGACATTGCAAGGCGACCAGTGGCATCGCACAAAGGGCTGCATTCACTCCTTTGCGTCCTTCGACGTTGAAGTCGTACTGGTTGTAAATGGCCCCCTGATCGATATAGGGAAGAATCCGGGTGACCCAGTTTGTTCCCCAGTCGTTGTTAGAACCGTTATCGATGGAGCTACCATTGGGGCGGGTCCCGCCCGGGGGGAGGCGGCCAGTGGTATCCACATAATTATGAAGGGCGAGTCCGAGTTGCTTGAGATTATTCCGGCACTGCGACCGACGAGCTGCTTCACGTGCCTGCTGCACAGCGGGTAACAGCAGGGCCACCAAAACCCCGATGATCGCAATTACGACTAACAATTCAATGAGTGTGAAGCCAGGTCTTTCAGAACGAAATAGCATTTCATTTCCTTTCAGAAAATAGCAATGACGATCACAATGTGGCGATGTTACTTGGAATTACTTTGTCCCCGGAGTCGAGGGGCATGTCGACTCTTCCTGTCAGCATCTTCGCCATTCAGCGAAGAGGAAAAGTTGGTTTGAAAGGGCAGTCATGGTTTGCCATTTCATTTATGGGATAAGATGTTTCGTGATGAGAAAAACCCGGCTCGCTGTGTGGCGCTAGAAAGCCTGAGAAACCCCAACCTGTTCTATAAACCGGCTTTTTCCCATGGCCCGGTAATGGCGACGGTCACTCCGGGAGTCTGCAGATTTGCAAACAGCCAGCGGCCATCTGGACTGAAGGTCGCGCCACACCATTCCTGTTTGCGAAAGTCTCCTTCAAATCGCTCATAATCGCCGGCTTTCAGAATCATATTGTTGGCGGCGAGGTTAAAGATCTCACCAGCAGGTGTCAGTCCGTGTAACCGCTGCGGTTCATGATCACCATCTTCACAGAGCACGATTCCTCCGCGCGGACTGACCGTAATGTTGTCCGGTGAATCAAGCACTTCTGTGCTGGGGGATTCAAAAATCAGCGTGATTGTTTCATCCTTAGGGGAGTAACGAAAGACCTGCCCGTCGCGCGCGTTCCCCCCCGATGTCGAGACAATGAAGATGGAGTCGTTTCCATACCAGCAGCCTTCAAGTCTTGCAAAAGCGGTTCCTTCCTGAATTTTACCTTGAGTGAAAACGCCGCTGCCATCGGTTGTTCCCGGTGTGTGAGCGCGAGTGGGATCTGCAATGTCAACCCAGGTCACTTTCAATGGCTCACCCACAGAGACTCCGCGTTTGAGTGTCAAATGCCCGGCGACTCGCATCATTTGTAACCGTCCACCTGCTACGAGTTGGGCAGTTTGGTTCGGAATAAAACGATAAAACCCAGCATTTCCCGCATCTTCGGTTTGATAAATGAATCCGGTGGCTGGATCGACGGCGAGGGCTTCGTGAACGAATCGCCCCATATCCATCAACGGGACCGGCATTTCAACCTGCGTATGAGGAACTTCAAAAACGAATCCATGGTCCTTTTGATACAGATAGTTACGCCCGCTTTCATCTTGCCTGCCGGGCCCCACGACGGTTTCTTCGCAACTCAGCCAGGTTCCCCAGGGAGTGACTCCGCCAGCACAGTTACGGGCTGTCCCGATCAGGCTGGTCCAGGACTTGAGCCACTTTCCGGCAGCAACATCAAACTGCAGATTGGTACATCCTCCCAAGGCATGGCTGTCGTAAGGTATTCCTTGTGAACTAAATGGTTTCCGAGAGTCGCTCGACTCGTGGTTGCGAACGAGCGTGACCACGTCACCGTCAATACGGATGACTCCCATTCCATCGTGATTGCCGGGAGTTGGAGTGCCATCGGACATGAGGTCTCCCTTCCAGCTAAATGAGATGTAGCGAAACCCCTCCGGCAACTGGAGCAACTCTAACCCGGTCAGCTGATCACGAACCGGGCTAAGTGGTCCAAACCCGGCAGGCGGCGCAGCCGCCTGAGCTCGACGACTGAATGCAGAGAAACTGGCCGGGACTGCCCAAGAGCCGATGGCGGCTGCGGAACATCCAAGAAGACTTCGTCGGGAAATACGAGGTTCTGTAGACATTGCTCGGGGCTTTCTGTGTCGTCATTCATTCAAAGGGAAGGCCGGATTTTGCTCTTTGCTGGTGGAGATGGTCTCAGCCTCCGATAAAGAATTTGTAAGGAACTGGTGAGTTATGGCGAAAGATCTCCGGGAGACATTAAATCTCAATGGCGGCGAGAAAATGGAGTTCCCCACGGATGGTGGCCGTTGGGTTAAGCCCTGATTGTTCCCAGTGAGGTGAGCATTGCCTGTCGCAGAGTCGTCGTATTTTTAACGCTGAGTTCAACCAGCAGACCCTCGTTGTAACGAGTGCGTGCCTAGACAAGCGTGGCTTTCCGCGGTTCCAATTCTTTTAGAGCATGCTGCTCTTGCCTGTGCCCGCACAGCGAGTGTTTCATTTAATGAAACGCAACTCTCCACGCGGCGGAACGCGGTCTGTACGAAAAGGAAGCGATCTAATCGTAACCGTTCACGGACTGGAGTTTGGTCTTTCGTGAATTGGCGAAATCGGCGACACCATGGGCATGTCGCTGAAGATCACAGAAGATCTGATTGCCCGTCAATCGCCTGATCGCGTTCACCGCCACGCTGCTGGCTCATTTTCGACAGGACAAACGCCGGGCGGCTCTCTTCATCAGCACGGTGCTGAACATTCCCTGCTGCCCTCGCTGACCGTCAAGCATCAGCGTATCGCACCCAAGCGTTGCGGAACACGTACGGCGAACTGGTTCAGGAGTTGCTTTCGCAACTCCATCTGAATGGCGATGAGTCCCCCACGAAGCAGGGAACACTCAACAGCTGGCTGTGGACGTTCGTGGCGAAGCACTTCACCGTGTTCGCCCTGAGAGGAAGCCGGGCAGCCACGACGCTTCATGAACTTCTGGGCAAGACTTTCTCCGGTGTGATGAGTTACGATCGGGCGAAGATGTACTGGCAGTGTGGCAAACTGCAATGGTGCTGGGCCCATCTGAAACGGGATATTCAGGCGTTGATTGAACACTCGGACCATCAGGTGAAACGCCTGGGCCATGACCTGCTGCGGCAGGCCAAAGAGCTGTTCGGGCAGTGGGCTCGCTATCGGGACGGAACGATTTCCCGAACACGACTCAAACAGGTTCTTTCGCCGGTTCGCGACAAAGTGAACGCGTTGCTGCTGCTGCGCGGACATGGAACGAATGTCGATGGCATGTGCCAAGAACTTTACAACCATCGCCAATGGTTATGGACGTTCCTGGACAGGGACGGAGTCTAGCCGACCAACAACACGGCCGAGCGGAGCCTGCGACATGCTGTCATTTGGAGGAAGCTGAGCTTCGGCACGCAAAGCGAGAACGGCAGCCGGTTCGTGGAAACCCTCTTGAGCGTGATCGAAACCTGCCGCCAGCAAGGGAAAAACGTCCTCAGCTACGTCACCAACGCTGTCACCGCCCACTTCACCGGGACACCACAACCATCACTCCTCACCGGGGTGTGAACGGTTACCCATGTTACAAATGCGTTATTAAATTTCAAAACGAACAAAGGGCTTCGATCAAATCCAACAAAGACCTGAATGTCATTTCTGCTATCCCAGCTTCTGGAGATGTCCAATCCTTGGGATTTGTCGCGATTGCAGAACTGCAATGGCTCACTTCTGATCGTGGAATGCAGTCTGCCAAACGAGCCTCTTCGAATAAATTCGAAGTGTGTTACAACCGACTCGCAAGTACTCATCTTTAAACTACCAGTCACCGCCCCAGTTCGCAGAGGCCGCATAACCACCCCAGCTCCCACCATCCGTGGAGAACTCCAGGTTCACGCATTATTGGAGCCACTCTCGTAGCGGCCAGCGAGTCGTCAAACGCAAGACGATGTCTTGCCGCCTGACTCGTTCTGTTCAAGCCGTTGAAGTTGACAACAGTGGAATTCAATGGTCAGAAAACTCCTCTTGGACTTGAAACGCTCTATGAGTCAATAAGAGGCGTCGTCCACCGTTGCATCAACACGGTTGTGCGACTGGTGTAGAGAGCAGTGTGCCGCCTTGTTGAACCAACCAACGCTTGCTGAATTGCACAGTCGAGCGATCATCACAATGGGGGTGTGATTCTCTGTTTTCTGAACTACAGAGGGGCTGAAACAAAAGCATGGATTAACTCAACGATAGCAGACAATGCAACTGAAGAAATCCGAAAAGCAGCATTGGCCATCTACATAATTACGCAGCGCCGGTCCATCTGAGATTCCTCATGGGGCTCAAGGCTCGAGACGGACGTTTGTAAATTCCACAAATTCTGGCAATTTTGGGGAGGATCTCGCCAAGAACCAGTCTTGATCTGCCGATATGAAACCGGTAGTGTTCACATGTTCCGGTGTATTTAGGCTGTCATCTTCTGTTCAACTGAGGATATGGGGTGGAATTCCCAGACCTCAACGTCATTGAAACTCTCACTTACCTGCTACCCGGCTTCGTAGCAGCTTGGGTCTTTTACGGTCTCACCGCCCATCCCAAGAAAACACCATTTGAGCGTGCCGTTCAAGCTCTAATCTTCACGGCATTCATCCAGCCGATCACTATCGGGCTCCGAGAGCTTTTCTTTTGGATTGGCACCAATCCGCATTATGCATGGGGCACTTGGACTCGCGACACTTTCTTTGCTGTCTCCACAGTCGTGGGATTTCTTCTTGGGCTTGTCATGTCAATTTGCGCCAACACCAACTTTCCACACAGATGGCTTCCTAGTTGGGTCAGCAAAAGGACAACTGCTCCCTCCGAGTGGCACAGCACATTTCACAAGGAGCAGCGATGGCTCTACCTCAGCCTCAAAGGAGGGCGTCGGCTGTATGGATGGCCTTTCGAGTGGCCTGATCATCCTGATTGTGGTCACTTTGTTCTCGTTGAACCTGAATGGATTTTAGATGACAACACGAGAGTCCCTATTTATACGGCGCATCGACTCCTGATTCCGGTGGGTGAAGTCGAAATGGTCGAGTTTGAATATTGGCCAAACGAATACAAACACTCTGCCTACATCAGAAAGGCCGCAGAAACGGTCCTTGTTCACCTTCATTCAGTTTCAGAAGAGGGCTACCCACCTTCCGATTCGGTTGAACAAAAACAAGCGATCAATCTTCTCAAACAGCGGCAAAATGCGTCCCCAATCGTGCCAACTCCACATATCTCCATCGCTCAAAATGGTTCGTCGCCATCAAAACGTCGGCAGTCTAAATCCAAACGTCGGGGCAGAAAATAACTCCACAAAAAGAGGATTTCATGTCATCAGAAAAGCCGCAGCCCAGTCCGAAAATCGAGACATTTACCGAGTCGTACAATGGGTTTCCCCCGCAAAACACTAAAGCAGCAACAACCTCTCAACCAAGCACAACTTCACCTCCGCCACCTCCCAAGAAGTGAGAGTTTCAATGGGTAGCAAAAAGCCTCAACCTGTCCAACATTTTCCGCTGACGACAAACGGTCAAAATGGCCATCCACAAGGGGGGCACAATGGTAATCCTCCTTCAACCACGAGCGAGGCAAAGCCGACATCTCCACCTCCACCACCAAAGAAAAATTGAGAAAGGCCGATATGACGAAAGAGTATAACACTAGGATTCCAGCAGGCTTTTCTGGCAGAAGCCTCAATGGTGTACCTCCTCGTAATGGAGGTCAGAATGGCAAAACTCCCATTTCAAATCAGGGAAGACCCACATCTCCACCCCCTCCTCCCAAGAAGAAGTAAGGATGACTTCAATGGAAGACAAGAAGCCCTCTCCGCCTGAAAAAATTGAAGGCAGCTTCAATGGTTTGCCTGACAAATATAGCCGCAACGGCAATCCACCTGCTGTCACAAATCAGGTTAAGTCTGTCTCCCCGCCACCTCCACCGAAGAAGAAATGAGTGAGAAATCCCCTGATTTGACTTTCTGTGCAAAGCCGACGAGACCACAGCTTGAGAGCCATCGACTGACAATTCCCCAAATATTGAACATGCTCCACGAGACTCTTCCCGTCTCAACGGAGTTCATCGTCGTCTCCTTGACAGTCCAACTTTGTGTCACCTTCGTTCGATACAATGTTAGCGTGACATTACGCCGAGTCTCATGTGGGTTATCGTCGTCACATCTAAAATATCAAGAAAAACGTGGCATATAAGATGAGACCTTTGGCATAACTCTCAGCCGTCGGTTTTGCCGCCACCACACCCGTTCGGAACGACTCGAAATCGGTTCCGGACGGGTGTTTTTGTTTATGACGCAATTCAGCTTCGTTTTCCTCTCACCCTGAAGGAGGCCACCACGTGTCACACATCGTTCACATTCAAACCGAAGTCCGGGATCCCGTCGCGATCCGCGCTGCGTGTGATCGACTGCAATTACCAGAACCAATCTATGGCGCAGCGCAACTCTTCAGCAGTACCGCGACCGGTTGGCAAGTGCGGCTCCCGGAGTGGCGGTATCCAGTGGTCTGTGATGTGACCACGTCCCGGGTCGCCTACGACAACTTTGAAGGTCGCTGGGGTCGACGGCAGGAGCTCGATCGCTTCCTGCAGGGCTATGCCGTGGAGAAAGCCAAGATCGAAGCGAGGAGAAAGAACTACACCGTCTCCGAGCAATCTCTCGCGGACGGTTCCTTCAAGCTCACCATTCAAACGGGAAGCCACTCTTGAGTCCGTTCATCGAAGTCATCATCGCTCCCGATGGTGCGTCTCGTGTGGAGACGAAAGGTTATTCCGGAAACAGCTGCCGGGAGGCGAGCCAGTTTCTCCAGCAGGCTCTGGGCCGACCAACCCAGGAAACGCTCAAGCCTGAGTTTTATCAGACAAGCGTCGAGGCAGACCCGATCCGCCAGCAAGTCTGAACGTTCTTTCGATTGCGGGAACCTTCTCGGGGCGGTCCCGGGAATTCCATTTCGTCCCTGAAGGACAGGAGAGCCAATGTCACTCACCGAGCGGCTGGGAGAATACATCCGTGCCTGTTTTACCGGTTTATGGATTGAAAGCCATGAACATGCCGATGCCCTCAGCGAGATTGCCCAACTCTGCCAGCAGGAGCAGTGGACCCTGATCACCTGGGATCTCGACCAGGGATTACGCGGGGCGGGAATCGATGTCGGTCTGGCAGGCACAGATCCGCTGTCCGCTATCCGATCCCTCAACTCACGTGTCGCGCCAGACAGCACGACGCTGCTCATCCTGCAGAACTTCCATCGGTTCCTGAATTCGGCCGAGATCATACAGGCCCTGGCTCAGCAGGTCCTGCTCGGCAAACACAACCGGACGATTCTGTTGATTCTCTCGCCGGTTGTGCAGTTACCGGTGGAACTTGAAAAGCTGTTCGTCGTCCTGGAGCACGAACTCCCGGATCGTGCTCAGCTGGAACAGATCGCTCGGGGCATCGCCACGGAAGAACAGGAACTTCCCAGTGGAGCGGAACTGGATGTGATTCTCGATGCCGCCGCAGGGCTGACGCGTCTGGAAGTCGAGAATGCCTTCAGTCTCTCTTTGGTGCGACACGGTCGCATCACCAGCGCGGCGATCTGGGAACTCAAGTCCGGCATGCTGAAGAAGTCGGGACTGCTGGAACTGCACCAGGGAACCGAGACATTTTCGAGCCTGGGGGGATTGGAGTCTCTGAAAACCTTTTGTCAGCAAGCCCTGAGATCGAATCGTCGCCATCCCCTCACACGAGCACGCGGTGTGCTGCTGCTTTCTCCTCCCGGTTGCGGAAAATCCCAGTTCTGCAAATGCCTCGGCAACGAAGTCGGTCGGCCGGTGCTGACGCTGGACGTCGGCAGCCTGCTCGGCTCGCTGGTCGGTCAGTCGGAAGAGAGAACGCGGCAAGCACTCCGCATCATCGATGCGATGGCACCTTGCGTCCTGATGGTAGATGAGGTCGAAAAAGCTTTTGCCGGGGTCAGCGGCAGCAGTGATTCCGGGGTGACATCCCGGATGTTTGGCCGGTTCCTGACGTGGCTCAATGATCACACCTCCGATGTGTTCGTCGTCTGTACGGCAAATGACATCTCGAAACTGCCGCCGGAGTTCTCCCGCAGCGGTCGCTTTGACGCGTTGTTCTTTCTGGATCTCCCGAGTCGGGGTGAGAAGGACGCCATCTGGAATCTCTACCTGCAGCAGTTTGAGATCGAACAAACCCAGAAGAAACCCGTTGATGACCAGTGGACCGGCGCGGAGATCAAGGCATGCTGCCGACTCGCGGCGCTCTTGGAAGTTCCCTTGCTCGACGCCTCCCGGTACATCGTCCCGGTCGCCGTGACCAACGCGGAGAGTGTGGACACGCTGCGGACTTGGGCGAGCGGTCGCTGCCTTTCCGCGAATCAGCCCGGCCTCTATCAGCATGCTCAGAAGACAGCCGGTTCCCGACGGAATGTCAGACGGGATTCCTCACTGAACTGAACGTCAACAACGAGGAGACCTTATTGCTCACAACGCGACACCTCGCAATCATCCGCGCAGCGCTGCAGTTCTTTGACGAAGAGATCAGTCCACACGGAGCAGGTGGGGCGTTTCCCTATTTTGAGGAACCGCTGGAGGAGCATCTCCAGACTGAGGAGTTCGCACAACTTCGGGAATTGCTGCGATCAGTGGAACTGAAATATGTCCGCTCCGATCAAACCGGAACAAGGATTTTGAGTCACAAGCTGCTGACTTCGGAAGAGGTTCAGCAGCGTCAATCAGCAGATCCGAGTCGTATCGCGACCGTGATCCTGACTGCTGTCGATTGATCTCTGGGTTTACAGACCTTCCATCAGCTCTGACAGGGTCATGCCCAGCGTCTGGGCGATCACCTCCAGATTCCTCAAAGCGAGGTTCCGTTCTCCCCGTTCAATCCCCCCAATGTAGGTCCGGTCGAGCCCGCAGGCCGCAGCGAAGGCTTCCTGAGAATAGCCTTGCTCCTTCCGCAATCTGCGGACCCGCTCCCCAAACCGCTCCAAAATGTCTGCTCGTTTCGCCATGCGAGCATTGGAGTGTTGACTATCGGTATCACTCTACGGACGATAAGTATCATTTCGTGTCGATGACGATGCGCATCGGTGATGTCGCACGTTCTTCTCGACCATTCACACAGAGGGCCTGATGTTAAAACCACCGTTGTTTCTCCTCCTGTTCTTTTCTCTCGCCGGGTGCGGACCGGTCAGCCAACCGGTCTGGAATCACGATTCCCGCAGCTTCTTTTACACACAGTCGGATGGTGCCATCCTTCAATACGATGTGGAAAAACGTGCCACGCGCACCCTGTTGGCCGCCGGAGACCCACGCCCCCGCCAAGTTGCCCTGGGGACCAGCGTGCCGACGGTGAGCTTTGCCCAGGCGGCCTTCAGCCCCCGGGCACAAGCCGTTCAAGTTGGGGTCAAATCACTGCTGGATGGCCAACAGGGCTGGAGCAACCTCGAAGTCTGGGGAGATGCCGGCGCGCGACGGGAGCTGGCCGGCACGGCCTGTTACCACTCTCCGAAAGGGAACCGGATTCTGATCTGGTCCCAGCACCTGAAAACCGTCCCGGAACTGATCAAGTCACCAACGCCGTTTGGAGTCTTCTTTGTTTACGATGTTCCGTCGAACGAGTTGATCGAACTGAAGACGACACCTCCAGCGATGCCGCTGCTGCAGATGATCAATGTCTCCCCCTTTCTGCCAGATGGGAGCGGATATCTGGGCCTGAAACTCATGGAGGACCAGCCCCTTCTGGTCACCGTCACCTGGGATGGCTGGGAAACTCCTCTGGTACTCACTCCAGAACTGCGCGCATCCCTCAGGACCCTGACCGGTGACGGTTCGGAAGGCCGAGCCGCACTGGACCCGCTTTATCCGCTGCCGCAAGGGTCCTGGAGCAAAAAAACTCTGCGGTTTGCAACGCGGAAAGGGACAGTCTGTCTGGATACCGGCACGCATCGGGGAACTCTGGAACCGCTCTCAGAACCACAGCAGGCAGAGTACGATCAAATTATTCAGGCGGACAAAGCCGATTTCCCATGGATGACGTTACAAGTCGCCCGCTTCTCCAGCGGACCGTACAGCCTGCATTTCCGCCAACAGCGAGGACGGGAAAACTACCCGGCGCGCGTGGAATTGGTGGATTCCCGACAGCAGCGAAGACGCGTGCTGCTCGAAGCCCTCATCCCTGAGGAACCTTTTTGTCACTATCTGCATCCCTCTCCGGACGGAAAACTGATTCTCGCTTGTTCGCATGATGGGTACCGACAAACCATTCACGTGATTCAGCCGGATGGAGAGATTCTCGTCAAGATCGATGCCGGTCCCGTCAACCAGAGCGGAGAATCATCGTGAGTCATCGACGACAAGCAGACACCGATCTCGGGTGGATCGCCTTCCTGCTTTTTATGGGAGGATTCGTTGGTCTAGCGCTTTACAATGAAAGCCGACCTCATGTGTTTCCACGGATTCGGGGACGTGTCGAACAACCATTTCTCGGTGATCCCGTATTGGTGATGACCGTATTTCATCAGCATCCCGGGAACCTGAGAAAAGGAACGCTGCAGATCACGATCTCCGGACCTCAAGTGCAGAATTCCAGCGGAAGTGAAACACGAAAGCACAGCTTCGAACTCTGGGAACCCAATGAAGAGCATGCGGTACTCCTCAATTTCCCACTCCGTAAGTACGACCCAACCCAGGAAATCCCCGTGAGTTTTTCGATCAAGGCCGCTGGCATCAAGGACTCGGCGTACGAGGACGCGTGGTCGGGCGCTGGCTGGAGCTCCAACCAGAAGTGATGCTTTGATTGAGACATGTGCCATGTTGATTTCACACCTCCCGCAGTGCCGCTGCCGGGAGGTGTTTTCATTTCCTGAAAGGCCCCCTATGAACCCGACCTTGCTCGAGGAGCCATTCACAGGTTCCTCTCCACAATCCGCGGCAGCAACCCGGCTGCGAACGACGATGGCAGCAGCCCGACTCAGCTTCACCTGGCTGGGGGTTCGCAAAGCCCTGACGATTGAACAAAAGAATCAGGCGGCGGACTCGTTCGGTGCCGAAGGGAAGTTCCTGTCCGCCGGCAAGAAATTGCTCGACACCTCCCATCCGGCGTACAAGGCCGTGACCGCGATTAAAGGACGTTGCCAGAGTTACTGGAAGGCCATGGCTTTGCCTTATCCGGAGCCAGGAGTTCGGCTGATCCGTCAGCAACAGCTCAATGAGTTCGACAACCAGATCGTTCAGTTCAAACACGAGCTGACGGAAGCGGTCGCGTGTCTGGATCAGCATTACGGAGAGTTACGCTCGGCAGCCCGTCGTCGATTGGGAAACCTCTTCGATCCTTCCGACTATCCGACCTCATTGATCGGGCTCTTCGGAATCGAGCATGACTATCCCTCCGTTGAACCCCCTCCGTACCTGCAGCAACTCAACCCGGAGCTGTACGAACAGGAGTGCCAGCGAGTCCAGGCCCGGTTCAATGAAGCGGTGCAATTGGTTGAGCAGGCGTTTCTGGAAGAACTCTCGAAGCTGGTGGATCATCTCGGCGAACGGCTCAGCGGCACCATGGACGGGAAGCCCAAGATTTTTCGCGATACCGCGCTGACCAACCTGACCGAGTTCTTTGAGCGGTTTCAGGCGCTGAACATTCACTCCAACGAGCAATTGGATGCGCTGGTGGAGCGGGCCCGGCGCGTCACACACGGCATCGAACCGCAACAGTTACGAGAGAGCCAATCGCTCCGGCAGAAGTTCGGCAAACAACTGGCCAGCGTGCAGTCGTCTCTCGACGGCCTCCTCGTCGATCGACCCCGCCGCAACATCCTCCGTGCTGGGCGGCAGGGTGCGACCCTGCACGCGGTACGAGCTGACGCTCGGAGTCGGGATTGATGCTCCCGTTGGTCGTTTGGCTGATGGACCTGCTGAAAGGAGGTTCCCTTGGAGCTGCTGATTCATTCCCGGGGTGAGGTGCGATGTCTCTACGATGAAGCGATTGACCTGCACGAACTGGGAGCACTCACCATCTCCCGTGGTTCGCATGTCGAACCGACATCTGCTGGCCAATGGATGGTCGATCTTTCCCCGGTGCAGGGTCCACAGTTGGGACCGTTTCTGTCCCGGTCCGCCGCCCTGGCAGCAGAAGTCACCTGGCTGAATGAATATTGGCTGACGCCAACAGGGACAGCCTCTACGTAAACCCGTTCTGTCAGATGGCAGACGGCTTTGATTCTCCGGCTCGCACGGTGCGGGCAACCTGATCGAGCGTGTCGCTCGTCGGGGTGGTTGTGTTTTCACACACACGACCATCCCGTTTGCGGGTGGTCGTGTGCCTGTCCTCTTCAAAGGAACAAACGATGCCCCAGCATGATCTCAACGCCGCCGTGGCCTGTGCCACCGGTGAATCCCTCTGTGAAATCCGCCGTCGCGGCTTCTCCATCGCCGATCCGGCAGAAGTGCGGTTCGATCCCGAACCAGATCAACTCATTCCCCAGAGAATCGATTGGGACGATGAGTCGCAATGCATGATCCCGATTCTCGGAAGATGCAGAACTCGGGCAAGAAGAACACGACGCCGCCAATCGGTTCGTTGATTCCTGGTCTCTGCTCTCCTGTTCCCTGAACTCCGCATCACCATGATTTCGAGTCCTTCTCCAAAATTCCCGGCAGGTCAGATTCTCATCACGAGCACTGCCCAACAACAACTCAGCGCATCCGAGGTCCAGCAAGCTCTCCGCCGTCATCTGGCAGGTGACTGGGGCGACTGCGAACCGGACGATGCCGCCACCAATGAGGACGCCTTGCTGCACGGTGAGCGGTTGTTGTCGGTCTATCACACGGCGGAATCCGTGACGTTCTGGATCATCACCGAAGCAGATCGTTCCGCGACAACAGTGCTCATGCCTGATGATTATTAGCGATTCTGTCCGAGCCCGGTTTTACTTTCACTTCAACCCTCAAGGAGCTGTGTCTATGCAGATTCTCTTCATCAATAACCACGGCGGCGGATTTGCCGACAAGATCGAGATCCCCGAGGGGATGACTGTCCGGGAGTTGTTCGTCCAAAAACTTCCGGACAGCCAACCGCAAGATTACCTGATCCGGGTCAATCGCCAGCCGACCACAGCGGATTACGTTTTGCAACCGGAAGACCGCGTCAGCATCACTCCCACCAAAATCGAAGGGGCGAAAGCCCTGCGGGCTGGGAACAGGAGACAGGGTATCGAGGCCAGCAATGTGAACCTCTACTCCTCTTTGACTCTGGTCCCTGACCCCCGCCCTCTCACCTCTATTCCGAAGGAGTTTCCATGGGAGCCCGTCAGAGGCTCAACAGTCTGTACTTCACGGGAATCCTGATCATTGCAGCCGTCTGCGGAGTTGTGGCGGATTCCTGGGGAATCTTCGCTGGCGTGACGATCGTTCTCGCTGCGATTCTGATTCATGGCGGGAATATCCGTCCGAATCCCACTTTCCGCAAGCCACGGCGATTCCGCCGCCGCTGATCTGACCCGTTGATGTCCATGCAGAGCCCCTCGCCAATCGGCGAGGGGCTCTGTTTATTTCAGGAGCCCTTGTCATGAACTTTTCCCTGTGTCGACGTCCCTGGCTGCGGACAGCAAAATACCTCGAGCAGCAATATCAACGGCTGCACAGTCGCCCACCGGATCAGGCAATGTTGTCTGATGAACACTGGCACCGAGTTCAACAGTTACAGCGCCGCCTGCAACTTTCCTCCCGATTCGGTTATCGCGCCACTCAAATACATCTTCGTCGTCAGCTTGGCCAGTCGCTGCGTCGACTGGCCAAGGAGTGTTTGCACCAGGCTGAAGATTTGGAGCGTCAAGAGTCCCTACCGGAACTTCCGACGTTGCGACTGCTGCTGGAAGAACTGCAATCGCTGCAGGAGGAGTTTGATCAAGTCGAGATCGACTGGCCTGCCAAGGTTCTCCGTATCCGGACCGAACGGATTGTCCTGGAAAACATTGATCTGGGTCCATTCGAGATCCGGCTCTCACTCGACCAACTCGGCTGCTACCAGCCGTATCAGGTGATCGCCCGGAAACCGCATCGCCCCGGTTGTTGCGACGACGTCACACATCCACACGTGCAGAACGATGTGCTCTGCGAAGGCGATGGTCGACATCTGATCGCCAAGGCGCTGGAGCAGGGACGCTTCGGTGAATTCTTCCTGCTCGTGGCTCAGGTGCTGCGGACTTACAACTCCGGCTCGGCATACTGCCGGTTATCGGACTGGAACGGAACATCCTGCAGCGATTGCGGCGATTCCATTCACGAAGATGACCAATACACCTGTGACCGATGCAGCTCCTCTCTGTGTGATCGTTGCACGAATACCTGTACCGCCTGCGATGACACGATCTGTAATGAATGCAGCTCCACCTGCGAATCATGCCAATGCACCACCTGTGATCACTGTCTCAGCCGTTGCGAATCCTGCCAGGACTCGATCTGCAATGGCTGTTTGAACGGTGACCTATGTCCCACCTGCCATCAAGACTCCCTGGAGACTGACAATGAAGAAACTGACCACGAGGAACCCACTGTGGAACCGGCGTTCATTGCGACGGCCACGCCGCAAACGTCAACAACGACGGCCGACCCTTCGGTTCAGCCCGACTGCCTGGGCGAAGCTCTTATTCCTGCGTGATTTCGGTCCCACCGAAGTGGGCGGGTTCGGGATCTCAGCACCAGACAACCTGTTGTTTGTGCAGGACATCCAACTGGTCCAGCAGCACTGCACGGAATCATTCGTTTCATTCCATGACTTTGCTGTTGCCGACTTTTTCGAAGACCAGATCGATCTCGGACGCAAGCCGGTCGAATTTGGCAGGATCTGGATTCACACGCATCCGGGAAGTTGTCCTCAACCCAGCCCGACAGATCACGAGACATTTGACCGGGTGTTCGGCAGCTGTGACTGGGCGGTCATGTTCATCATTGCCCGAAGCGGAAACACCTCTGCTGAGCTGCACTGGAAGGCCGGCTCGGCCTCACTCCCCATGGATGTGGAAGTCGATTTCTCAAAAACGTTCGAGGGAAGCGATCATGCTTCCTGGGACAAGGAATATCGAGCGAACGTGCAGGCGGAGTCGTGGTTTCTGGAACGTCGTTCCCGCTCCGGACGGAAGCTGATGTCTGACCAGGATCTCGATGTGGAGTATCGGGAGCTGTTCGCCGAACCGCTACCAGCGGAATCCATTCGTATCCAACTCTGAAATCCCGTAACCACACATCATTTCACCTCCACTGAAGATCAACAGAAAGATCCGACATGAATATTCCCGACCGCTTTGAACGCCAGAGAGACCTGGTCCCGACTGACAAGGTCAATGAATTGACCATCAGCGTGATCGGCGTCGGTGCCATTGGCCGACAGGTCGCCATCCAACTTGCTGCCATCGGAGTTCGGAAGCTCCAGCTTGTCGATTTTGATGTGGTCGAACCAACGAACATCACGAGCCAAGGTTATCTTCAGGAGGATCTGGGCAAGCAGAAAGTTCAGGCCGCCGTCGAGCAGGTGCTATTGATCGATCCAGCAATCCAGATCGAGACTGTCGGCGATCGTTACCGCCCTTCACTCCAGACAGGAGAGGCTGTCTTCTGTTGCGTCGACAACATTAGCACCCGCAGCACATTGTGGCGCAACCTGAAAGACCGCTGTGAGTTCTGGTCTGACGGCCGCATGCTCGGCGAGACGATGCGCATTCTCACTGCTATGGATGCCAAATCACGCCAACACTACGCCACGACCCTATTCCCGCAAGCCGAAGCCCAAGGCGGATCGTGTACTTCAAAAAGCACGATCTATTGCGCCAGCATCGCGACCGGGCTGATGGTCCACCAGTTCACACGCTGGCTGCGTGGTCTTCCCGCTTCTTCTGATCTGGCTTTCAACTTGTTGTCCGATGAATTCGTGTCGCTTGCCAGTTGATCTTGTTCTATCCCGTATTGATTAAAAATTGTTCCACGCTCTTTTTTAAAGGACTCTTCCATGCCTGTCACTCGAATCGTTAGTCCCGCAGAACACGAAGATCAGACTATTCCACGGTCCAGCCGCGCCTCCTGGACCGGTCAATTGAAATTCGGGAATGTCGCCATTCCCGTCAAAGCCTATGCCCTGACTGTGACCAGCCCCTCGGGACCGCTGTGCCAGGTGCATACCGGGTGCGGTCAAAAGATCGAATATCGTAAATGCTGTCCGGTGCATGGTCAGGTTCCAAATGAGGAAATCGGCAAAGCCTATCCGTACGCTGAAAATGATCTCATCGAACTGTCCGAAGCTGATCTGGAACCGCTGGCTCCTCAGCCGGAACACATCATCACGCTCAAGCAGTTCTTCGAACCAGACCAGTTGCAGCTGCCACTTCTGTCTGGTCGGAGCTTTCAGCTGATTCCGGCCCATGCCGCGGCGCTGGTTCCCTACCAGGCGTTTGCGAAGGCTCTCCAACAATCGGGTGTGGGAGGATTCGGGACTATTGGACTGTCCGGTCGAATCCAGCTGCTGTTTGCCCGCGCCATGGAGCAGTCGATCCAGCTGTTCCTGTTGCACTGGCCGGCGCAGTGCCGGATCGCTCCCGAAGTTGAACTCTCGGAGTCCTCAGAGGTTCTGCCGCTCTCGAAACAGTTCCAGCGAATGATTCGGGAGCAGATTGGTCCGAGTTCCTGGAAGGAATCCCGGGATGACTGGGAACTATGTCTGGCCGAACTGGTACAGGCCAAAGTGGCCGCCCGGACAGCCACCCTTCAGATCCGACCCGGCACTCGCGCCAGCCGCACAACCGCTGGCAAGTCTCGCTCGGCCAGATCCCGCAAACCCGCTCGGGCGGCGTAAGGCCGTTCCGATACAAATCGGAATGGCTCTGAACATGAATGGAGACAAATTACCTAATTCTATTTTGACGTTTCACTTACGGCGACGAACACCGGACTCGTTTCTGCTCGTCCCCTGTCCGCGAATTGGCAGGGCGATTCGCTGTCAGGGGCAGCTGGAAGCGGCAGTCGCCACCATTCTGGCAAACTGCCCCCTCGTCACATCCATTCAGGAGCAGCCCCTGCAGATCTGGTATGCCTGGCGAGAAACCTCCGCCGGTCCACAGATCCAGCTGCTGAACAAGCCGCCACGGAAACGCCGACTCGTCGATAGTTCTGTTTCATATGTCGTCCCAGATTTTCTGGTGTGCATGACAAACCGATCGATGCGGCTGGTGGAGGTCAAACCTTCCTCCCAGCTCAATCGACCCATCGTCCAGCGAAAGCTGGCTGTCGCCCGAGCGTATGCACGGCAGCAAGGTTGGGAGTATCACGTCCTGACAGAACGGGAACTTCTGAATAGACCGCTGCTTCGAAATCTCCGACTTCTGGCCCGATACCGACAGGCTCAAAAAGACTCGAAACTGGCGAATCGCCTTGTGGAGTTTGTTGCGAACCAAAAATCGCAACCAGCCATGCTGGCCCAGTTCGCAATGACGATCAGAGGAATCAGTGATTCCGAACATCGACTGACGCTTTTTCATTTGCTCGCTGTCGGTCGGCTGGATTGCAATCCAGCCGCAGGACCGATTGACGATTCGACAGCCCTTTATTCAGGAGGAACTCAACCATGGGATCCGTTCGACTCGGCGTGGGGACTCAGTGGCTGCGGGAGGGAAGACCTTTCCGCATCCTCCGTCAACTCGCCGCCGGACGGTTCCTCGTCCGGGATGTGAACTTTAATAATGATGCTCCTCTCTCTGATGAGGAAATTCTCACTCTCTATGGTCAGGGAGAACTTACCTTTTCCACAGAGGAGATGATTCCTCAAAAGACACCCAGGAAGAACCGGGTTCTCCCTGACCTGACAGAGGAACAGCAACGACTGGTTCGGGAACGGTGGGAAGCGATCGAGCCTCTCACTTGCTTGGGGAGGCGTCCGACCGGCGAAGACTTTCGGCTACGATCCCAACAGCTTCAACATCAAGAGATGTCCATTTCCGCGAGAACACTCCGACGGCATTTCCAAGCGTGGTCTCGTGCGCATCATGATCGAATGGCATTAGTTCCCGGCTTTTCGAAACGAGGTGCAAGAGGAAAGAATCGGAATACGAGCATTCTGAAACGATATCCCGTTCTGCGCCAGTTTGTGGAGAAGGCTGTTGAGGATGTTTACCTGACGACCGCCCGGCGTCCAGTGTCAGCCGTGACTCGACGAGTCATAGACGATCTGGAACGCCATAACGCCCGGGCCCCAATGAGACAGGCAATTCCGGTCCCGCGCTGGACAACACTGGACCAGGCCATCCATCGCTACATCTCACGAATCGACCCCTGGGAACTGGACCGGGCGCGTTGGGGACGACGGATTGCCGACCGCAAGCATCAGCCGACTCGATCTCAGAAGTTGGCACGGCGGATCCTGGAACGGGTGGAAATCGATCACAGTCTCCTCAAAGTGGTGGTTGGCACCGAAGCAGGACCAATCGGCCAGCCATGGTTGACGGTCCTGATCGACTACTACAGCCGGATGGTGCTGGGATTCTGTTTAGGGTTTGAACCGCCGTCTTATGCGGTGCTGATGGAGGCACTCCGAACGGCGATTTTGCCGAAGACGGATTTGGTGAAAAGGTTCCCGCGAATTCAGGGAATCTGGCCCTGTTTCGGAATCCCTGAGCGGATCGTCTGCGACCGGGGTTCCGATCTGATCAGCAAGGATTTTGAACAGGCGGCGTTTCAGTTAGGAATTGAACTGGATTTCAATCCACCACGAACTCCACATTTCAAGGGGACCGTTGAGTCATTCTTCGACAACCTCAACGATCAACTCCTTTCGGCTTTACCAGGGAGAACATTCCGGAGCTGGGAACGACGGGCGGATCACAATGCTGATGACAGGCCGATGCTTCCCTATGAGGCATTGCTGGAGATCATTCACCTGCACCTGGTGGACGTCTATGCCGCCAGTAAACACCCCACGTCTGACAAGACGCGCCGGGAAATGTGGCTGGAGAGTGCGGCAGAATAT
Source organism: Planctomicrobium limosum (assembly GCF_051465645.1). Classification (GTDB taxonomy): domain Bacteria; phylum Planctomycetota; class Planctomycetia; order Planctomycetales; family Planctomycetaceae; genus Planctomicrobium. Next base: position 3,976,915 of record NZ_CP195790.1, on the reverse strand, counting down.
CCGCCATCTCTCCCGGGCTCACCCGAGGATCTGATCGTGCTGCTGGCCCGGCGGACGGAGCGGGTGGTCACCTCCCGGGGGATCGAACTCTCCGGCATGTTCTACACCAGTGATGAACTGATGGCGATCCGGGGAGAATTGGGCGCCAACAATCTTGATATCGACCGCTTTCAAGTGCGTTACAACCCCTGGGATCTGGGTGAAGCCTGGGTTCTCAATCCGGTGACGGAGACCTACATCCAGGTTCAGGCTGTGGATACTGCACTCCGGGGAATGACCGAGTACCAGTGGAAGGTGCTGCGGCGAGCGGTCCGGGAACAGTTTGATGAGCCGGAGCATGTCCTGTCCCTGGCGGCCAGCCGGAACGCCATTCGTGACGTGGTCGAGCAGACGGTCAAGAAGCCGTCCCGAAAACGCCGGGTGCGGGCCGCTCGGTTCTTAAACCAACATATTTCGTCGGAACAGAATTCGAATCTCTCCGAAGCAGGATGGGTGGATCTGGAGGGAAATGCTGTGTCAGTCCCGTTGGTGGATGCCCTGCCCGATTCACCGGAGCCGGTTCAACCAGAAGAGCTGCCGGAAGAGCCTCTTGATCTCTCCGACTTGGACGTTGACGACTGGGAAGTCGCCAGTTGATTGCATGTCGCAAACCAAAACTATGTTTTCACCAGAGTGGAGAAAGAGATGGCAGTACCACGAGATTCTCCAAAAGCTGGAGAACGTCAACATTGGCGATCCGTGTCACCAGAGGAACGGATCGCCTCCGTCAATCAACTGATCGTGCTCCACCCCCGATTCCGGGAAGGGGTCGAATTACTGCAGCGATGTCACGAATCGATTCGCGGAAGTAGTGAGCCGACATGTGGCGCATTATTAGGAGTGTCCGGGGTCGGCAAGACCTCCGTCATCGACCACTATCGGAAACTACATCCCGCTCACGACACCGAAACCGCCACGCAGCAGCCGGTGCTGAAGGTCACACTCCAGCCGGAAGCCCGACCGAAGGGAATTGCGGCGGACATTCTGCTGGCACTCGGCGATCCGGCATGGTCCAGCGGAACCGTGCAAACATTGACGAACCGTGCCGTGAAACTGCTCCAGCGCTGCCAGGTCGAACTGATCGTTCTGGACGAGTTCCACCACCTGTTTGACATGGACCGGGCCAAGGTGATGACCAAGGCGGCCCAATGGCTCAAAGTGCTGATCGTGAACACGAAAATTCCGGTCGTGGTCTGCGGGATGCCGGAAGCAGAATATGTCCTTCGGGCCGAACACACCGAACGGCGGTTCAAGGAACGGTTGCAACTCAAGTGTTTTACTTGGCGGACACCTGCTGGCAAACGCGAGTTCTGCGGAATGCTCAAAAAGCTGGATCAGTCACTGCCGCTCGCCGAGGACTCGGAGTTGGCGGAACTGGAATTGGCAGGGCGGTTTTATCTGGCCTGCCGAGGGATTCCGGACTATCTGATGACGCTGGTTCGGGGTGGTCTGGTCGAAGCACTTCGACGACGCAGTGAGCAGATCACGAAAGAAGACTTGGCCCGAGTCTATGAACAGAAGCTGGCTCACCAGCGAGTGCTCCTGGAACAGTCCAATCCGTTTATTGGTCAACTGGATCAGGGAGCCCTCGACCGAGTTCAGCCCGCCGATGATGCTCGTGCTGCAGGAGTGGGGCTGACACCCAAAGCAGCACATCGACGTAATCGGGCAATGACCGCTGGTGATTACCTGGGAGGACGCTGATGGAACGGTTATCAAAGCTCCCGACTCGGGAACCATTGCTTCCGGGAGAGTCGCTGGAAAGTCTGGTCCGTCGGCACACATTGGCGATGGGATACGAATGTCTGGGACGAATTTCGGCGTTGGTCCGTGAGCGAGGAGAAGTGCCCCCGTCATTCAATCACATGGGCCAGGGGCCGGTACTGGAAGGACTGGGCGAGTTGTTCGGCATTTCTACCAGAGAACTGCTCAAGTCGACGGTTCATCGATTTGCCGAACAATTGATGATCGTTCGACCGAATGAATCGAGTCCGGCAGTCTGTGACTCCAAAACAATCCTACGGTTCTTTCGGCGTGGGACATCACCGGTATGTCCGGAATGTCTTCGAGCAGAATCTGTTTATGAGCGACTGTTGTGGAGTTTTACTCCGCTGCCGATCTGTTCGGTTCACAGAGCTATAACCATCGATCGCTGTCCCGATTGTCGATGGCCGTTGTCCTCGACACGATTAGATATCTGGCGTTGCCGCTGTGGTCAATTGTTGACGGACACTCAGCAAGTTGTAATCCCGGTTCACCTGCAGTCTCTCAGTGAGAACGTGCAGGGCTGGTTGCTGGGAGGATCGCAATCCATTCCGGACATGTCGACGGCAGCCTTGTTCTGGTGGATGGAACGTCTGGCCAGTGCCGTGATACGAACTCCACCTTGGCTGGCCCAGTTGCGAGAGCGCGATGAGATCTCGGAAGAAATGTCCGATCAACGTCTGGCCTGGCTGGCGGCTGCTGAGATGCTGGTTCACTGGCCGAAGCGATTCGAGGAGTTTCTGGAAGTGTTCCAGACGGTGGCCAAGCATCGGCTGACATCCACCGGTGTGAGCCGTTCATTCGGACTGTTGTTGCGAGAAGCAAAATGGTTGGAAGACATGGGTTACCCCCCTCCTGCGAAGGTTCTTCGTCAATATCTTCTGGAGCGATACACTTTGGGACACCTGACATCCAAGGTTTGCCTGTTCCAGGGAACCGCTAAAACCCGAATGAAAGATCGTCCCTGGCTGACGCAAACTCAGGCCGCGAAGCAGTTGGGCGTTCGACATGGAGCGGTTGCCGATCTGATTCAGCGAGGACTACTCGATGGAGCGGTTCGCCCTACCGGGATGCGCGGACGGTCGGTCGGTATCGTTAGCCTGGAGTCGGTGCAGGGGTTGCGTCGACAGTTGAGTTCGTCAGTTACAGTTCCTGTCGCTGCAAAGCGACTGGGAATCGGACGACATGCGATCCTGGAGATGGTTCATCGAAATTTGCTATGGAAGGCCATTCGAACCGCCAAAGGTTGGCTGATTCCGAAGGGAACAATTGAGGGCTGGGAAGTTGTCGTGCAACATCTACCGATTCGATCCGGAACTTCGGTTGTTTGGCTGACGCTCCGAGAGACGACGAGACGATTCGGGAAGAGCGGGTTCACTCTGGCTGTCGTTCTGGAGTTGGTGCGATCGGGGCGGGTTAGAGCTTGTCGGTCAAACAAAACATCCGTGTTGGGCTCCATCCTGGTTGACCACAATGATCTGCAATCGAATCAGGAACAGGTCCAGACGCGACAAAACGCGGAGGCGGGTTATGCGGTTCATCGACTCTCCAAAGTGCTCATCCTTGGACGTCCTCTCAAGGCCATCGTGCTGCAAAAATGGATTACGGCTGGGTTGCTGGCCGCGAGACGACATGGTCGGATACTGATCGTGATGCCGGACGAGGTCGAACGATTCCGGAAGACCTACTGTCTGGCGGATGAAGTCTGTGCCCTTCTGAGGATCAGCCGCACGACCCTGTCTCGCTGGGAGGAAGCCAATCGGATTGCTGCCATCTACAGCAAACGCAGCCATGAGGGAGCGGGTGCGTCCGTTTTTCTGCGGGACGATGTCGAGCGATTGTGCATCAAAGATATTATCGCCGATACTGAAAACATCACCAGAGCCGTATAACGAGGCCAGCCCGACCATCTTATGATGGTCGGGCTGGCCTCGCATTTTTTACCTATCAGACGATGGATGAAGATATACCCGTCAAATTTTCGTTTCGTGAGTCGGTCGTGAACACCGAAGCACTGCTTGAACGCGGATAAGCCTGTCATTCGCACAGATACCGCAAGCGAGATCCTCGGTCGTCTCACGTGGGCGGTTCCGCTTTGTATTGCCGAAGCATTCACAAGTCGGATTCGATTTCAACTCCAGGCACCAACCACGGCTCAAGCTTGAATCCGAACTTCTGCGAGCTTGCTTAGTGTGGTCAGAAAGGTTCCGAAGATCGTTTGCGATTCAGACAGCCATGAACTTTGCAAGGCAATGATTTCCACACTGTCTGCCACGAGTCCGAAGATTGGCCCGCCGCTCATCCCTTCAATGGGGATATCACACTTCGGCAGTCTTCCAGAAAACCGGAGATGTTCCCCCTCGCGGCAATCGTCAGCCCGTTCGATGTGAATGGCTGTCGTCTTGGGGTTTGCCCGAATCGTGAATTCCGTGGCTGTGACGTTGTGTGATACGGCAGGAAAGCCCAGCATGAAATATCCTTCATGCTCCTTGCTGTGTTTGCTCCATTCCGATTCAGTCAGCATCCCGACATCATTCGCTTGAAGCAAACGGACCGTATGGGCGTCCAACTCGACAATTCCCCAATCAATCCGCCGTTCATTGCTGAATTCGTAGAATTTGCGGGCGTTCATGAAGTCGAACGGAATGTACCCTTGGCGGTCTGACCCGTGGCCAAAATGGTCGATCAACCGGAAGTCTTCCGCAATGACGTTGTACCGTGTTCTGCAACGTTCCAGGTCGTGGAAGATATGGCCCGCCGTAGCAAACCACCATTTCCCGGCAAGCTCCAGGATGACCCCGGGATGAAAGTCGGCTTTGGGGTTGACATTGCGGAAATAGGCCAGACAAACCAGATAGCGCCCGAAGTCCCGCATCAGGCCTTCAACGAATTCATCAGCCATAAGCATGCGGTTCACCTGCTGGGAATGCGTCCATCGCTTCGGCGAACGTCCGGAAGAATTCTCCGAACCATTCCAAGATACCATTGGCATCGAACGTAGCTGGAACAAAGCCGATTCGATTATCGCCAATGACGGCGGTTCCGTGAGTCTCGGACGCGCCCGCCCTCAAGACAACGTAATGCTCAATTCCAGGGGCGGCCACTTGCCACCCGGTCATAATCCGTTCTGCGCTCATGGGAATTCCTTTCAGGTTTACAATCCTTTTACCTGTCTGGCCGAAAAAGGCAATAGAGGATTCATGTATCGATGCCGTTGGAGTCCAGCCTATCGCCAAGCGATTCTTCCAAGACATCGCGTTTACCTGTAGTGAGTGGGCGGTCGGCGCTTGTTTTAATCAGCATCATCCAAGTCCCGCCGAATTCAACCGCTGCAAACTTGCAATCACCATTATTATCGATAAGCCATTGCAAAGCTTTCAGGCAATCATCCCGGCCCTTGATGGCCTCAATCTCGTAACGGCCGAATGCGTCTTGCGTGGATTCATTAAACGACATTTCAAGATGCTTCTGCCAAAAGTCATCCCAATTGAACTTCGCGAATCCAATGGTTCCAGGTGGCCTACGGGAATCCGATGATTGCTTGCGTAACGTCCGTTCATTAACGTTCCCATAGTCCACCCAATTCCGTTTTCGATTTGACATTGATTCCTTCCGTGCAAGAGAACATTCCTCGGTATGGTGAATCCTGTTGCGCGTCATCGGGTTAATTTTGCCGCTTCCCGGATACTCATGGCCATCCCAATATCTTGTCCGCATTCCATCGCCAACTTGAAGAACTCTTCACCGGCTTCCGGACGATCAAAGGAAAGCTTGCGAGTTTCGGATCGGACATACTTCCGCAAACGGTCTTGAAGCATACCTGTTGTCAGAATTTCATGGTTCAAAATGTCGCAATAGCCTTGAATCGTGGATTTCGGAAGCTTTGGCCCGTTGATGAAGTAATGCAGGTAGGGCAAGAAATGACCGTGCGAGAGAATGTCATTGCCTCGCGTCCCGTTCGACTCAAAGATTTCCTTTCGAGACTTCCTTGTATTCCCGCCATTGAATTCCGGATCCAAGAAGTACCGCAGGCGAATTTCTGGAATCGCCTTCCGCTCGAATAGCGACGTCGCGAGCATGGCCGCCAATTGGCAGGACGTTTCCAGCACTTCATAGAAGCGGCCATGTAGCCGCATGTGGTCTGGGGCAAAATCAATCTGCCCGACAAATTCCTGTTCTTTGGCGGTAAGTGGCACCGGTTGCGGAGGGAATACGTCCATTTTCGATCCAATCTCAACTACTGCTCGAATGTCTAGGTTGTCAAGGGGCGGGCGAAACTGGCAATAGCTCACGCGCCAGGAGACGAAAAAGTCCGGCTATCACGAACCTCGCGCAACAGTCAAGCACCTTTGGTGAAATCGTCTGACAGCTCCCAGGTTCGACGTGATCGAGGCGGCCTCTGCTTCAGGATCTTTTACACCATCGCACAGGATGCCCACACTGTACCGGCATAGCCCCCCAGGCTGACCACGACATGCCAATGGGCCACGTGCGGCGGGACTAGCGTTACGGGCGAGGTAACTTGCGCAGATGGATATCGACAACCTATCAGCGTTTGACAAACAACAGGGTGGACACTGACACCGTCCATCGCTCCGGCAACGGACTGACGGCGATTCATCGTCCCAATCAAAGAAATAACCGCACCATCTTTATCAGCATTTGTAATTGTCTCTGGGGCCACAACAGACGCACACAGAGTTTCCCGGATGAAATTCAAGACCATCCTTGCTGTGGTCTGGCGGCGGCAAAGGCGATACGATTCAAAGAATCCAAACAAAGGTTAGAGGAGAAGAGTTGAAATGGTCAAAGTGTTGCTGCTGTCGGCGAATCCAGTTGACGCTGTATTGAATATCGACGAAGAATTTCGGGCCATCGATGCAAAAGTTCGTAGCTCGGAACATCGCAATCACGTCGAACTGATTAAGCACGGCGCAGTACGGCTACAAGACATCCCCGGCTTGCTCATGCGCCACAAGCCGGATGTGGTTCATTTTAGCGGTCACGGTGCCGCAAATGGGATTGCATTGACCGGAATCGACGGAACAGGTCAAGTCGTTCCACCCAATACGCTGGCGAACATCTTCCGCGTTCTGAAAGACAACGTCCGCGTCGTCGTGCTCAATGCCTGCGATTCGGCACTGCAGGCAGAAGCAATTGTAAGTGTAATCGACTGCGCAGTGGGAATGAGTGATAAAATCAATGACGCCGCCGCGATCGCATTCTCTGCTGCTTTTTACGAAGCGCTCGGTTATGGGCGGTCTGTTCAGGATGCTTACGACTTAGCCCTTGTCCAAATTGCCGGCATCGGTACGAATACTTCGCTCGCCAAGTTGTACAACCGTCAGACAGTCAAGCCCGCAGAGGTCATTCTGGTAGCCCAATCATCTTCTCGCGAGCAACTGACCGAATTCCCCGAAGCCTTGGCAATGGGGGATCGCCCGGACCCGTTCTAGGCCCGTCAGCTGGCAAGCTGGCGGGCATAAAGGCAAATGGACTCAGCTCATCTCATTCGACGAGCGAGCACCAACTATTCGCTGACTCAGATAGAACCCCGATTGTTTATCCTGCATTCATAGATCAAATTGCGAGTGGTCTTGCCAAAAGTGCAGAGAAATTTGGAGTTCCGGGACGTGTCCAACTCTCGACCTTAGACCTAAACCTTCCTCCGAAACTATTAGAGCATGTTGACCGACCGACTGTTTCTGATGCTCTCAATGAGTCATTTTCAAATAATAAATCCATTTGCCTGATCGGCTACCCTAAGGCGGGAAAGACCGCCGCCGCCCGCGATTATGTGGCAAAGTCGAACAACGAATCCCTCTGGTTGACTATTCCAGAATATACCGCAGCGGCGGAAATCGAATTACTGTTGACAAGGGCCATCTGCCAACAATGTCGGTCAGATAGTCTAGATCCAATTCATGCATTGCGAAATCGACAAGGTGATGTCCGACTGACGATCGTTCTAGATGAAGCACAGCGAATTCGACACTTCGATCTTCTTAAACGCATTGTCTATGAGGCCGAATCGATACCAGATTTGCGAATTCTCCTGGTTGCCGTTGACGATCCAGAGTTCCGTCAGGCATTGGCGCGTGTTGGCGTACCACTTCTTTCGATGCCGGGGCTATCTACAGGCGAGCTTGCCAACCTTGTTCAGCTTGAGAGATTTGCCACCTGCTCATTATCCGATGCTTACTTGCAACTTTTGAAAACACGCACACATGGACACGTTGGCCTCATACGCGCTGAATTAATCCGTGTCGTTACGGAAGGGAACGCTGCAAAATCTAAGGCTCGTCTTGTTGCAGCGGATTACTCTGCAGGAGCCATTCAGAATGCATTGATCGCTGGCTTTCTAGCATCCTTGAGTCCTGAAGAACATAAACTATTGCCACCTATTGCCGTTTGCCTTTCAAACGTAACGAGAAGTCGCGCGGAGGCGTTAGCTGAAAAACTGACGACCGGTCTGGGTCAATTAATGTCGCAGCAGTGGCATAGCCTCGTCGTCCGCCGCCTCGAAGAAATTGCTGCGAACGAATATCGTGTCCCCTCTTTGTATTGTGGTGAACTTGCGAGAACGCCAACTTATTCAAATGAAGCTCTCCATGTTGCAGCGGGCGAAGTGCTGACAACAAAAACAGGCGAAGGTGTCTCTGCTGCAGATTTTTGTGATGCAGTCTTTCACTTCAAGGCGGCTGGACGCGATGCAGATGCCATCCAGTACGCACGTTTCCTCTTAATTGGAGGATTGGTGCAACGAGACGCGGGATTGGTCAACTATGTGCGGTCACGCGTACTGGATCTCATCAAGTCAATTCAGCATTACGACGAAGTTATCGAATCTCTCCTAAGCTTCTGGACTATCTATTCCTTGGTGGGGCTTCGCGGAATCATAGAGATTGATTCGGAAACTGCTCAACAACTCGACAATCTCATCGAGCATGGCGAGAGATCAAGCGCAGCTGGTGCAGACGCTATTGATGCTGCCAAGAGAATTCATTTCTCAATGGCGAGCAGCCTTGGCGACACAACAACTGCATATCGATTAAGTAACCTATTCTTTGATGAGAGTGTCGATGGCGCGCCCGGAAACATTGCTGTTGGTCTCGTTCAACAGGCACTTGTTGAATCGAGCACATTTGACGTCAATGCGTTTCGATCATGGTTGCAGGCGATTCCACAATCGGCAACTTGGGGCGATGAGACCGATGAGGGCTTTCGAGTCTGGAACACGACCTTGTCGATCGCGACACGTCGTCATGTCAGTGGCTCCATGGCAGAGTTCATCTCTGATCTCAGAGAAACAGCGGATTACTGCGAGGGCGAGTCGCATCCAGCACTCGCCGGTATTCTACGGTGCATCGTTGTCCGGTTGGAAATTGATGAGCTTCGTGACTTCGATGCGGCGCTCAAGTCTTCTCAATCGATCGTAGCACCGTCGATCCGCACAGATCATCCGCTTTATTCAATCGCACTGCACCATGCCGCAGACGCATTTCGATGCCTGCGCCAATGGGCAGATGCCGAATCGATTTACAAGCAAGCAATCGATGGACTGGACGTTAATGATGATCCGCTGCTGTATGACAGTCGGCTTTCACTCTCTGTTTGCGTCGCAAGGCTGGGCCGACCTTTGGAAGCAGGCCAACTCCTCACCGAGACTGTCGAACTGGCGGAAAATGATGATGGCCTCACTGTGCGTAACGACATAAATCGACGCCTGCTTGTGGAAGCAGCACTGCTTTATTTCAATGCCAGCAGACCTCATCGTGCCGCACGCTTGCTCTATCGCTGCTACGACCTCTTGGGGCCACGGGATCATCGAAAGACATTTTGGGCGAACGTCGCAGTCTTGGCTCGAATGTTCGCAGGCGATGCCCCCATTGACGCACCGCGGCCGGAGCCTGGATTCACAATTGGAATGCAAGACGAGGACCCTCTAGCCGAGGCCATGGAACCGGTCGCGACTCCCTTTTCACTCGCCACGCTCGCAGCAAAGCTCGGATCGCCACATCGCGCAGCAATGTATTTTGATCATGCGGACAAGCTCACGCCCGATAGTCTCAAAATCCCTGCTATCAATTTGGTTAAGGTCATTCCCTTAGTTGAAGCTGAGCAGTTCACTGCTGCTGTTGTCGCCTTAGTGGAGTATTTCGATCACATCGATATCGACTGCCCACAACAGCTTCGTGCGGGACGACAGGGAGCCGAATCTTATCTTCTTCAGAGGCTTCTGTCGGGAATCACTGGTCCTAATGCCATTTCTACCAAGCGGGAACCGATTCACGAAGCAATTGAATCGGTGGTCGAAATGTCCCCCAAGTCGGCTGCGAGCCAGGCACTTCTACAGGCCCTTCGTGCACTCCTCGGTCGGATTGACGGGCAACAAGATTCGTTCGATTCCGCTTACAGTGCAGCCATAGAAGCAGGAGTGTTTCAGTTTGCTGAGGATTTGTCCCGCTATTGGCTGATCTGGCGAGGGAAGGCAGACAGATTAGATTTACAAGAAATCCTCATCTGGCAACTACGATATCTCGTCGCAATTGAGCAAACCTCCATTGCAGCTGACTATATTGATGAGCGGATTCAGTGGCTTGATGCGTTTTGGAGCCGACTTCAAATTGCAGACGACAACGGCGAAATAGCAATACTTCGTTCCTCAATCACTGACCGACCTAGGTCTTCGCTGACACGATTGGGGCGAGTGGCGGAGGTTGCCGCAAAAATGATGGATACAAAGATCTTAGTCGGGTTGGTAGCGAGCATTTCGAATTTGTCCAGAGACTCTTCAATCGCTCAGATCTGCCGACAAAGCCTCATCCCGAAGATCCTTTCGATGCACCTGCCTGCACAGCTCGACGACGTTGTCACTGCATGCAAAGAGACGGCAGAAACATTGACTGTCGCTTCGAATCCGTCGGAATTAGTCGCACCGACAATCAAAGAACTGATTAATCTAACTAGAATCGTCGAGAAGCGTGTTGTGGACATCTCCGACGTAAGGGTGATTTTGCCGCTCACGGAAGACATCAATGATATTCTCCCGAGCTGCGCAGCTGACATTTTGTCGAAATGTTTCGTTATCGGGATCAACTCTGAAGATCGCGCCCTTCAGACTCAGGTGGTAGATCGATTACTGCGGACCGACTGTAAGACGCTTTGTGAAAATCGGTCTGTTGTGATATCAACGCGGCAGATGCTGTTGGCAACCATTTTGATCGCCAAGCAGCTCAGTATTGTTCGCAATTTACGGGAAAGCTGTGTCCTCCTGGAGTCAAAGCTGGTAGGACCTTTCCAGACAAAAGAACAGCAGCGTCAGCAATTTGACGTATCTTTAGCGGCAATGCGAGCCTTCTGTGTGGAGCTGGATTCCTTGATAGACTCTCGACGAAATGATCCAAAGTCAGTGGGCGTCGTTTTGGCTGCGATGGATGGGAAAGCAAAGACTCTTCTTCAATCGTCGGCCGCCATCAAAATCGTTGAACAATGCCAGGACATCGCTAGAGAGTTGGTGCGGACAGCGGCGGATGTTCTGATTGATCGCCTGCATTATGCAGATGAAAACGCACCTGAACAGGTTCTGCCAGTTGCATCCGAATTGATAGCGATTCTAAGATCGCTTAACGATGGTGAAGGTGAAACAGCTCTGAGGGCGACTTTGTTGACTCTCCCAGACATCAGCGAAGACGTAGTTCATAAACTTGCCCCGGCTGATCATGTCATGGCAATAATGAAGAATGTCGAGGACGCTGAGCATGAATCATGGGAATCGATTGCGAACCTGCCGGATGTCGCAGATCTGACTGAATCGATCATGCGACAGTTCAATGTGCCTGAGGATCGTCGTCTCAATGTTGCAGCCGAAGCTCTCTCTATCGTGCAAATGCACTCGGAACAGCGGTTCTTTTGCCGTCATATTGCCGTCACTATGGATCTGAGCGACAGAAAGGATCCAAGTCGAGCCTGGACCTCTCCTTCCGACTTCAAGGGGTATTGTCAGCTCAAGAAAATCGAAACGAATCTATCGAGCGAAGACGCGCTGGCCGTCATGGATGGCCTCAAACGAACCACCTGCGTCGGCTGTAGTGATCGCAGCCCCATCGCCGCTTCATTGTGAAAACCACTTCGACGGTGTTTGAACCTTCGTCCGTGCCAAATTTGGCACGGACATTTCGCAACCGTGACAATAATTCTGTCAGTTTTGGCCAAGCGTTGTGTCAGAAATGACAGGAATTATGTCAGACACCATTCAGTGGGATTAAACGTCGAGATCTTTGACGTCGAGAGCGTGTTTCTCGATGAACTCGCGGCGTGGTTCGACATGGTCGCCCATCAGCACTCGGAAGATTTCTTCCGCTGACGCTGCATCGTCGAGAGTGACCTTTTTCAACAGGCGCGTCTTTGGATCCATTGCTGTATCCGCCAACTCGTCATGGTTCATTTCGCCCAGTCCTTTGAACCGGGTACGAATGAGGCCTTTGCCCCCAAGATCCCGCAATGTGCCAACCAGTTCACGCAAGCTCAGCAGACGCTTAGGAGTGTCGTGGCCGATCACCTCGTACGGATAGACTTGCTCGGCGTTCTTCATGCCTGCAACAAGCAGATCGTTCAGGGAGAGTTGGAACTTCTCCTGCAACTCTCGCAGAACCTGATTCACAGTACGGACCTCAAACAGGTCTGCCTTGGAAATCGATTCAACGACAGGAGCGTCACTGCTCTCGGCCTCTGCACCTTCAACCGGCTTTGTTTCGAGAACAACCTGACTACTCTGAGCCGCAAGGAACGCATCCATCTCTTCTCGGGTCGCGAACCAACGTTCGTCTGTCCCTTTGATGGTTCGGTATCGTGGCAGCAACCCTTCTGGTGTTGCGTGCTCACTTGCCAGGCGTCGCAGAGAAATTCCGCGTCGTTCCAATGCTTCGAGTGGTTCTTCAATCACACTTAAAGCGAGTGCAAGTTCCCTTAACTGTGGTCCGGAAATTTCACGACGCTCGAGTGTTCCAACTGACTGGCCTTTGACCAAACTTTCACGAGGAAACAGAATCAGCGTTGCAGGTTCCAGACCGAGGTCCAACAGTTCGCCCATCATCTCCTGATGAGTCTGAACGTACCGTGGCTTCTGGTTACGCTTGCCTTTCGACATCACGCGATACAAAGGCGGCTGAGCGACATAGACGCAACCTTGCTTCAACAGTTCCCGCATGTGACGGAAGATGAAGGTCAGCAGCAGCGTACGAATGTGAGAACCGTCGACATCGGCATCTGTCATGAGAATGATCTTCCCATAACGACGCTTGGCAATGTCGATCTCTTCAGCCATCGGAGCAATTCCGATTGCCTTGAAGAGAGCGGTCACTTCGGTGTTGGCCAGCACCTTGATCAGCTGGGCTTTTTCGACGTTGAGAATCTTACCTCGCAACGGCAGGACCGCCTGGTACAACGAATCCCGTCCCTGGTCGGCGGATCCACCGGCCGAGTCCCCTTCCACCAGGTACAGTTCAGAAGTGGCGAGATCGTGTTTACGACAATCACGCAGCTTCTCTGGCAATCCTCCACCAGAAACACGGTTCTGGCTGCGAGCCATATCGCGGGCACGTCGAGCGGCCTCGCGTGCTTCAGCGGCTCTTAATCCCTTTTGGCAGATGTTCTTGGCGATCGATGGATTCTCTTCGAGGTACTTCGAGAGGACATCACCAACGACGGAGTTGACGGCACCTTCCACTTCAGGGTTCGTCAGCTTGATTTTCGTCTGCGATTCGAACTGTGGATTCGGAATACGCACAGTGACAACGGCAGCCAATCCTTCCCGGAAGTCATCCCCGGCCGGATTCATGTCTTTGAACAGGTTGTTCGCTTTGCCGTAATTATTCAGCGTTCGCGTGATGGCGGTTTTGAACCCGGAGAGGTGCGAGCCCCCTTCCGAGTTGGAAATCCCGTTCGCAAAGCAACGAACTGCTTCCGAGTAGCCTTCATTCCATTGCATCGCAATGTCGACTTCAACAGTCTCAATCGCTCCCCGGACGCGAATGACGTCAGAGTGCAATGCGGTTTCAGTTCGGTTAATCCATTTCACAAACTCTGCCAGTCCGTCTTCATAAAAGAAGGTGTCAGACTGTCCGGTTCGCTCGTCAGAAAGATTAATCCTCACACCGGCATTCAAGAATGCACAGTCCTGAAGGCGCTTGTGCACAACGTCGTAGTTGAATGTCGTGTTTGGAAAGATGGTTCCATCCGGCTTGAAAGTGACCTTCGTTCCGGTCTCTTCAGTCGGGGCTCCTTGAGCCAGTGGAGTTTCCAGGCGACCTTTGGCGAATCCGATGGTCCAGCTGAAGCCGTTACGGCAAACTTCGACTTCCAGCCACTCACTACAGGCATTCACAGCGGTGACACCGACCCCGTGAAGTCCCCCGGTCCCAACGGCATAGGCTTTCCGGTCGAACTTTCCTCCGGCGTGGATCTCGGTGAAGACGACTTCAATCGCCGGCTTCCCTTTCTCCTTCATCAAGTCGACAGGAATCCCGCGACCATCATCACTGACGGTGACAGATCCGTCCCCGTTGATCTTCACGTTCATGACGGTCGCATAGCCGTTCGCGTACTCATCGAGCACGTTATCCGTCACTTCGTAAATCAGATGGTGCAGACCTGAGAGGTCAGTTCCGCCGATATACATCGCAGGTCGGTGTCGAATCCCTTCGATCCCTTCCAGATGCTGAATTTTATCGGCGCTGTAATCGTCAGATTTCTTTTTGTCGCTCATCTTAACTTCTGCCGTGAAGTGTCGTTTTTTCGAATTCCCATTGTAGCGAATTCTTCCCTTTGGGGTCAGTATCAGTTCGCTGCTGTTTTCCGCTTCCAGCAGAACCGAGAACGAACAGAACTCAAAGGGAGCAAAAAACTTGCTTTCGCTCGAACCTTCAGTCAGATCGAATAAGCCCGAAGACAGATCCAGACCGACAAAATGGGCGTCCAGACGGAGTAAAGCAGCTCAGTGTTCCACAAGAGAGCGTTATTTTATGTCCCGACGGAGTTTAAATCGCAAATCTTTGATGCGTCCAAACTCTCCACTTTCGCGGATTCGGTCTAAGAGCTCGAGTTTGTGAAACGAAGCCAGTTCGCTCAGCAAGGAAGAATTAGCGACGCCAATCTGCAGAATCCCTGCCCTGAGGCTTAGAACTTTTGTTTTAGACGCGATCTCTGCGTCAACAATCTTCTTCCACTGGTCCTGTAACTGCTTGTCTCCCTGAGATCGGCCATACCCCCGTAATGCAAACAGGCTCGACAACACACTGCCCAAGCTTTCTGGCTCAGATGTGTCGTAGGGCCTGTCTCGTTCGCCTGGGACCGGACTCATGACGCTTCCTGTCTGGTAATCTGTGAGCAGCAATCCCCTGCTCTTCCTGAAACCCGATCAGCGTTCAATCCGACTCCACCATTTCAGGTTAATTGTCTCTGGTCAATGGCATCACGACGTAGGTGTAGTTGTCCTCAACAGAGAACACAGCCGCACTGTTGCCGTCGATCAGACTGAGTGTCACAGGTCCAGCGGAATCGAGGACTCGCAGGAACTCCTGAACAAATCGGGGATCGAACGTCACTTTAATGGCGTCCCCTTCGAAGCTGATCGGAATCTGAATTCGGGAACTTCCCACATCCTGACCAAGACTTGTCAGAGTCAGTGTTCCGTTCTGGAACGAGAAGTCGACCCCGCGACTTTCATCGTTCGTCACGATCATTGCCTGACGAACTGCAGACAGGAACGGGCCAGCAACAAACTCGATCTTTGCTGTCGATCCCTGAGGAATCACGTCCTGATACTTCGGGAATCGGCCTTCGACCAGACGCGAGTAGATCGTCGAGTTACCGCTCTGAATTAAAACATGGTGCGGGTGAATCGCGAGATGAACTTCCTGATCGTCATCATGAATTGACCGGTCAATCAGAGACATCGCTTTGGCAGGAACGACAGGTCGACCAATCTCTTCACCCGATACTCCGTGAGCAGCACAGGAGATTCTCACCACGGAAAGACGGCGTCCATCGGTGGCAGCGAGAGTCAGATTGGTATTGTCGACTTCAACGAGCAATCCCCCGAGTGCGTAACGAGTGCTTTCAACATCTGTCGCAAAGATGGTGCGTTGAATCGCCTGTTTGAATGTCTTCCCGGTGACAACGTAATAATTCTGGTCTTCGAACTTCGCCACGTTCGGAAACTGCGCCGGATCTTCAACACTCAGACGGAATTCACTCTGTGAGGTTCGAATCCAGAGTGCGTCTTCGTTGACTTCAATCTGGATCGTGTCGTCCTGGACTTCACGCAGGATGGCTGTGATGCGTTGTGTTGGTAACAAGGCTTCACCGGCAGAGTCAGACACGATTCCGTCGAGTTCATACCGAACCCCGACTTCTTCGTCGGTTGCAAGCAAGGTTGCTTTGCCGTCATTCAGCGTCAGTTTGACGTTCCGCAGAATTTCTTTTGGAGAGCGTTGTGGAACGACACCACTCACGATGGAAAAAGCTGATTGCAGTACGTTCTTCGGGACGCTGAGTTTCATGTCGGTGTGTGCTCTTTGAACAATGCATGACCTTGGCTCCCCTGGGAGCCTCTCCAATGATTTAAAGGTAGCATTACTCTTATCAGAAGGCGGTGTTCGCTGTGGATTGTTCTTTTGATTGTATCACAACTCGATGAAAGATAGAAGTTTACGATTTTCTCACATCAGAAAACTCGCGTCGATATCCCGTTCATGAATCGTTGAGAAACTGCGGAGAACTTGTGTACAGAATTTGAGTTTCAAACACCCGAAAATTTGCACGGAAAAGCCGCCCGAAACTCGTGCACAAACTCTCCACGGATTTCAAACACGTTATCGACGTCAATTTGACTCTGTTTCATTGGTGGGCAGGCGGTTGAATCAACGATTTCCAAAACCTGATGAAAAGCGTCTCGATGATCAAGTTGCGCGGTGTCGCAGTAAATTACAAGCAACATGTCCGCAACCTGGTTCCGGAAGATGGGCGGACGAGGTGTTTACGACTCAGCCAACTGCGAGTCGAAGGTGCGTCGACTCTGAATCAACGGTGAATTGATGCGAACGGGGAGAGCACGTCTCAACCGACATCGGTTTATTGGTCGCTGAAAGACGGTGCAGTGTGTTGCACTTGCATGGCGTTGACCTGATTTCGGCCATTCGACTTGGAGAAATAGAGGGCTTTGTCCGCGCAACGAATGAGTTGATCGGTGTCAGTATGAGACGGCAGTGATTGTGCGACGCCGATACTGATTGTCGCTTGCGGACCGAACCAGGGGCCCTCTTCAACAGATCGACGAATCTCTTCTGCGAGTTCCATTCCAGTGGTCAGATCCGTGTTCGGAAGCAACACGGCAAATTCTTCGCCACCATTGCGTGCGACAATGTCGTCAGGGCGGGAACACATCTTGAGGATTTCAGCGACGCGGCACAACACCTGGTCTCCCTGCTGGTGACCATGAGTGTCGTTGAGTGATTTGAAGCGGTCGACATCCATCATGAGCAGCGTCAGCGAAGTCTCGTTCCATTGGGACCGAATGAACTCTTCGTCGAGACGCTGTTGTAAGAAGCGTCGATTATAGAGCAGCGTCATGGAATCAGTGATTGACTGTGACCGCAACTGCGTATTGAGCGATTCAAGCTGCCGTTGATATTCGATCTGTTGCTGTTCGGCCAGCTTCCGATTGGTGACATTTCTCATGATCGAATAGATCCCGGCGGAATCATCCGAGTCTGGGGCGACAGCAAATGTGCAATCAACGTTGATGGTGGTTCCCTGTCTGGTGATGACTCGGACTTCGAGGTACCCGGTCGGTTCCCGGTGCCAGACTTTACTGATGGCTTCTTCCCAGTTCGGCCTGTCCTGTGGATGGATCAGATCCTTCACACTCAGGTTTTTCATCGTTTCAGACGTGTACCCGATCAATTTGGACCATGCAGCATTTGCACAGGTCAGTTTGCAGTCCGGGGTCATGGCGATCATCAGATCAGAAGTATTCTGAATCAGGATCTGATAGCGCTGATTTCTGATGGCACTCGTCTCCCACGCGCAACGTTGCTCTGCGATTGCGGCGGCAAATGTGAGGTGCGAGATCGACAACAGCTCCAGAAAGACTTGAACGATCAGAATCTGGTCTGAAAGGAGCATTCCAGGGTGTATGGGAGCCTCAATCTGAGTGGACTTCCAAAGGACAATCACTGTCGTCACAAGATTGGCGATCGCGACTCCGAGCATCTCGAATCGCATTGCGATCCATAACATCAGAAGGAACGTCGAATAGATCGCTGTCAGTCCGTATAAGTCGGTCGATAAAAAAGACAAACCGACCACCGCAGCACTGGCGATACTCGCTTCAATGACTCTTGAGAATCGCTCGGGATGTCTGAATTTTTGATTTCCGCATACCAGAAAAAGAGGAGCGACAACTAAGGCACCGAGTGTTGTGGCGGACCACCAGGAATACCACACAATCCAGAATCGAGCATCGGTTATTGTGCTGAGGGCGGTGGCGGCAATGTAGCCTCCCAGACATGCTGGCAGGAGCACGGCGACGCAGGAAAATGTCAGGACATTAGTGAGGTTTGAAAGCGAAAACGTCTGGCCGTTCACCGTCAGCCGCCGCAGTATGAGAGCACCAGAGACCGCTTCGATGGTGTTTGCAAACCAGATTGCAGAACTGATGGAAAGAGGCAGGTCATGCCACCCGACATGGCAGATCGTCGACGCACACCAGGCAGTTGCAATCATCGCTGGCCAGAGATGTCTCGGAGCATAGATCAGCGCGGCGAGATAGATACCTGAAGGTGGCCAGATCGTTGCGATGACTTCTTTGAAGGAGAGCTGCATTCCAAGATAGGCAGCAGCCAGCCAGGCACAGAAAAAGATCAATAACCCCACGCAGGGCTGAAGAACCCTGCGGAGTTTCGTCAGAGAAACCAATGATATGGGAGCCCGACTCACGGTGGGGTGTCCTGAAAATTTTGTGTTTTCAATAACAATCCGTGTTGTGCGTTTTAATGTTTCAGTTGAATCGTGTGTGATCCACTCAGGACACGGTATTCAAGCTGACATCATCAACATTGCATGCGTTGAGCTCTCTTGACGGTGCGTGATTCCCCTTGTTTTTGACTTTCCTGATTTCTTGTGTTGATTCTTACGCTTAAACGGCCTTTTGAATGATGCGATACTTTCATATGCGATTGAGTATCAGCTTCTGCGATCAAGGGACGCAGGTGTGAATGAGTCGTGCAGGTGTGCAAATCAGTGCGGCTGCGACGTTTTCAGTGGAACGAATCGGACAGCACCAAAGAGATTTGTGCTGTGAGGCGGAATGCTCAGCGAGAAGAGTGGACCTTGAGGGGCACACGTTGCCTGAGTAACGCAGAATTGCTCAGAACCAATCTGTATCGGAACCCAACATGAATACAGGAAAAACAGGTTGCGTTTAACAGAATCAAGTTCTGGCACGTACGTAATATTTGAGACGCGCGACTCTGGAAATTTCCTGGAATCCACACCTTGGGAACCAGCTTTAATGCAGTTCAGACGAATTTCGGTGGAGCCCAACATCCGAGAGAACGACCGTTTGACTCACGATCATTTGTGGACTGGTTCCGTCTGTGGATTCAGCCGAGCCTTCACCAGATCAATAAAAGCCCGTTGAATGGGGTTTTCGGTGATTCGCTTGATGCTGTAGCCATAAATGATCGACGACGGAAGGCAGTGTTTCAAACTTCGCTCTTCGATGTTCGGGTCCTTCGGTGGGTTAGCAATGACCCGACCGACTAACCCAATTCCGTGTCCTTGTTTCACACAGCTGCGAATCGATGCCGCGAGAATCAATTCAAAACCTCGACCGGGGTGATTGAACGCACCGACTCGTTCGAGAATGGCGCGGCCTTCATTATTCGGATACGAGTCAGGATGGTTGAGAATCGGGTACTTCGAAAGATCCTCAGGGGTGATCTTTTTGCGTTTTGTCAGCGGGTGCCCAGGCTGCATGATGACCATCTGCTCGATCTCGTACATCCGCTCACTGACGAGTTCATCAGGGCGTCGACAACAGAAGCTGTCTCCAATGACGAGATCGACCTCTCCCGCCTCCAACATTTCATTCCCAAGCGACTCAAATGACTCCCGCATCATCAATTTGACGTCGGGAAAGAGCTGTCGAAACTCTTTGATGACCGGAAGTAGATCGTCTGTATAGCTTCGAGGAGGAGCCGCAACTGAAAGTGATCGTGGAGCAGTTCCACATGCCTCCCGGAATCGAATAAGCAAGGATTCGAACTCGGCGACCATCGGAGAAGCGAGTTCTGCGAGCAATCGCCCGGATTCAGTCAATTCGCTCCGCCGCCCGTCCGATTCAACTAAAGTGATGCCGAGAAGTTGTTCAAGTGCTCTAATCTGTTTCCAGACAGTAGGATGCGATACTTCAAGAGAGCGTGCGGCGGCCGCCATACTGCCAAGTCGGGCGGTTTCACAGTAGCTGCGCAGTTGTGAGTAGGATAAATCTTTGTAAAGCGTTGTGATCTGAGGATTTACAGACATCAAATTCACCACGATTTAAGTATTGCATTTCATCTAAACTGTAATTGCAAACTGTTATACCAGATGCAGGGTGACTTTTGACAATGGTGGAACTATGATCAATAATCAAACATTATTGAAATATGCTCGCCTGATTTTGCCCACTCCTCACGGTTTCCTCATTCCTTAATCGATAGGTGAGGTGTTCATGCAACCGTTCTTCACCCGAATCCTGCCGCTTCGTTTCCTCACTCCCTTCGTGGGCGTCTCGCTCGGACTCAGTTCCGTTGTATCGCCAGCCGCGTTGCCCGGAGTTGCTTCTGCTGCAGAGGTCAGCGATGAAGACCTGAAGTTCTTCGAAAACAAGATTCGCCCCATCCTGATTGAACGCTGCGCAGATTGTCATGGCGCAGATTCGCAGGAATCCGGCCTGCGCATGGATACGTACTCAGCAATGCTGAGCGGCGGAACGTCTGGCCCTGCCGTCGTTCCCGGGAAAATCGATGAAAGCCTGATGATTGCGGCGATCGAGTTTAAAGACACGTCGCTGCAGATGCCTCCTGATGGCAAAATGCCGACTGCTGAAATCGAATTGCTGAAAGAATGGGTGAAACGGGGAGCTCCGCATCCTGAAAAGAATTCCAGCCCAGGGGTTCAGCCACGTCGCAGTGCAATTGATCTGGATGAAGCAAAAAAATATTGGGCATTCCAGCCAATCGCAAAACCGCCTGTCCCGGCAGTTGAGAACAAGGACTGGAGTCGGAATCCAATCGATGCGTTTCAGTTCTCGTTGTTGAAACAACAGGGCCTGACACCGGTTGCTCCTGCTGACAAACAGACTCTGATTCGCCGAGCGACCTTTGACCTGATCGGGTTGCCTCCAACACCAGAAGAAATTCAAAACTTCGTCGCAGACACTTCTGCAGACGCATTTGAAAAAGTGATCGACCGTCTGCTTGCTTCTCCACAATATGGGGAACGTTGGGGACGTCACTGGCTCGATGTGGCACGCTACGCCGACAGCAATGGTCTCGATGAAAACGTCGTACACATTGATGCCTGGAAGTACCGTGATTATGTCGTCAGCTCATTCAATGCTGACAAGCCGTTTGATCGATTTGTCACCGAACAGCTTGCAGGCGACATTCTGCACAAGCAAAAAGTCGATGCAGGGACAGCGACAGATGATGATCTGTATCTGTTGATCGCAACGGGTTACATGTCCGTCGGAGCCAAGGTTCTTGCTGAACCTGATCCGATGAAGATGGAAATGGACATCATCGACGAACAGATCGATACCATTGGGCAATCATTGCTGGGCCTGACCCTGGCCTGTGCTCGATGCCATGATCACAAGTTCGATCCAATTTCGACTGCGGATTATTATGCTCTTGCAGGAATTCTGAAGAGCACTAAGACGATGACCTCTCACAAGATCGTCGCGAAGTGGAATGAACACGTTGTTGCTCCGGCAGCTGACGTCAAAGCGAAGGCGGAACGTGATGCGGTCATCGCTGCGAAGCAGAAGGAGATCGATGATCTCGTCAAAGCTTCAAACGCAGAAGTCCTCAAACAGATGGGCGCTGCCGAAGGGGCCGCTGTCCCGAAAGATGCTGAAAGCAAATACCCTGCGGAAACAAAGAAGCAGCTGGCTGATTTCCGTGCAGAACTGAAGGCCTTGAAAGACGCGAACCCTGAACTGCCAACGGCGATGGGTGTTGTCGATGGGGCAACTCTCAGCGACGTCCGCATTCATGTTCGTGGAAGTCACCAGACACTGGGCCGTTCCGTTGCCCGCGGTGTCCCTGAAGTTCTGGCTCCTGAAAATCCTGTTGCGATTCCAGAGACAACAAGTGGTCGACTGCAGTTTGCTGAGTGGGTTGTTAAGCCGACAAATCCATTGACCGCCCGAGTCGCTGTGAACCGGATGTGGCGATGGCATTTTGGACAGGGTCTGGTCGGAACAACCGATAACTTTGGCGAATTGGGGACTCGTCCTGCGAATCCACAGTTGCTTGATTGGCTTGCCGCTCATTTCATCGAGTCAGGCTGGTCGTTCAAGACGATGCACAAAGCGATTATGTTGTCGAATACTTACCAGATGAGTACTGCGACACATGTAGCAAATTCAGCAATCGATCCAGATAACCAGTTCCAATGGCGTGCTAAAGTTCAACGTCTGGAAGCAGAACAGATTCGGGATGCGTTGCTGGCAGTGAGTGGATCATTGGACACCACGATGGGAGGAACTTTGATTACTCTCAAGAAGTGGGAGATGGTGTTCAATCACACTTCGAAAGATGGCACAGGCTACGATACGAACCGCCGTTCAATTTATCTGCCGGTGATCCGAAATAACCTGTACGATGCGTTCTCGCTGTTTGATTATTCAACAGCAGACGTTCCGGTTGGAAGTCGCGAAACATCAACAGTCGCCCCACAAGCTTTGTTCATGATGAACAGTCCCCTTGTGATCGACGTTGCTGAAGCGCTGACGGACCGATTGATTCGGGAGCGCCCAGAGGAAAATGCCCGGATTCAACGCTTCTACGAACTTGCATTCGGACGTAGTCCTACCGAGGTAGAACAGCAGAGAATTTTGAGCTATGTCAAACGTCTTGAGCGGGAGTTAATCACTCAGGGTGCCGAATATGATCCACATCGTGCTGCATGGATTGCCGCGATTCAGAGTTTGTTGTCCTCCAACGAATTCGTCTATGTGAACTGATTCGCGGAGGGGTTCGAGAGTGTTCGAATCCCTGTGATTGTCGCTACAGGTTCTGATGAAATGTCAAACCTGATCCATTCCGGGAGTGGAACGATGTTGAACGAAAATTCATTCGATACTGTCAACCGTCGCTGCATGCTGAAGAACTCCGCTGTCGGGTTCGGATACCTCGCGTTGCAGGCGATGTTGCAGGATGGCAAGGCCTCGGCGAATACTGCTCGCCCTGCCGTGCAAAGTCCATTTCACTTTGCACCACGTGCCAAGCGGGTCATCTTTCTGTTCATGAAAGGTGGTCCGTCGCACATGGACACATTCGAGTACAAGCCAAAGCTCCAGGAAGACGACGGCAAGCCGCTTCCATTCGACAAACCCCGTGTCCAGTTTGCTGCAACCGGCGATCTTCTCGGGTCTCCCTGGAAGTTCCAGCAGTACGGGGAAAGTGGCAAGTATGTCAGCGAACTCTTCCCGTATGTTGCTCAATGCGTCGATGAAATCTGCTTCCTGCACTCGCTGCACGGAACAAACGCCGCTCACGGTGGTGCGCTGCTGAAACTGCATACTGGTAGCGACAACTTTATTCGCCCGAGTATGGGTGCCTGGGTGAACTATGGCCTGGGGAGCGAGAACGAGAATCTGCCTGGCTTCATTACCATCTGCCCGACACTCGCGCACGGGGGAGTGAAGAACTGGGGATCTGCTTTCTTACCAGCTCGATTCCAGGGAGTGCCGCTCGGCGTTGCAAGCCGCCCTTCAACTGAAGCAAAAGTGAAGTTCATCGAGAACGAACACTGGTCATCACCAGTTCAACGTGCTCAGCTGGATTTGCTTGGCGAACTGAATCGTCAGCACCTGACAGAATCAGGCGTTGATCCATCTCTGGAAGCCCGCATCCAGTCATTCGAACTGGCATACCGGATGCAGATGGAAATGCCGATGGCCCAGAATCTGGCAGAAGAAACTCCAGAAACTCTGGCACTCTATGGTATGGACAACAAAGTCACTGAAGATTTTGGTCGTCAGTGCCTTCTCGCCCGTCGATTCGCAGAACGTGGTGTCCGCTTCATTCAGGTCACTCATAGTGATACCCATGTGCAATGGGATCAGCACGGCGACCTGCGAAAAGGTCACACCAAGAACGCGCTGGAAGTGGATAAGCCAATCGCTGGCCTGTTGAAGGATTTGAAGCAGCGTGGTCTTCTTGAAGACACCTTGGTTCTCTGGGGGGGCGAGTTCGGACGTACTCCAGTCAGTCAAGGCGGTGGGAAAGACGGCCGCGACCACAACCCTGAAGGCTTCACAATGTGGATGGCCGGGGCTGGGGTGAAAAAGGGCTTCAGCTATGGTGCGACGGATGAGTATGGTTACTATGCTCAGGAAAACCGGATGCACATCCATGATCTTCATGCGACGATGTTGCACATTCTCGGAATGGACCACGAGCGACTTACCTATCGTCATGCCGGACGTGATTTCCGTCTGACAGACGTCCACGGTGTCGTTCACAAAGACATTCTGGCATAGGTTTAAAAAAACTCGTGTTTTTTGGACAGGAGTAGATTGTTCTGTTCGATTCAGCCAGTTCTTTTGACACTGGCTGTTTTACATTCGTCGCGACGCAATACACTCCTGATCAAGTACTTTTCACACATCTCGTCGGTCTGGCAAAACTCAGGCCGACTTCATTTTTCATAATTTAATAAACTGATGGATTGAGTTGTGCTGCGCACGCTGAATGTGCGCTGATGGTGATTGCTATCAGCCTCAGGTCCAGCGAACGCCCATGATCGATCGCTCGCGTTCAATTGAATTGGATCACCATGTCTGAGGCACAGTCTCGTCATCTTTTGTTTAATCCAGAAAACTGGGCAGGAAAAACCTATCTCAATACCGCTGCTGAAGGGTTGCCACTTCAAAGTTGTATATCAGCAGTCATGCAATACCTGCAGGACAAATCGCAGGGGGAACCAGGGCGAGTCAGTTTCTGGAAGGTCTACGAAAAGGCACGTGAAGTCGCTGGCCGACTGTTTGGTGCAACTGCTGAACAAACCGCTCTTGTCAGCAGCACGACGGAAGCACTTTCGACACTTGCAAACGCAATTGACTGGAAGCCTGGCGATGAAGTGATCTTCACTTCGGTCGAGTTCCCTTCCAATATGTTCCCTTGGGTCGCGTTGCAGAAGAAGGGCGTCATCACCCGGGTTGTCAGTCCCCGAAATGGACTGGTTCATATTGAAGACCTGATTGAGCAGATCAACCCTCGCACACGGCTGGTGACTTTGAGCCAGGTGAGTTACGCGACGGGACAGCATCTGGACCCGCGACCGATCTGGGAGAAGGTCAAAAACACGGACACGCTGCTCTGTGTGGACGCGACTCAGGCTGCTGCTCGAGTTCCCGTTGATGGACAAATTGCCGACTTCACAATCGCGAGCGCATTCAAGTGGATGAACTCGATTCACGGCACAGCGATCATGACTGTCAGTGATCGAGCGCTGAAAGCGGGATTGAATGGTCCTGCCGGGTGGTTGTCAGCAGAATCCTGCTTTGCCCCGGATCGCTTGGAACGTTTCCATGCACGATCGGACGCGCAGCAGTTTCAGGCAGGCATGCCGAATTTCGATTCGGTGTATTCACTTGCCGCCGCGATGGAGTTTCATACTCCAGCGGTCGTCGAACGTCGCCGTGCTGAGCTTGAGCCCCTGGTCAAAATGCTTTACGAGGGGCTTCGAGAATTTGGTTTGAATGTCCTGTGTCCAGGTACCGCAGCGGATCGCGCAGGGATTGTGCCGTTTACTTGCATGGAGGCTCCATTGGTGAAAGGGCACCTGCTGGAGCAAGGAATTGCTGTCCAAGGTGATGACAATCGAGTTCGAGCTGCAATCCACTGGTATACCACTTCGGATGAAGTGCAGCGGTATTTGCTGGCGATTCGAAAGCTTTTGGATCAATCAGAATTTCGTGCGTTGATGCTGGCGAAATAGCTTTTCTGGGCCGTGCGAATCGGAAGACACCTTCCTTTAGAAGTCACTGCGAACACCATGAGTACTGAACTGAACGACATCCCAAACCGACGCATCTGGACAAATACAGCTGAATGTCTGGATCCGGTTGAAATTCTTCAGGATCTGGTGGCACTCCCAAGTGTGAATCCGATGGGCAAAGAGCCGGTTGCAGCGACCGACTTTGAGCATCGCATGACAGCCTGGCTGGTGGATTTCTTTCAACAGCTCGATGTCCCGTACGAGATTCATGAGGTCTCACCGGGGCGATGCAACGTGGTCGCGCGGTATGACTCTCCCAATGCGACTCAAACGATCATGCTCGATGCCCATCAGGACACTGTCCCTGTTGACGGCATGACAATTCCCCCATTCAAGCCAGAGATTCGTAACGATCGTCTCTATGGCCGCGGGGCGTGCGATGTCAAAGGGGGAATGGCTGCGATGCTTGCCGCCTTCGCAAGAATCGTGCAGGAAACTCCGTATGGTGCTGCGAATGTCGTTATGTCATGCACCTGTGACGAAGAGTTTACAGCCACCGGTGCGGCACACCTTGCGGATCAATGGAAGAAGCGGGACGCGACCGAATCACTGGTTGCGACTCCACCGGACATTTGTATTGTGGCCGAGCCGACTGAACTTCACGCAATCGTTGCACATCGCGGTGTCGTGCGTTGGAAGCTGAAAACAAACGGTGTTGCCTGCCATAGCTCACGTCCGCATGAAGGTGTGAATGCGATCTATGCAATGTCCCAGATTTTGCAGGTGATCCAACAATACATTGCTGAGTTGCCGCAGTTCACTCCCTATCACGATCTTTGTGGGACAGCGACTCTGAGTGTTGGACGAATCATCGGCGGAACGAGCGTCAACATTGTTCCTCATGAATGCATCATCGAAATCGATCGTCGGCTCGTCCCGGGTGAAGATCCGAAGCAAGTAATTCCTCATCTGGAAGCCTATTTGCGTGAGCGTGTGAATGTCGATTTCGAAATGCTTCCGTCATGGATTGAAGCGGGAGCACTTTCGGACGCAGATAATGGTCCGTGGTCCGACAAACTGTTGGCACAGGTAGAAGCGGTCAGTGGTCCGCACGAGAAGCAAGGTGCCTGGTACTGCACGAATGCAGCAGCATTTTCCGAAGCAGGAGTTCCATCGATTGTTTTCGGCCCGGGATCAATTGCCCAGGCTCATACAGCAGACGAATGGATTGAAGTCGCACAATTGCGTCAGGCTTGTGAAATCTATTACCGACTCTGCGTCGAATAGAGTTGATTGCTGCCGAAATACATTGAATGCCTTTGAGATGAATGCGATTGAGACTTCGCTTTTTGCGAGGAAAGACTCCAACAGAATTGACGCGACGACAGAGATAATGTCGTAGACGATTTCCAAAATTCAGCCTGACCGGAATGGCATGACTGCGCGACGAGTTGCGACCCCACTTACATTGTTGGTGCTGCTGGTCCTGGCAGTTGGAATCAACTACATCGATCGCGGAAGTTTGTCGATCGTCAAAACAGATGTGTCGGAAGAGTTCAATCTCGATCACTCACAGATGGGGCTGCTGTTTTCGGCCTTTTTCTGGAGCTATGCACTTTCGCAGCTCGTTGCGGGATGGTTTGTCGACCGCTACGACGTGAAATGGGTGTACGCCATCGGCTTCGTGATCTGGTCGATTGCAACGGTCCTCATCGGGTTTTCAGCTAGCTTCACGATGCTGCTGATCCTGCGTCTCGTGCTCGGATTTGGGGAGAGCGTGGCGTACCCCGCGACATCACGGATCATCGTGATGAACTTTCCGGAGGAACGCCGCGGACTCGCGAATGCCCTTGTTGATGCAGCATCAAAAATGGGCCCTGCTCTGAGTATTCTGTTTGGCGGGTTGATTGTTGCCAACTTTGGCTGGCGAATGCTCTTTTACGTCATCGGTCTGGGAAGCCTGTTGTGGCTTCCGTTCTGGCTCTACCTCGTCCCATCACAGGAACGGGCAAAGCCGAAGGACGTCTCCCCGGACGATGTTGGCTATGCTGAACCAATTCAAAAAGTGCGATTTGCGCAGTTAATGCAGCGAAGAGAAGTCTGGGGAACCTCGCTAGGGTTCTTCTGTCTGGGATATACCTGGGCGTTTCTGCTTTCCTGGCTCCCGGCGTATCTCGAAGAGGCGCGTGGATTTTCGAAAGAATCGATGGCCGTTTTCGGATCAATGCCCTACGGGGCGATGGCAATCACTTCAATCTTCGGAGGCTGGTTGTCTGATCGGATGATTTCCCGTGGAGCCTCGGTGACGTTGGTGCGAAAAGGGTTTCTCGTCGGAGGGCTCCTGTTGTGTGCCATCTTCATGTATGCAGCGATGGCGGTATCAGACGCCTCGGCGTGCATCGTCCTGCTTTGTATCGCTTGTGCCTCACTCGGAATTTATACGTCCAATGTCTGGGCGCTGACTCAAACACTTTCCGGACCACACGCGGCAGGTCAATGGTCGGGTTTCCAGAATGCCATCGGAAACTTTGGCGGAGCGCTATCACCGTGGCTGACCGGCTGGTTGGTTAAGGAAACAGGCACCTATTCTTCTGCATTCGCGGCTTCGTCGCTCATTCTCGTCGCTGGTGTGTTTGCGTACCTGTTTATGATCGGACCGATTGCTCCTCTCAACTGGCGGCGTTCTGAGCCAACTGAGTCGGTGTGACCTTTTATCAAATGACTTCTTACAGGGATTGATCGTATGTCGCTGAATTCCTCTCCCCTGCTCTCAAGCCGTCGCACATTCCTGAAGGCCGCTGCAATCGGGGCCGTGTCATCAGCACTGCCTCAGGCGGTTTGGGCGGAGACTTCTGCTTCCGGCGATATCGATGCACACGTTCATGTCTGGACTCCAGACACGGATCGATATCCGATTTCGAAGAAGTACAAAAAAGCAGACATGCAGCCTGCGAGTTTCACTCCAGAGGAACTCTTCGCTCACAGTAAGCCGGTGGGTGTCGATCGAATCGTGCTCATTCAGATGAGCTTCTATGAGTTCGACAATCAGTACATGCTCGACATGATTGCGAAGTACCCGAAGAATTTTCGCGGTGTTGCGATCGTCGATGAGACGAAGCCAGATGTCTGCAACACGATGCGCGAACTGAAAAAAGGTGGCGTCACCGGCTTTCGCGTCTATGCGAATCGCGAAGCAACCGAATCCTGGGTCGACTCCAAAGAAATGGGCGCCATGTGGAAGTGTGCTGCCGAGAACGGACAGGCAATGTGTTTGCTCGCGAACCCGGATGCACTGCCTGCGGTAAAGAAACTTTGCAAGAAGTATCCTGATACTCGCGTTGTGATTGACCACTTTGCTCGTATTGGGGTGAGTGGCCGTATGGAAGAAGCAGATCTGAAGAACCTCTGCGATCTGGCCAGCTTCAAGAACGTGTATGTCAAGACGTCTGCGTTCTATGCACTCGGTAAGAAGAAGGCTCCTTACACCGATCTGGGACCGATGATTCTCCGATTGTGTGATGCTTATGGAGCGAATCGACTGATGTGGGCGAGTGACTGCCCTTATCAGGTTGAGAAAGGTCATACCTATGCTGAATCAATCGCTCTGATCCGCGAAGGTATCGACTCCCTGACCGCAGACGACAAGGCCTGGATCTTGCGTAAGACAGCGGAAAACGTCTACTGGAGCTAATTCGGTTGAGTCGCCGTGCGGTCAATCAAGACGCTGCATGTTGATTGATAATGATACGAAAACAGCCGGAGATCCGAATCGGGTTTCCGGCTGTGCTTGTTTGATTCAGATGGCTGAGTGAAGCGCTGGGCGGAGTATGAATGACTTCGCGAGTCTCACATTCCTCTGGCGGGTTTGAATCGATAGCCGATCCCGCGAATCGTCTCTACTTGATCGGCGACATCAAGGAGTTTCTTTCTTAATGCCCGAACGTGGACGTCAATGGTGCGCTCCATCGAGTTCGCATCTTCCCCACGGCTGCAATCCAGAAGTTCGTTGCGGCTGAACGTTCGCCCTGGTTGTTTTGCGAGAGTCCAGAGCAGACGAAACTCGGTCGGGGTCAATGGCAGCTCTTCACCATGCAGTTTCACGATATGGTGAGAGCGATCGATCTCGATGGGACCGATGGATAAGATCTCGTGCTCTGATTCTTCAGAGATCGGTCGCCTGAGTAAGGCTTTCACTCTTTCAATCAGGGGTTTCACGCGGAATGGTTTTGCGACGTAATCGTCGGCCCCCATGTTGAAGCCGAGGACTTCATCAATCTCTTCATCCTTGGCAGTCAGAATCAGGATGCGGACGTTTTTCGTTCGAGGATCACTCCGCAACTGACGGCAAACCTGCAAGCCATCAGGAGGCGGAATCATCAGGTCGAGAACAACGATATCGGGAACCTGATTCTGCACTTTCAGCAGTGCGTCGCGACCACTGACTGCCGTCGTAACGTCGAATCCTTCTTTGCGAAAGTTATATTGCAACGCATCCAGGATTGTCGGTTCGTCTTCAACGATGAGAATTTTCGTATTGCTCATGAACTCGATCGGCTTTCTCCTCCGAGCTTCCGTGCGTGACGAATGATGCGACCTTCAACCAGGTAAACAACATCTTCTGAAATGTTGGTTGCATGGTCGGCCACACGTTCGATCTGGCGTACAGCAGAGAACATGTGCAGCAACGCATCGAGTTGATCCGGTGAGCGGTGCATTTCAGCGATCAGCTGCTGAATGACTCCCCGATTCATCTCGTCGATTTCCATATCTTCTTCGCAGACCTGTCGGGCGATGTCGCTGTTCAGGTCCACGTATGCATCAATACTTTTGTGCAGCATCGAGACGGCACGTTCGGCCATCTCTTTCACCTTGTCAGGAATGACAACCGGAGGTGAACTTAATAGTCCACGTGCACGTTCAGCAATGTTGACGGCAAGGTCGGCGACTCGTTCCAGTTCTCCGGCGATTTTCATCACAGAGGTGATGCGGCGCAGATCAATTGCGACCGGCTGATAGAGAGCAAGGATTTTCAGGCAGGAGTCTTCGATACGAACGTCCCAGCGATCGATATCGATATCGTCCTGATCGAGTCGACGAGTCTCTTCCAGATCAGGATTGGAAAGCAGATTCACTGCCCGATGAATCATGTCTTCAACGCGCGAACACATTGAAAGCAGATCTCGGTGCAGTTCCGACAAGTCGAGTTGCATATGGACCGACACGACAACTCCTCACTCAATCTGAGATCGAACTTCAATAACGTGAATCTGACAACGAGGACTCACAGGGATCACATGTTAGATCCATCTGAGTCCAATTCTCTGCTTCTCGCGGTATCACCCAGATCCGTGGATCAACCGAATCGACCAGTGATATAATCCTGGGTCTGTTTTTCACGTGGGTTGGTGAAGATCTGCTCTGTGTCACCCACCTCGATCAGAACCCCTTTCAGGAAGAACGAGGTGAAGTCACTGACACGCGCTGCCTGCTGCATATTGTGAGTCACGATGACGATCGTGTAATTCTCTTTCAGCTCGAAGATCAGGTCTTCGATGCGGGCGGTACTGGCTGGATCCAGTGCACTTGCTGGCTCGTCCATCAGCAAGACTTCTGGATCGGTTGCCAGCGCGCGGGCGATACAAAGCCGCTGCTGCTGACCACCAGAAAGTGCCATCGCCGAGTCTTGAAGCCGGTTCTGGACTTCCTTCCACAAGGCAGCTCGCTTCAGCGATGTTTCGACAATGTCTGCAAGCTTTTCACGGTCTCTCATTCCACCGATGCGAGGACCATAAGCGACGTTATCAAAGATTGATTTTGGGAAAGGAGTCGATTTCTGGAAGACCATGCCCACGTGTTTTCGCAGGGCAACGACGTCGACATCCGGTGAATAGATGTCCTGATCTTCAAGAAGGATCTTACCGGTATGTCGGGTTCCCTCAACGATATCGTTCATCCGATTCAGTGTGCGGAGAAATGTACTCTTCCCACAACCGCTTGGGCCGATCAATGCGGTCACTGCCCGTTCTGGAATGACAATGGAAATGTCATACAGTGCCTGGTTCTCTCCGTAATAGAAACAGAGCGAACGGGACTCGATCTTGGCTTTACGTGATTCCTTTACCGCGTCGCCATTTCCGGTGACGCGTTTCACAAGTCCAGAGAAAGATGCTGCTGTGTTCGGCATAGTGAATTTAATAGCAACCGGCTGGGGGAACCTGTCGAACGAACTGAAACGAATCGGTTCAGGGTCTCTGCTGGTTACCAGTTCATATGTTTGCTGTAACGGTTTCGAATAAGGATGGCCAGACCGTTCAGGACGAGTAAGACTGCCAGCAAGACCGCAATGCCAGCTGCTGCCACGTACTTGAACTCTTCTTTTGACTGACGCACCCAGTTGAAGATCTGAATCGGCATCACAGTGAACGTGTCGAACGGAGCTTTGATCAGACCTTCGGGATGTTGAACGACATCTGTCACGCTATCAATGTTTCCGGGAGCGAAGTACACGAAGGTCATCGCCCCGAGCATGACAAGGGGAGCGGTTTCCCCGATGGCTCGCGAAATGGCAAGAATCACACCGGTCATGATGCCGGGAACGGCAGCCGGCAAGGTCTGGTGACGAATGGTCTGCCAGCGAGTGGCTCCCAGTGCGAGAGAGGCGTGTCGCAATGAAGACGGAATCGCTCTCAGAGCTTCCTGGGAAGCAATGATAATGATGGGCAGAATCAACAGGCTCAGTGTCAGCGCACCGGAGATGACAACTCGACCGAAAGGCAACGGGATCAGGTACTGGCCGAAGTGTTCGGACCAGAAGAATCCTTCAAGATTCCAGCCGGTCCATTGGTGAATCCAACCGTTCGGACCAAACAGTCCAAACATGCGAACAAAGACGGTCAGGCCAAGAATCCCGTAAACAATCGAAGGCACGCCAGCGAGGTTCGCAAGATTGAGTCGTATGAAGCGATTCAGACGATTGTCAGCGGCGTACTCTTCCAGATAGATGGCAGCGCCGATGCCGATCGGGACAGCAAAAATGATGGTCAACCCGATCACCCAGGCTGTTCCCAGAATCCCTGAAAGCATTCCGGCCTTGGCTGGAAAGCGTGCGGAGTCGAAGCTGGTCAGGAACTGCCAGTCGATCCAGCCGACCGCGTTCCTGGTCACAGTGACCAGCAAAACAATCAGGATCGAAACGCTAAACCAGATGGCTCCGCGACAGGTATAGGCAAACAGCTTGCTCTCGGATTTGCCGGCCTCTTTTCCCAGCCGATTGATCGGACGAGAAACGGGAGTCGCGGCTGGAGGAATGCTGTTCTGTTGATCGTTCGGTGTTTCAGACGGGGTGTTGCTCATTGATACACCTCACGGAAGCGGCGCATCCACCATTGAGAAAGCACATTCATTGCCAGCGTCATGAAGAAGAGGGTCAACCCGACAGCGTAGAGACTCTTGTATTCGATCGAGCCGGCTGGGGTGTCTCCAAGGCTGATATTCACCATGAACGCGGTCATGGTCTGGATGCTCTTCAACGGGTTCATTGTGATCACGGGGCTTTGGCCAGCCGCAATCACCACGGCCATCGTTTCACCAATTGCGCGGGAGATGGCAAGCAGGAAGGATGCGATGATCCCTGATGTCGCTGCAGGAACGACGACCCTTACGCTGACATCAAATTTTGTTGAACCCAATGCATATCCGGCTTCGCGAAGACTGCGAGGAACGGATCGCAGTGCATCTTCGCTCAGGGAGCAAACCATGGGGATGATCATGATCCCGACAACGAGTCCTGCACTTAGCGCGTTGAATCCGTCTACATCGAGGCCAAAAATGCCTGTGAAGAACGGCTTCAGCAGAAAAGGCGTAATGAACTCGAGGGCAAAATACCCATAAACGACGGTTGGAATTCCCGCCAGAATTTCGAGAAACGGTTTGACGATTTTTCGAACTTTGGGTGTGGCATACTCACTCAGGTAAATTGCCCCAAGAATTCCGAGTGGAAGACCTGTCAGAGCGGCAATCCCGGCGACGAGTACTGTTCCGCACAGAAGAGGCAGCACACCGAAGTGCTTCTCAGCGAACTGTGGCGACCATTGGGGCGAGGTGAAGAACTCCCAAGGGGAGATCTCTTGAAAGAATGCGGTTCCTCCTGTGAGAGAGAAAACCGATTCAGAGAACATCACCAGAATGATTCCGGCGGTGGTGATGATTGACAGCAGCGCACAGAGAAAGAGCAGACTTTCAATGATCTGTTCTTGAAACCGGGCTGCGGTGTAACGTTTTTTCAGCGACAAAAATCACCTTTGGATGATCGTAAGAGCACAAGGCTCTCTCGGAGTCATGCTGACTGGCATGACTCCGTGTTCACTTTGAAAACCGCCGTCTTTGATCGCTTGTTATGGAGCGACGGAAAGCGCTTTCAATTTTCCTTGATTCTCGACGTAATACGAATAGCCAAAGTAGGCGAGTGCGTATTCGTCGCCAGCAACACCGGTGACGAGGAAGTTATCGTCTCCACTTTGCTGATAATCCGACCGTGATGCCCCTTTTTTACCGCAAATCGCTTCCGTGAAATACTCAAACGTGCCGGAATCGGTATCAGGCCCGAATAATTTTATTTCGACGTCCGGATACTCCGGGTTGATTTCCGACCATTTCTTGATCTCACTGCCCGGGCTCCAGAGCTTCTTCAACTCTTCCACTGTGATTCCAGCGATCCAGTCGTTCTTTGGGTTTACGACGATTGTGAGGCCGTCGAGACAGATCTCCAGTTCGAGATATTCGATTCCGTTCTTCTTACAGAGTTCGATCTCGGATTCTTTGATGTGTCGTGACGCATTGCAGATTGAGATTTCGCCAGCACAGAACTTCTTGAATCCCCCGCCGGTGCCGGAGGTTCCTACTGGAACGCGTACCGCTGGATGCTTTCGGGAAAATTCTTCGGCGATCACTGTCGTCACCGGGGCGACTGTGCTGGAGCCGTCGATCAGGAGTTGCCCGTTGAGCGGACCATCTTTACTTTCACCGCCAACCGCCTTGATTTCTGCTTCGAGAATCTCAAGCTGCTTGTGGAACAATTCGGTCGTGATGGGAACGAATCCACATTCTTCGATGAGCAGATTCCCTTCATCTGTGAAGTAATATCGCAGGAATTCGATGGTTTCCGGCTTCTTGAGTGCGGCTTTATTGACATAAAGAAGCAGCGGGCGCGAAAGAGGTTTGTATTCGCCAGAGCGAATTGTTTCGACGCTGACTGCCACGGCGTTGGGAGGCATGAACCCTTTGGTTGAGACTGCTTTGCTTTCAGCCTTCCCGGAAGGAGATGATTGATTGCCGCTCGGGCATCCGACCATCGTTGCACAAAGAATCCCAAGTAAAAGGGCGGATGTGGATCGCATTTTATTCCTTGTGGCAGCTGTTCCGGGCTTTTTCAGATCAGAACTGAGATCACATCGCGGTCGGAACCCGATGTGAATGAAAACCGACTCTCTGAAAACGACGTATTTGGTGAATTTCCAACAACTTGCGTCTGTTTCCAGGCATTGTGGAGGCATGTCGATAACCAGTGGAAAACCCTGAGTCTTCAGGGATTCGACTTGGTACGGGTCTGCTTGCCAATGAAGGTAACGAGTTTTGTTAAGATGCCAACCAGAAGTCTGTTAAGAGAATGTTAAGATGCACAAAGAGCATGACAGAAAGGTGTTGCAGAATGTCCGATCAATGAGAAAACCCGGCATTCGCAGGAATACCGGGTCTTCGTAAGTTCAAATTTCGCTGTCGATCCAACAGCACAGCTCAGCCAGATGAGAGTCCGAACTGGTCCATCGGTTCAGCACCTGAAGATCAAAGCCTGACGAGGCATTAGATCTGATCGAGAGCCTGTTTCAGGTCGTCGATGATGTCCTCGACAGCTTCAGTTCCGACTGACAGGCGAATGAATCCTGGAGTGACCCCAGCTGACTCCTGCTCTTCAGCCGTCAATTGCTGGTGAGTGGTGCTGGCCGGGTGAATGATCAGCGACTTGCTGTCGCCAACGTTCGCCAGGTGTGAGTGCAGTTTCACCGCGTTGATGAACTTGATTCCGCTTTCGCGTTGTTCAGCAGCAGAACTGCCCTTCAGCCCGAACCCGAAGACCGATCCGGCTCCATCTGGCAGGTACTTCTTCGCCAGTTTGTAGGACGGATGCGATTCAAGTGATGGGTGGTTGACCCATTCGACTTTCGGGTGAGAGTTCAGGAACGCGGCGACTGTGTTGGCGTTCTTTGCATGACGCTCCATTCGCAGATGGAGTGTTTCCAGTCCCTGCAGCAACAGGAACGAGTTGAATGGACTGATTGCCGGGCCGAAATCGCGGAGCAGCTGGGTTCGCACCTTCAGAATATAGGTGAGGTTCATGCCGCCGAAGGTCTCGTGGAACTTCAATCCGTGGTATGACGGATCTGGCTCGGTCAGTTCAGGGAACTTGCCGTTGTCCCAAGGGAAACCGCCCTTTTCGATGATGACACCACCGATGGAAGTTCCGTGTCCACCGATAAACTTGGTGCAGGAGTGAATCACAATGTCTGCACCGTGCTCGAATGGGCGGCACAGATATGGGGAAGCCAGAGTGTTATCGACAATCAACGGAATCCCGGCTTCGTGAGCGATGGCAGCGATCGCTTCGAAGTCAGGAACGTCGCAACGTGGGTTGCCGAGGGTTTCCACAAAGATGGCGCGGGTGTTTTCGTCGATCGCCTTGCGGAAGTTCTCCGGGTCAGCCTGAGCAACAAACTTCGTGGTGATGCCATACTTTGGCAGCGTGTAGTGGAACAGATTGTATGTTCCGCCATACAGGCTGGTTGAAGCAACAATATTCTGCCCTGCTCCGGCAATGGCCATGACCGCGAGCGATTCAGCAGCCTGCCCGGAAGCAACGGCGAGGGCACCGCTTCCTCCTTCAAGCATCGCGAGACGTTTTTCGAGAACGTCGTTGGTCGGGTTCATGATTCGGGTGTAGATGTTCCCGAATTCCTGCAGCCCAAATAGACGTCCGGCATGTTCGACGTCGTTAAAGACGTAAGACGTTGTCTGATAGATCGGAACTGCACGGGAGTTGGTGGTTGGGTCTGGCACCTGTCCACCATGCAGGCAAACTGTGTCTCGCTTCATCTGAGGCGCTCGCTTTATTTCGAAATGAGTGTGAGGGTGAACGACGTCAATGGCCTCGGGACTGTTCCAGGTTTTAGAACGTCCCTCGCTTGCTTACAGGACTTGGTACAATTCGGAAAGAGAACTGGCAATGATCAGCACTGCGCGACTCAGAGTCTGGCCGGAAGCTCCTGTCCGTGAGTTCGCATGCTAACCGTCTGCAGCGGCATTCTCAAACCGACACGCACCGGAACTTGCGGTGAGAGTTGATTTGGAGTTGCCGGGTGTCAGGCATCGCAGTTCTGAGCCATTGTCGTTGTTAGACGTCGTTGATTGCAGACCAATTCCTGTGCAGAGAGCGGAACTTCTCGGGAGCGAGCGAATGCTGAATTATCAGAATCGGGTTCTGCTGATCGACGAAGAGGAAGACGCGTTTCATCTCTTTCAGGGATTGCTGCTTCAGGCTGGGACCGGTGTCTATGAATTGACGTGGACACCCAGCTTCGAAGAAGGCCTGGCAGCGGTCGTCCGGTGTTCCCATGACGTTTATATCGTGAGTGACCGGTTCGAAGGGTATGAACGGTTCGATCTCATTCGGCGAGCGATCACTCTCGGCTGCACTGCCCCGATCATTCTGATTACCGATTATGATGACCATCTGATTGAACGAGAGTCGATCAATCTCGGGGCGACAGATTATCTGATCAAGAACCAGATTGACGCCGCGAGTGTCGCGCGAGCGATTCGATATAGCCTCGAACGGGGGCGGCGTGCTCAGGTGGAAACCTCGTTGCAGGATTCAGAAGCACTTTACCATTCACTTGTGCAAAGCCTGCCTGTCTGCGTGCTGCGGAAAGATCTTCAGGGGAAGTTCATCTTCGCGAATCAGGCCTATTGTGAATTCACCACTCGACGCCTTGATGAAATTATTGGCAAGACAGACTTCGATTTCTCTCCAGCGGAAGTTGCGCACAAGTTTCAGGAGGACGACCACTGGGTTGTGACGACCGGGCAGCAGCTGCGCAATATCGAAGTCAATCAAACCAATGGTCGCACCAGTTGGGTTGAGGTGATCAAAACACCGGTACGCGATTCGCGCGGACGCATCGTGGGGACTCAGGCGATATTCTGGGATGTCACTGAACGGCAGATGGCCGTGACTGAATTGCAACGCGCAAAAGACGTCGCTGAAGTCGCGAATCGGGCGAAAAGCGAGTTTCTGGCAAACATGAGCCATGAAATTCGGACACCGCTGAACGCTGTGATTGGCATGACCGAACTGGTGCTCGATTCCCCTCTGATTCAGATGCAGCGTGAGTATCTGGAAATGGTGCTTTCGTCAGGGGAATCATTGCTCGCGGTCATCAACGATATTCTGGATTTCTCGAAGATCGAAGCAGGGAAACTCGATCTGGAATGTCGTGCGTTCGAACTTCGTGAAACCGCTGGCGACACAATGAAGTTTCTGGCATTACGCGCACGAAGTCATTCGCTGGAACTGGTCTGTCATATTGCTCCTGATGTCCCTGATGTTGTTTTGGGTGACCCGAACCGGTTACGGCAGATTCTGATCAATCTCGTTGGGAATGCGATCAAGTTTACAGATGCAGGCGAAGTGGTTTTGCATGTTCGATTGCGAGAAGTCAAAGACAAGTTCGCCATCATTCACTTTGAAGTTGCTGATACTGGCATCGGCATCCCGGAAGAAAAGATCGCGACGATCTTCGAGGCATTTGAACAAGCCGATACCGGCCCGAGTCGTCGCTTTGGAGGAACTGGACTGGGGTTGGCGATCTCGGCCCGACTGGTAGGTCTGATGGGAGGCAAGCTCTGGGTGGAAAGTCAGCTCGGATTTGGAAGTCACTTCCACTTCACAGCACGCTTTGAAATGACAGAGATTCAGTCACCGACCATCCCGCCTGCAACCGCTGTCCGGATTCAGGGAGCGAGTGTTCTGGTTGTTGATGACAATCGCACGAACCTGCAGATTTATCAGGAAATGCTCCAGAATTGGGGGCTGAAACCGACGATTGCCAAAGGGGGGACGGACGCATTGCTGCAATTGAATTCTGCGTATCAGTCTCGCAATCCGTTTCAGTTGTTACTGACCGATGCAGAGATGCCTGGCATGGACGGGTTCACACTGATTCGTGAAGTTCGGGATGATGAGCGATTCAAGAACATGGCAATCATCATGTCGAGTTCGGCGGATCGTCCGACCGATCAGGCGATGTGCAGCGAATTGAACGTGGCCGCGTGCCTGATTAAGCCGGTCAAGCAGTCTGAGCTCTTCGACGCCATTGCCGAAGGGCTCGGTGTGACATCACCAGAGGACGGCGATCTCGGAGTAAGTGCTCACGCCGGCGAGCATCAGATTCAGCCTCTGCGAATTCTGCTTGCTGAAGACAATAAGGTGAACCAAAAGCTGGCGATTGGCCTTCTGGAAAAGTGGGGGCACCACGTCACCCTTGCTGGAAATGGACTGCAGGCGATTACCCATTGGGAGCAGCTTCCTTTCGATCTGGTGATTATGGATATCCAGATGCCGGAGATGGATGGCCTGCAGGCGACGCGAGCAATTCGTGCGTTGGAAGAGACACGCGGTGGGCATATTCCGATCATCGCCATGACTGCTCATGCGATGGCAGGAGATCGTGAACAATGCCTGAATTCCGGGATGGATGGCTATGTTACCAAGCCATTGCGAATGCACGATCTTCGCTCGGCGATCGCCCGATTCTTTCCACAGGACGGATTGATAACGGAACCTGTTACAGCAGATAGTGAAGATGCTGAACAAGGTGATGTCGTCGAGAATGCCAATCGGACCGAGACCGTTGTGCGGAGGTTGAATTGGGGAAATGCACTCAACACCTGTGGGGATGACAAAGCGTTACTGATGGACGTGATGGGGACATTTCTTGAAGAAGTGCCGTCATTGGTCGGACGGCTGGAAGTGGCGATCGAGGCAAAGGATTCGCAGCTTGTAAAACGACTTGCCCATACCATTGTCGGAGCAATGAGACCCTTTGGCGAATCAACAGCGCTCAGGCTGGCCGCGGAGTTGGAACATATGGCCAAGTCAGAGACGCTCGAACTTGCGATTTCAGTCTTCGTTCAACTGGAGTCTGATTTGAAACAGGTGCTTGCAGAAGTCCGGTCGGTTGTGAAAGCCGGATGAACTCTCAGGCGCC
The DNA here is from genome assembly GCF_051465645.1 of Planctomicrobium limosum. Classification (GTDB taxonomy): domain Bacteria; phylum Planctomycetota; class Planctomycetia; order Planctomycetales; family Planctomycetaceae; genus Planctomicrobium. Next base: position 3,936,518 of record NZ_CP195790.1, on the reverse strand, counting down.
GCACTGGCTGAAGGCGGTGTTAGGCCTTGCGACCGGGAAGACGGCGATAGATCTGCACGAGTCCCAGAAGGAGGACGAGCAGCGCGAACGAGAGCCCGAAAACAATCAGCAGAGCAATCGGGTCACCAAAAAAACGTCGGATAGCGAAGTTCGTGCTGCGGTCTTGTCCTCCATTTGCAGAGAGGGCGATTTCGGCCATCCAGATGTACTTCCAGAAGAACAACGTGGTCAGGCTGCCAGCGGCCAGAAATGGTCCGTAAGGCAATGCCGGCCAGTTTCCGACGACTCGAAGCAGTCCTCCGATTCCAACGGCGAAGAGGGGAGCCAGTAATAATGCAACGATTGTTGGCTGCCAGCCGATGTAGGCTCCAACCATTCCCATCAACAGGACATCTCCGAATCCCAAGGCTGGTGACTGGAGCACAAACGCGGCCACACGGCGAACCAGTTCTGTCGCGATGAACCCGCACGCAGCGCCAGCGAGACTCCAAGTCAGTCCGTGCAAATGCGGATATGTTCCCAGCCAGCCTGGGATGTCCGGGCCTTTGAGCTGGGGAATTTCCGCGTTCCAGTCGACCCAGACATGTGCGAGTTGGAAATTTGCAGATGCGGTTGCACCAATCACCGCAATGATCACCCCGACCCAGCAGCACCAGTCAAGAATATAAAAGCTCTTGAAGTCCGTCGCCGTGATGATCAGCAGGAGAATCACCAGCGACAGGTGATAGACCACGCGCCATTCCCGCCAGCCGTCTCCGGGGATGACTTCAGGTGTGCTTTGTGTGTTCAACCCGAGCGAACACCAGACAAATGCACTCCCGAGCACAACTCCGGCCAGAGCAGAACCAACAGGCCAGTAACCGGGAGGAAGCTGCAGGTCACGAAAGGCCCTTCTGGTTCCGAACCATGTCAGAACACCGGTCAAAAGTCCCAACACCAGAGAGACCAACGGGAGGCCAAGTTGTTGAATGAGTGTCTGCACGGTGAGTCGTTGTGAGTCGAAGTGAAAGGCGAAACAGAAGCAGCGATGCCTCAGGCGATTCCAAGATCTTCATAGATCGCCGTGAGGAGATTGTGGAACCTCAAATTGTGTTGTTCGTCGCCAGGCATCCCGTTTGCGATCGCAGCGACAACGACATTGTGAACCGGATCAGCAAATCCGATGGAAGATTGTGAACCACCATGACCAATTGTCGCGTCTGATGCGAACTGACCATAGCCGTACGGAACGGTTCCGCCTCCATATTTTCGTGAATTGACGATCACACCCAGCCCGAAGTCGACAATTCGCTGGAAGGACGTGTCGAGCTTTGCTTCTCGCTGGCGGCTTGTCATCTGTTCGACTGTATCCGGCAGAAGCAGAGTTGAGCCTTCCGGTGTCACTCCCTGTCGGATCAAGGATTCATAGAACCATCCCAGTTCCCGGATCGGCCCACGCATATTGGAACCCGGTGCTGGTTTTGTGACTGCTTCTCGTTGATGCCCACGTGTCGGGGTGAGCAGACCATTCTTCGACGTGTAAGTCATCCCAATCAGCTCAGGGTGGGCATCGTATTCTGCCGTAGGCATCGCGAGCCATGTGTTCGTCATTCCGAGAGGTTCAAGAACGTCCTGTCTTACGATTTCCTCAATCGAGCGTTGATTTAAGCGTTGGAGAATTTCTCCCAGCAGGAACCATGTTCGGCCGGGGTCATAGCCAATTTCCGCACCGGGAGACTGATCTCGTTTGAGGCCAGATGTACAGATTTTGGTGATGATTTCATCCCAGGAATGGTCCGGGAACCCTGTCAGAATCGGCTTGAGACCAGCGGTGTGTGTCAGCAGATTCCAGATGGTGATGTTCTCGGTTCCCGGGCCGGTGAACTCAGGAAGAATGGCGACGACAGGCGTATCGAGTGAGAGCTGTCCGTTCTCGATGGCCTGTAATGTTGCAGCGGCTGTGATCGGCTTTCCGGCACTCAGCCACAGCATGCGAGTCTCGGTCGTTAACGGCACACCCGGCAGGTTCTCCCCGACAGCGACATCCAGCACTGGCTCGAGATTCAACGAGACATAGAGCTGCATCCCCATGTTGAGGCCATGCTCAATCCCGTTCTGAATGACACGAAGTGTTCGCGGGAACGACGAATTGAGCTCGGAGGACATGGTGACGCAGTGGCTGCTAAAGTGAATATCTGTTGAAGTGAGCGCGATGCCGAATCAGGACAGTCGAAGTCGATTTAAGTGACGTTATTCATCAGAATGACACCTTGAACCGTTGCACCGACGACAGGTTCCATCTTGGCGTTGCGGATCAGACAACTACTGACGATTACGTCTGTCAACTCTCCACGCAGGATGATCCCATGATCCATCTGTGACTCTGGTCGCTTGTCGATGATCTGCGTCGAGTTGATCGTGACGTTCTTACTGTTCTCCACAAGGAGACCTGCCAGAATCGCGTCGAAAATCTGGCTGCCGGTGACGTTGATCTGCTGGCAACCCACCAGTTCGATCAGTGCTTCGCGTCCTTCTGGAATCGTCGCCGGTGTTGCTTTCTCAGGGACCTGCGGGTCTTGAATCTGCAGTCCATTGATCAGACATTCTGAGGAATTTTCGAGGCGAATGCCGGTCGCCAGCTTGGTGCGGTTGAAGTCAGGCATATGCCCAATCATGTTGCCGGAGATCACTACATTCCGGGACTCTTCCACCAGAATGTTGCGGCGGTTCGATCCATAGATCTGATTTCCAGAGACAGTCACCCCCCAGACTCGCGTGAAGTGCAGATTGGTTTCTTCGTTTCCAATCAGATTGCCGGTGATGGAGATCAGCCCCAGATCTCCTTCCACGTTATCGGTGCCGATAAGGCGAATGTTGCATCCCCCCTTCACAACGGTTGCCTGAATCGTGTTGCTGCAGATGGTTCCTTCCCGAACTGAACCGTTTCGCGTATCGATGTAGATTTCTGCTGTTTCATTCGGTGACTCGACATCTTCCGGGAACCGCTTCAAGAACGTTCGCGAGTTGTTGTACTCGATGTCGTTTCCGGTGATTTGAATGTTGCGGATTTCACTATCGTTGATACGGATTCCGCCCAATCGGCAATAGCTGATATGCGAGGACGAGATGATGATCTGGTGGAGATTGAGATGGTCCAGATGAATTCCGATGCCAGTGTTGTAATAGATCTGGCAGGAATCGATCAGGATATTTCTGGCTCGTTCGTGAACGTGAATGGCAGTGTGAACGTGGCGAATCGCGAGTCGAGTCAGGGTTGATTGCATCGTTCCCTGAATGCGGATTCCGTCGGCTTGAGGATGGGCCCCTTCGATTTCAAGTCCGTCGATCGTGGGGAATCGCTCGTTCTGCCAGATCTCCGGTTTGAAGCTAAGGGGATCGGCACTCTTGCCGTGTGTCCCACGAATCAGGAACGCAGGACCGGGGCCGGCCATGATGACTTTCGCTTGACCGCCGCTCCCGCTGATTTGCAGTCGTCCAAGCTTTTCAAGATCGATCACCAGAGTCTTGGAAATGAGGTAATTTCCCTCTGGAAAAATCAGTTCTCCATTTCCTTCATCAATCGCGTGCTGCAGAGCTTCTGTATCATCAATGACTCCGTCGCCATGAACTCCATAATCCAGAACTGTGGCCATTTGATTGCTCGCTGCTAGGGAGGTCAGAAGATGCTCATCCTCTAATGTTTCGTCTTGAAATTGTGACAACTTGGAGGAGTTTGCTCCACCCTGTCACTGGAGCGCCAGAGGTTCGAACGAAGAACCCACAGGATCACGATGGCAGATTCGTGTTGATCGATCTGGCTGAGACGTGGTCAAATACGGTTCGAACTGATTGAGGCACGCCACCTGGAAGTGGGGCTGAGAATTCCGAAATGATCCGAACATTTATTGCGCTACCGGTCGCCCCTACGGCAGAACTTTTGAAATTGCTGCGGTGGACTTCAAAAAACAGTCGTGCTCTGCGAACGATTAACCCGGAACAATTGCATATCACCCTGCAATTTCTTGGCGACACCTCTTGGGAAAGCGTGCCGCTGATCGGTCAGGCGATTGCAGAGAGCGTTCAGGGTGTCCCGGAGTTCTCTGTCACGCTGGGACCGATTTCCGGATTTCCCAACATTCAACGTCCCCGCATCGTCTGGGCAGAAATCTACCCCAAGGAACCGATTATTGCGTTGGCTGAAAGCCTGGCCGGACGACTGGAGGATCTGGGAATTCGCCTTGAGAACCGGCCGTTCATCCCCCATTTGACATTGGCACGAGTCAAAGGGAAACGGGATCAGGCATCTGAAGATTTGAAACAGGCAGAGCTCCCGCAGTCACTGGGGACCGTTTCTCTTGATACTGTGATTCATTACGAATCGCAAACAGAACAGGGACGACCGGTGTATGAAGTATTGAGCGAACACTATCTTCATTAGAGCGGTTCTTGAACTGGTGTGGCGTGACAGGCACGCGGCATTCAGATTTTCTCCTATCGAGAAGGCTGCTGCGCGGCCACATGATAGACTGACACGGTCTAGGATCGTGACCTGCTGAGGAAACTGTGGCCGGATGCGAGAGCAATTGGGGCGGGAGTTTGCCAGACATACGGATTCAGGAAGATTTGTTACACTCCATTTTCGTTTAGAATCACACTGCTTGATGTGAACCGTGCGAATTTGTCAGATCATGGTTGGTTGAGGGATCAATGGAAAAAGCGAAGTTACTCGGGTTGATGTTTGCAATCGCGACTGCATTGTTCTGGGGTCTCTACGGACCAGCGCTGGGCAAGGCACGAACACCGGGTGATACCCCCTTCAAACCTTATATCTTCATTGGGTTGGCTTACCTGATCTGGGGAATCGTTGGCGGAATGGTTGCCGTTAAAGTCGCAGGTGGAAACTTCAAGTTCACACCAGAATCCGTGAAGTGGGGATTCATTGCCGGAACGCTCGGTGCCTTTGGAGCATTGACCCTGACGATGGCGATGTTTCAGGCGAAAGATGCTCGCCTTGTGATGCCAGTCGTCTTCGGGGGAGCAACCGCGATCTCTGCGATCACGGGAACGATACTCGCCAGAAATTATCATATCCCCCCTGCTCAGATGGTGGGATTTCTTCTCGTGATTGTCGGCGTCGTTCTCATTCAGATGAATGCGACACACGGGCCAGCACCAGCCAAGCCTGTCGCTCAATCGACACCATCAGAATCCGCAACGCCGCCATCAACATCGAATCATTAGGCGGGTTTTCACACTGTTGAATCCACGTTGAATACGTTATCGCCGTTGTGGTCGTTTCGAGTTGTTCGAAACGACCACTTTGCGTTTTGGTGATGGCCTGCTTACGTTCTGGATTGCTTGAGAAACTCATTCAGAACAACTGTGGCATAGCTTCCACTGGGGAGCTCGAAGTTCAGTTTCAACCCGAGTGGATGTTCTTCCACTTTCAGGTCGCCCGGCCACAGTAAGAATGGTCTGCGAGTTCCCGGTGTGAGCTTGGAGTAAGTCCGAAAGATCTCGTGTGTGAATCCGGCGGCATCCAGGATCTTTTCTTCGAGTTCCGCTGGCCTGCCGGAAGGTGCTTTCATCTTGGGCCCAAAGAGCGGCCCGGTGATGACGGTTTCTCGTAGGTCGAAGCGTGCTTGCTCTCGTGCGGCATCTTCAACGACAAATGGACCACCAGACGCACACACCTGCATGACGTCTCCCACTTGAACCTGATGCAGCCAGCCTTCCAGCATCCGTTGAGCAAGGATTGCATTGAAGAAGGACGATTGTACGGCGGACGTCGCCAGTCGTAAGAGAAACTTACGCCGTTGACCGGGGATGTCGCGTGGGTCGGCTTCGCCTTTCAGTAAGCGAATCCCCAGTGACAGCGTCTCGCCATCAATACCGAATCGCTGGTCGCCGAAGTAGTTCGGAACGCCGCGAACTGCGATCAGGTCGACCAGATCTTGAGCAATCTTGAGCTGCTCCGGAGAAGTATCGCGGAGCACAATTTCAAAACGGTTGCCTTTGAGGTGACCGGTTTTCAGCTTGTTCGTATGTCGACTTGTCTCAAGGATACGAATTGCGTCGGTGTTGACGGCGTCGACGTTTGCCTCTGCTGAACCTGGGACTGAAACCCATTGTCGTGTGATGGCGCGTCGGTCCTTCAACCCTGCCATGCCGATGTCGTCACGTTTCACTCGCAATGATCGCGACAGGTGGCCAGTCAGGTAATCAGCTGAGATGTCCTTCTTCTCGATCAAGAGATAGAGGTGGTCTCCGCTGCCACATGGAATGTATGCAGGAATTTCTTCGACGATGAAGTCGTCCGGTTCCACCTTCAGCCGACCGGTGATCACCAGCTGGTCTGGTGTCAGGCAGGGAGTTTGAGGAGAAGAGGCGGAGTTCTGGTCGGCATCGAGTGACACAAGGCAATCCTGAAGAAGACGTTCACAGAGAAGATGGGAGAGTTAGCGACTGAAGAACGGTCAGTGTAATTCAGTCGATGTTATTCAGGTTGAAGTTGTCGCGCGAAGAAAACGCAGAGCACTTCGGCAGGAGCATTATAAGGGTTCGACAAACAGTGCTTCGTGCTGCCGTCGAAGTAGAGACTGTCACCTTGTGACAGTTGGTAAACATCGTCTCCGAATTTCAAATCGATATTGCCGCTGATCACCATGAGGAACTCTTCCCCTTCATGGGCGAGTGGTTCACAGCGAGTTTCATGTGCCGGGACAGTGAGTTGAAACGGGTCCATCGCTCGATTGGCTCGTTTATAGGCGAGTGACTCGTAGCGAATGTTCGCGCGGTCTCCGTCACGCTCAATGCGGCGACGGTCGGCCTTGTGAACTACCACCATTTGCGGCTTCTCATCCAGTCCTTGCACGAGTTCGGCGATCGGAACTCCCAGCGCAACGGCGATCTCACCCAATGCTGAGAGGGACGGGGTCACACGAAAGTTCTCGACTTTGGAGAGCCAGCTTCTGGTCAGGCCAGTCTTGGAGGCAACCTGTTCCAAGGTCATGCGACGGTCGAGACGATGCTGGCGAATTCGTTGAGCAAGTTCCACGAGATTCATGCGTGTGACTCTATGGCAATGACTGAATGGTGACCGCTGTGTTCAGGCCAGTTGAAGCGTCAGTCCGGAAGTACTCGCTGCGAGAGAGCGGAGATCAACCTGCATCTCATTCACGTCTGCTGTGCGAATGAGATGCAGACTCAGCTGATCAAGGTGCAATCAAAACTACTTCTTTGGGCGAAGATCTTTGCGGCAGCCTGGATCTTCCGGTGTTGGCGTTCCAACTTCGTCAACCGGATGCATGAACAGATAACGCCAGACATCTTCGTGAATGAACTTGCCATCGGCCCCTTTGACTGCGCTTCCACCTGGGACCACGCACCCGTGAGCACGATTTGCGTTTCCACCGACATCTGCTTCCGTGATCAGACTGCGAGAATTTTCAAATGGGAAAGGAGTCTTGTCGACATCGACGATCGGACCAAACTCGTTCATGCCGAGCAATTCCCAGGAGCGGCAGTAATGATCCCCGGTCCAGCCTGAGTCCAGAACATGCGTGAAACCGAAGTAACGGTTCTTTGCGGTCGCCGATGGAAGTGCTTGCCAGACATCGAGATGGTCTCGAGGCCCACAGAACATCACAACACGATCAACTCGCTGATGCTTGGCAAAGCGAGCCGAGGTTGTTGATCCATGAGAAGAACCGGCAATGGTCACTTTGCTCCAGAGAATGTCTTTGCCATCGCTGGTGAGGAACTGTTCCCATTTCCCTTGTGGGTGTTCTTTGCTGAGCCACTTGACGAATCGCAACGCCTTTTCGGTCATCGTGTCGGCTTTGGGAATGCTGACTGCTTTGCTGGAATCGATGCCAGTGGCCGCTTCCAGTCGAATGTTTCCCAGGTACTGGTCGTCATCTCCGGCCAATGGGCTCAGCTTGGAGAACCAGCCGTTGGCGTAGTGCACCTGAATATAGTGCAGACCATAACTGGCGGTACGATCTGAAAGTGCCTGACCGTGTCCCATCAACCAGATGACCAGTCGTCCTTGTGGTTCGACGCTGGTGTCGACGACAGCATTCTGGACGTCAGCCGGCTTTCCATCTTTTTCGATCAGATATGAAATTTCCGGTTGTGCCCGAACTCGTTTGTCGATTTCGCTGGCGCGGGCCTTCAGATGGTATTTCTGGGGATTTGGGTCCTTGTATGCAGGCGGTTGTTGAGCCATGCATAGCGTTGTGAGCTGGCTCAAAACAATGGCAGCGAGAATTGGAAGTCTCATATATTCAGTCACTCCAGAGTCATCAGGGACCGAAGTTTCCCTGTCTTTACTGTCATGCAGAGGAGAGTTTCAACATGGATTCAGCTTCATGTCGGGAATCTCGCTCTGCCTCATTCTCTCATCGCACGTTCAGATGACAGTGAGATCGATTGCGTGCATTCTCGCGTGCAGAGCCATGAGACGCAATCACGCCGCCCTCAACAAATTGTCGAGAGCGGCGTGATTGAATTCAGATTGAATTATGTCTGGAAGACGGCTGGGGCCTGATGCGATCTACCGGACCAGACGAAAGTTGTGCCGACAGAAGCGTATGATCCGGGTTCTGATGACTTACCAGATGGTTGTTTGAATTGAGGACATGATCCAGCGGTTCAATGACGTGGCCGGAGCTGTTTCTTTCGACGATGCACAGGTGACGTCGCATCCTGATTCGCGTAGTGCGTCAATCGCTGCGAACTGTTCGGCTTCGTTGCATTCATCAAGCATCAGGAAGCGTCCACGCAGTTCAGTCGAGACAGGTGGAAGCAATCGTGGCCACCATGCTGGAAGACTGGCACAGCTGACGCCAGCAATGTCGAAGTCGGAGTCGCTGACGCCGAGTCGGCTCAACAGGATCTGCTGGAGAGCAATGACTCCGCCGTTACCAACTCCGTGCAGGAAGATACGGTCAGGGTGAATGTTCCACTCTTGAGTCACTTCGCTGATGGCACTGGAAATGGCACCCCAGCTTGCGTCCGGACGTTGACCTCGCCAGCGGAACTGACCTGGCAGACCGGAGCGTGCCGGGAATGGGGCTCGAATCCCCAGCCCGATGTAGTTCTGATCACTGACAGATGGAAACCATTGATCCAGATCACGTTCTGAACGGTCGTGATCATGGAGCACGCAGACCAGCGGATACTGGTAAGAGTGAGTGTAGGAATCTGGGATATAGACCGCAGGACCGGAAAGCCAAGGATGACCAGAGTTGAGACTCTGTCCATCGTCCCATCGCATTTCGCAACCGTCACCGTTCGGAAGAACAGCGTCGACAGGCATCTTAATACCCATGCGTCGATGTAACATTGCTTGTGTCCTCCGTGCCAGTTTGTGTTGTCGATGGGATCGACGTTTCAGTTTCCGGGTTGCGAGACATCCTGACTCGCATCGTGATCAATCAGTGCTTCAATTGAAAATTTCTGACCTGGACAGGCGGTTGCGTTGACGTCGCCTTGCCTCAGGGCTTGCTCATCAGTAATTCCAAATTCCCTTTGAAGAACCTGAACCAACTGGCGAACGGACTGCATTCACCTGCATTCCCTGACCAGTGCCAGTCACAATGTGATGATGACCGAATCACTTGACTGCAGGCAGTCGTCTGTTGTGACAGAGTGATGAAGGATCAGGAATGTCCATGCACGCAGAGGAATTTCAGTTTCACAAATAACGATCACCGATGATGTCGCATGTATTGTCATGCGACCAGATGACTGGAAACCTGTGGAGTGTTCCTGAATCGCATCTTGTGTTGCCTGAAAGCATCAAAACAGTCAGGAAAACCAGTGATTCGTTGCAGGAAAGTTCGTCCCTCAGTGCATGCGATGTTTGTATGTGTGATGGGCGAGAAGTGTCAATGTGTTTCCATGATCAAAAACAATTCACGTGTTGTGCTTCAGGCTGTCATCGCATTTTCTGCGATCTCGATTCTCGAGTCCGGCAGGCTGTGCCGAAGCGCTCCGACATTGAAACATCTCCCTGCAAACTCCACGGTCCCCTCTTGACTCGTATTACTCAACTGAACGGGAACGCATTTCGAGCAGACGTGAATTTCCTGTCTGAATGAGAACATCGTTCTGTCGTAAATCAGTCACAGGGATGATTGCATCTCGCCGCGATCACTTGCCACACTGGATCCATCATCTTGACGAAATGGACAGTTGACGATGTGTGCAAGCCAATCTTTGAAATGAAGAATGGACACGGTCGTTGCTGATCACAGAACGTTCATGAGGGCTGCATTTCGATGAATGCAACTGTCTCAGTACAGATCAGTTCTCAATCTGCGGCATCCACTTTCACTTTTGCGCGACATGAAAGAGACCGAAATGAAAAAGCGACTGTTGTCCTGTTGTGCTTTGGGGCTGTTTCTAATGTCAGGGTATCCAGCGAACGCCAAAGGTCCGGCTTATTCCACTCTGAAGCAGGTTGAAGGGAATGTCGATTTTCAGCGGCAGGGAGAATATGTCGGCGATAAGAAAGCCGTTCAGGTGATCGCTCGCGGTGATGGCAAGTTTGAGATCGTGAAATTTCAGGGAGGATTGCCTGGCGCTGGCTGGGACAAGTCAGCAGTTGTCACCAAAAATGGGAATTGGGACGAGATTCAAAGCGAACTCGCAGGACTGAAGAAGATCGTTCGCGAAAGTCCAACGCTTGGGTTGAAAGCGCCTGAAGGGGCCACCGTTCTGTTTGATGGAACGGATGAGACCTTCTCAAAGCATTGGAAGCCAGAATCAAAGATTGGGGACAAGCTGCTTCAGGAAGGTGCAGTCTCCAGTACAACGATGAAGGACTTCAAACTTCATCTTGAGTTCTTGTTGCCGTTCATGCCTGAAGACAAAGGACAGTCGCGCGGCAACAGTGGTTGCTATCTGCAGGGTCGGTATGAATTGCAGATGCTCGATTCCTTTGGTCTCAAAGGAGCCGACAATGAGTGTGGAGGAATCTATCAGGCAGCTCCTCCAAGTGTGAACATGTGCCTTCCTCCATTGAGCTGGCAGACGTACGACATCGACTTCACTGCTGCAAAATTTGACGAGACCGGCAAGAAAGTGTCGAACGCGCTTGTGACAGTGAAACACAATGGGATTGTCATTCATGATCAGTTGGAGCTTCCAAAACAGACACCAGGTGGTGTGCTTCAGACAGAGTCTGTAGAGCCTGGTCCGTTGTTCCTTCAGAACCACGGAGACCCTGTTCGGTATCGCAATATCTGGTTCGTGACGAAGTAAGTTTTGCGTCGCGTTCAACGACGATCAAACCTTCGAACGACTTTTTGTGAGCAGCGTTTCACTGCAGAAATCATGCGGTGAAACGCTGCTTCTCTTTTGGTGATTCGATCAAGAAGAACGTCATCAGTGAATGACAGCAGCGTTGTGAATTCATGTCGAACGGATGTGCAAACACGATGATCGATTCTTCAATTTGTCATTCACTCTGCATGTGAAAATGCGCTGCGCAACACGGTGGTGATGAGGCCATCGCTCATGTTGTTGTTGAATCGTTTCCATGTGTTGTGTGTCTCGAATTGATTGAAAAACTTTACGCATGTCGTCGATTCGACAGAAATTTGGGTTGCATCTACTGATCGTTTTCGTACTATTTGCCGCAAGTTATTGCTGGCGTTACAACTCGCTGAATTGAACTCAAAACAGACTCAATTCAGCTGACTCAAGGACACCGGCAAGCGGTTCACCACGGTTGGTGAATCGATGTTCGGCGAGAGCGGAATGTCAGACCAATTTGCCCGGTAGCTATCGGTAAGACATCCCGCAGTAGGTGACTCTTGGAAGGAGGAGTTTCCACATGGCCAAGAAAAAAGCGACGAAGAAGGCAGTGAAGAAAGCTGCAGCAGCACCAAAGAAGGCAGCTGCACCAAAGAAAGCCGCAGCTCCAAAGAAGGCTGCTGCTCCAAAGAAAGCTGCTGCAAAGAAGAAGGCAGCTGCACCAAAGAAGAAAGCTACAAAGAAGAAGGCATAACACCTCGGTGTTGCTTCTCTCGCAATGGGCAAGTCGGTTCAACCGATTTGCCCGTTTTTGTTTCTAGACTGATCTGATCGATCATGTCGACTCACGGCAGTCGAGCCAGTTGAGCACTCAGTCGAGTGACTCCTGTGTGAAAGACGGAATGTTGCCTCGCACGGTACGAGTCCGCCTCACCGACAAGTTGCTTTCGAGGCACCGCTGTCTCACTCGCTCATGCCGCAACTCTTTGCTCTAGATGCAATTCACTACTGACATCGAAATGGTCATGTCAGGCCGCATGATCGCCCCAGAAGAGTTCGTTGCTTGGGATAGACTCCCAAGGTAGTCAACGAGCTGAAGCGTTGCCTGAGCGATTCTGTGCCCTTTTAGAAGGTGTTGGGCAGAGGGTACGTGTCGTCGACGGACTCGCGATGCGCTTTGAGAAAAGACTGGGATTCAGCGTGATTCGGCGTCGAGATCAATCCGATTTGACACGCCGACCCACTGTCCTTTGAGAAAGGACATTCGAGAAGCTCACCCGCCTCTGTCGAGCGCGTTGGCGCGACGAAGATCTGCCGGGTTCATCACATTGACGACGTTCATTTAACGCGTTTAATGCGTATCGAAACGGTCCCTTTGTTGTCTGCAATTGCTCCCCAGTCATCGCGGCAACGCAGATAGAGATTGCCATCTTCAGTTGCGGTGAATGAGGTGGAATCTCCAATCTCGAATGGCTCTCCAAGTTGATAGTCAGCCATCACAACCCCGGTCAACTTTCCACGTCCCTCGGTTCCACCTGCAACGGTCACGGAAGGTTGGTCGTCTCCAAGAGTCCACTCACCTGTGCAGTTGATCTCGTAAGTCGTTCCGGATTTCACTTGTACGCGTGATGCTTGCCAGCCACGGGCAGACTGAACTTTAACGACCGCTTGAGTTGACCCAGCGAGCGTTTTGAATTTGGACTTCCAGTCCCAGCTGCAAAGGTCACTTCGATATCCCGGTTCCAGATCCAGCATGAACTGTCGAAATTCAAATTCGATTTCTGGAACCTGTGATCCGTAGACACTGCGGAACGATGCTTGGTTTCCATTGAGCAACGCCATTCCGAGTGGTTTGAATCGCTGCGAGTAGTTTTCATTCGTACCCAGCATGTGGCAGATTGCCCAACGCCAGGCATAGTTTTGCCACGAGTCACCAGTCTCTTCGAGCGGCCTGTCGACGATCTCCATGACAGGTCGTGGTGTTTCTGACTTCAAATAATTCAGCACTTCGATTCGAGTGTTGACTCCCTTTTCACCAGCTCGCCAATACTGCCCGACTTCTGCCATGCCTTCCGAGTACCAGACAGGACCGAGGCCACCAAACGTGACTCCGCAGTAAGCGTGGATCGCTTCATGTTGAGCGGTGCCACGGTCTGACACGGCATAGACAATCGCATCCGCATCGACTCGTGGGCCACCAATAATCGAGAGCGTCGACGTCACGGTGAGCCCTTCTCCATTACGAATCTTTGCCAGGCCTCCCTGATCGAACTTCTGCAGTTCGTCTGCCGGCCAGTTCGCCAGATTGTCGACCACATACATCTTGATTGGCTTGCGACATGGTCGGCCAAAATATTCTGAAACCAGTTTGATCATTGATTCCAAATTCTCCAGAAGCTCTTTGGCTTTATCTGGAGGCAGGTCCGTCATGACCTGAAATGTTTTGGAAGAGTAAGGACGCGGTGGACTCGCTTGAGCATGCAGTTCGGAACTCAGAATGTTCGAAAGCAGGAAACTGCAGCAGAGTCCGATGTAGAGAAACCAAGTTCGCCCCCGCGGCATTGCGAATTTCTCCTGCAAGGGAGTGTGGCGTTCATGTTGTGTTGTTTCAGAAATCAACAGCACCTCGTCACTCGCCAGTTTTTGAATTCCAACAGACACATTGCTTTGCATGATGTCCATGTCAGGAACAGACTGCCTCGTTCATTATGGGCGAGCGAAATTCGAATTGATAGACCGCATCGCTCTTATCATCATCGACTCATGTGATGACGCCTGCAAGCCTGATCTGCTTAAACGGAGTTGGCAACTCGCTTGAGGCCCTCACTGATGAACGAGATTGCCTGGCTTGCCATCGCGTCGAAGTAAGGCCACCCGTGTCCCCCATGTGATGTTGAGAGATCAGAGGTGTAAGGGATTCCGGATGAAGAAAGTTTGCTTGCCAGTCGAACGGCTCCGTCATGCCAGAATGCATCGAGTGGATCACTGCAGAAGAACTGTGCTTTCGGCCAGTTCAATGGATGCAGGTTCAAAACCACGGTGTCCTGGCGCGCCGCTTCAGAGTCAGGGTATTGGTTTTCAATACCAAACCCTCGCCCGTATGTGCGGTCAAAGTCGATCGCCGGTGAGATCGCCGCCACGACAGGAAAGCGAATTGCGTTTCGATACGCAACCTGCAAGACACCCTGCGCCCCGGTGCTGACTCCGAGTAAGGCGATGTGTGGAGGGCTGATGTTCCACTCGGATTCAATCCATTGAATGAGATCCGATGTCAGGAACTGATACGGCGTCTGTTGGGAATCAAACTCCGGTGCGATGCGATCCAGCCACCAGCATTTGGGGATCAAAGGACAGATCACAGGCAGACCGAATTGATCGAATGCGTTCGAGAACGCGGCATGTGTTCGCAGTGATTCGACCGAGTAACCATGCAGAAAAAGAATCGCGCCAGGAAATTCGGCGCGGTGTTCTGGCAGGTAGAGTTCGACAGATCTGCCTGCAATCGTTGTTGAAGACCACATGGAATCGGAGTAAATTCGTTTAAGGTGGTGGCAGTCCTCTGAGAATCTATCTCAGGTGGTGCCTGCAAATCTGGACGACTCAATGTCAATACACGCGAATTCGTGTCCGATCGCGTTCAATGTGGTGGTTGATTCGATGCAGTCGTTCTAGAATGACAGTGTACCAAGCGACAATTATTTAACGACACTGATGACGGAAAGACCCATCTCATGAAGGGTAGCCAACGCGTAATCGACGCCTTGAATGCAGGTTTGACAATCGAACTGACTGCAATCAACCAGTATTTCGTTCAGGCGAAGATGTGCAAAAACTGGGGGCTCAACAAGCTCGCCAAGCACCACTACAACGAATCGATCGAAGAGATGAAGCATGCTGAATTGCTCGTCGATCGCATTCTGTTCCTGGAAGGTGTTCCAGAGATCGCTCGTTATGACGTCATTCGGGTTGGCGACAATGTTGAAGAGCAACTGCAGAATGCACTCGCTCTCGAATTGAACGCATCCAAGACATACAACGAAGGTGCTGATCTGGCTCGCCAGGATAAAGACGCGGCCAGTCGCCAGATCATGGAACAGATTATTCGCGAAACCGAAGAGAGTGTTGACTGGCTGGAAGCTCAGCTCGACATGATCAAGATGATGGGAATTCAGAACTACCTGTTGTCTCAGGTTGGTGAAGAAGAAGCTGGCGGTCACTAAACCGTTTGCGGTCTTGAGTTCGCTAATGTGAACATCACTACGACAGAACCCGCTCCGATCATGGGGCGGGTTCTTTTTTGTAGTCGGCACTCGATTGAATACGATGTTCGAATCGCGGTTCAGGGAATGAGCTTCTTGATCGTGGCTGCGTAGCGTTTGATTGCAGTTGCAGATT
This sequence comes from Planctomicrobium limosum, assembly GCF_051465645.1. GTDB lineage: Bacteria > Planctomycetota > Planctomycetia > Planctomycetales > Planctomycetaceae > Planctomicrobium. The sequence continues at coordinate 3,920,879 of NZ_CP195790.1, read as the reverse complement.
CGCGGAGAAACAGGTCCGGTTCGATGGCTTCCAGTTCCATGAGGACGGGATGTTCGTCCCAATGAATCATGTCCACTCTTGCATGCGCAACTGGGTACTGCAGTTGCGCGATTGTTTTCTCCGCGAGCAGACGTTGGGCCGAGGTTGGTTCGACCTGTTCTGCGGTTCCGCCATGTTGCGCCTGAACCCGAAAGTCACCTGAGGTTGGGATCTTGCGGACAGCATGGGAATATTCACCGCCAAAGAAGATCAGCGATGTTTCCCCTTCTGTCTGAATGTTTGGTGAGAAGGGTTGAACGAGAACGTCCCCTTGTTGAGTGAGGGCGTGCAACCGTTCAAGAACATGCTCGTCTGATTTCTGACCTTTGATGATCCCGCTTGAACCAATGCCGATCGCAGGCTTTGCGATCAGCTCTCCTTCTGGAAGTTGTTCGACACTGAAACGCGATCCCCGCTCAATGAATTGAGTCGGGATCATCGGAATCCCGTCACGCTGCAGTTCAAGCAGATAGCTCTTGTGGGAATTCCAGCGAATGAGCGGCAACGGGTTCATCAGCTTTGTGACCTGATCCACTTGCTTCGCCCAGGCAAGGAACTCGGTCAAACGCTCGTGATAGTTCCATGGAGATCGGATCAGGACCAGCGAGAAGTCTGCCCAGTTGACCCCAGGTGTTTCCCAAGCCACCGCTGCGGCGGAAATGTGCAGTCGCTGTAACTCAGCAATCAGTGCGTCCATGTCCCGATCGACGTCACACATTTCTGAAGAAGTGATAAGTGCAATTGTTGCCGACATGAGACCGATTCACATAAGAGCCATATTGCCTGAAATGTCGAGCCCGTTACTCGACTTTCAACTTTGACACTCAAAACAGAATTAGCCGCACACACATTGTGTCCGGCTAAACTCTGATCTTGTTTGCGATCCGCTGCTGCGCGGATACCGGATCAACCGGAACCGGTCTAGGCTTCGCGAACGTATGCCTGGAATCGGGCGAGGAGTTTTGAAGTCACTGGCCCAGGTACTCCGGCCCCGATCGTGCGTCCATCGAGTTTTGTCACTGGAATAACTTCGGCTGCCGACCCGGTGAGGAAGCATTCGTCGGCGACATAGATGTCGTGGCGGATCAGAGTCGTTTCCTGAACTTCGATACCCGCTTCCAAAGCGAGTTCAATCACCACATTTCGGGTGATGCCTTCGAGAATTCCGGCGTCCGTTGAAGGAGTCTTCAGGATACCGTTCTTCACGATGAAGATGTTATCGCCGGTACACTCTGCAACCTGTCCCATGTGGTTCAGCATCAATGCTTCCGCACACCCGGCGTCGGTTCCCTCGATTTTGGCGAGGATGTTGTTCAGGTAGTTCAGAGATTTGATTCGTGGGCTAAGAGCGCCGGGATGATTCCGGAGCGTGCTCGCCGTGATGATCTCCATCCCCTTCTCGTACATTTCGGCGGGGTACAGACTGATCGTGTCTGCAATGATGATGACCTGTGGATGGCTGGTTCTGCGAATATCCAGCCCGAGCGAGCCTGCACCGCGAGTGATCACCAGACGCACGTATCCATCGACGATGTTGTTGGCCGCGACGGTCTCTTCAACGGCTTTGGTCATCTCTTCTGGAGAAATGGGAATGATCAACCGGATCGCCAGCGCGCTTTCATAGAGCCGGTCGACGTGGTCTTTCAGTCGAAAGACGCGTTTGGAATAGACACGAATTCCTTCGAAAACTCCATCGCCGTAAAGCAACCCGTGATCGAAAACGCTGACAACGGCCTGCTCTTTGGAGAGAAGTTGGCCGTTCATATAGATCTTTTGCGACATGGAGAACTCATCCAGAACTATTGAAACGTTGTTTGGGTGTCCCATTATGGTAATCGACGGACCGTTTTCGTCGATCCTGCGCGAGGGTTGTCATGCATTGGGAACATCAGCAACGCATGCAACTGTGGGATTCCACTCCATCGCTGCTGGATTTTCAGCAATTTCGCGACTTGCAAGAGGTTGCGAACCCGCAGTTCAGCCGGGTGGAATCGAAAGATTCGTTCGATGACCGGATTTGAATTTCTGGACCACTGATTTCCGACCGAATTCTCTCTGCTGGAGAACCTCTGATCGAGTTCAGTGGGGCCGATGCTCCGGTCGAGATGGACCGTGTCCGCGTTTCACTGCAATTTTTTGCATGAACGTGACGGGGTGGATTACTGTCAGCAATCAAATTTGATCGCAGCAGTTGCAGTTCGTCAGGCGGCTTCGCCCAGTGCCTGAATTCGTCCTTCGCTAAGCCGAACGATGCGTTGAGCCTGATTTGCAATGGCGTCATCGTGCGTCACCATGATGATTGTCAGGCGATCATCGGTGTTGAGCTTGTGCAGTAACGTCATGATTTCCTGACCGGTTCTGGAATCGAGATTTCCAGTCGGTTCGTCCGCGAGCAGCACAGATGGTCGGCCAACGAGTGCTCTGGCGATCGCCGCTCGTTGCATCTCTCCACCGGAAAGCTCGGACGGACGGTGTTTCAGACGGTGTGACAGCCCTACTTTTTCGATGATCTCCAATCCTTTTTCCCGCAGTTCCTTTCGGTTCTTCCAATACTGGAAGACGGAATGGCGGATCATGAGAGGAGACAACACATTTTCCAAAAGGTTCAGTTCCGGAAGCAGATGATAAAACTGGAACACGAACCCGAAGACATTGTTGCGCAGTTCATCACGGGTGGTTGTTGGAAGTTTGTCGATCCGGGTGCCATCCAGCCAGACTTCGCCATTATCTGGTTCGTCGAGCAATCCGAGCAGATGCATCAGCGTGCTTTTGCCGGAACCGGAGCTTCCGACGATCGAGAGGAACTCCCCGCGATACAGGGAGATGTCGACGCCTCGAAGCACAGGAACTCTGTGTTCCCCTTTGCGATAGGCTTTATCGAGCGCCTTGGCGCAAATGTGAGGTTGAGCAGAGGTCATGGGGATTGTTCTGGTCGGCGGCATGGGAATAGATGGCCTTCACAACGAGTGAGTGCGGTTCACTGAGTTCACATCGCGATGATGCGAAGAATCTTACTCATATCGAAGCGCACGTACAGGATGGAGTGCAGCTGCTCTGCGGGCAGGTAACACACTTGCCAGAACGGCAATCAACATTGCTCCCATCGCTACCCACAACACCATCGATGGGTGGACAACTGTTGGAATCTCATGGAAGTAGTAAATCGTTTCATCGAAGACTTTGCGGCCGGTAAACCATGACAGCAACTCTTCAATCTCGTTGATGTAGTAGACGAAAAGCAGTCCCAGGGCGACTCCAGCACCGCTTCCGACGATTCCCAGTGATAATCCATACGACAGGAAAACGACCATGATGCCGCGAGAGCTGGCTCCCAGAGCTTTCAGGATGCCGATGTCGCGGGTTTTTTCGACCACGATCATGTAGAAGATCGCTAGAATTCCGAAGCCTGCCACTGTAATGATCAGGAACAGCAGCACGTTGAGGATTGCAGATTCCACAGCGACCGCCTCAAGCAGTGGTCCTTGCTTCTGCTCCCATGTTCGCACCTGATATTTATAGTCCAACCCCTGACTCAATCGTCGCACGACTTCAGCGGCGTCGCGAGTATTTTTGAGCTTGATCTGGAGAGTGGTGATCGCACCTTTCTTCCAGTCCAGGTTGTCGTGAGGTCGAGTCGGGTCCGGACCAGACAGCATTCCTCGCACGTACTGCAGTTCTTCCAGATTGCAGAAGACGAGGTTTGAGTCGTATTCACTCATCCCACTTTTGAAGACGTCGACAATTGTCGCCTTGAACGGAGCAGGCTCTGGCTGACCGGCTTTAATCGTGGTCAGAATGACATCCTGCCCCGGTTTGGCCATGTACTGAGTTTTTGCCAGTCCGGTTTCACGCTCTTTAAACGGGAAGCTGATCAACCCTGAACCAACATAGATTCTGGCGGCCTGAGGGGCTTCCGGGTCATGTGCAACAGCGGGAGCGGCACTGGCAAACGGGTCCGCAAGATCTGGAGCTTCCGGGTTGGCAATTTTCGGAGTTCCACCTGCTTCCAATGAAAATTCGGACGATGCGCCGAGATTCTGAGAGGTGGCGGAGATTCCTGCAGACGACGGAGTGTTCAACTGCCGGTTAAAGTCTTCAAACTGCTTGGCTCGAATCCAGCTTGCACGGTCTTCGAGTCCTTCTTTTGTCATGCTCCAGTCGAGTGGAGCTGTCACGCTTCGCAATGGCTCGCGAACGACGACATCATTCTCTTTAATCTGCTGACGGCTCATCAGGTACGTCGCCAATGGGCTGACCTGATTCTTCGTCTCTGGAACGATTCCGACGAGAGTGACAAGGCGGTAGATGTCTTGACCCATCCACCGAAAACTCATCATTCCATAAATCTCAACGGTTGGTGTGACCGCTTCAATGTATTGGCCTGCGAGAGCGTCGACATCGGACAACAATTGTTCAGGATTGTCTGTCCCGTCCATGCTGGTGGCTTCGACCATCACGTCACCCAGTGTGGCGTGAATCCGCTCGCGCATCTGGCTGCTGAAGCCGGACATCACACTGTTCACGACAATCATGGTCGCGACACCAAGAGTCACGCTAATGACACTCGCAAGCGCAATGAATCGGGTCTTCAGATAACGGGTCGACAGCAGAAACTTATACATGTGCACTCCTTTGCGAGCGGCATCAGTGGCCGTACCACCTGCCTGATCGCCGCGAAGTGTAAAAGCATTGGAATTTTTCGTCGAGGTGAATTCTGATCCGGTCCTGTGGCAAGAATGGAGGCGAATTAGGACGAGAGTCGATTCTGTGTAACCTGCTGTTCTGCAATTGCTTGCGACTCGGTTTTTGGCAAAAGTTGGATCAGGAAAATTACCGTGTGACAACTCCAATAGAGGCCCTGAAGCACGGGCGATGGAAGCAGAAATCACGATTTTCCAAGGAATCACGCAAGGGGGAGCAGCCCAAGCTGGTCTTGACCCCGGATTCGGCGGATCGATGTCTCGGTATGGAGCAACAACGTGAGGGGGTCGCGCTAATTGAACATCAGGATGATCGGGACGAGCAACCCGCTCAGTACTGCGATCACAATCCAGAACGCCAGCAGGCAGATTTGTGAGCGGCTGAGAATTCGATTCGCCTCCGCAGACAGGATTGCCGAGTGATGGGTTGTCTCGAGCGCCGACTCCGGATCAAGCGTCGTTGAGAAGACCAGTCGTCGCGCAAGCTGAACGAATCCTGCGAGCGCAATTGCGTTGGAGGCCAGATACACAATCCAGGCCAGACGCCCAGTGACACCGGAGACTTCCAGCAAAGTCGCAATTGTGAACCAGCTTTGAAGAAATCCGATACTGAACGGCAACAAGGTGAGTGTCAGGAGCACCGTCAACATAACAGGGGCGAGCCAACTGGTTGCATGTATGCAGTTGCGTTGCGACGCTGATGTGATCGTGAGCGCGACAGCAAGCAAACCTGACCCGGCGAGATGACAGATCACAATCGGAACGAGAAATCTGGGGAAGTCGCCGGTCAGCGAACAGGCTGCAATCAGAGTTAAAGATTGTGTCCAGACGATGGCCGCAGACAGAAGTTTCCCTTCATCTGTTTGACGATAAATTAAAGCCGCAGAGAACAACGCTCCCAGCAGAAGAATTCCCCAGGTCCATCCGTGCAGGGAAAGGAACACCTGTGGCGCGATTTCAACAAGGATGCGGATTCCAAACAGCATGATTCCTTTGATCCAGATGATCAACCAGAATCGAGTCGTGCTCGGGGCGACATGAATGACACGAGCGAGCCATCCATGCAGGGGAAAACAGGCTCCCATTAAAGCAAATGCGATGAGCAGGATGAGGATGGGAAGCCCGCGGTATTCCTGCAGAAGTTCTTGTGCAGCAGGATTGTGTCCGATCGAGTCATTCAACAGACGAATGATTTCCGGCAGTGCTGTCGAGCTTGTTTTAGGAATCCCATAAGGAGCTGCCTGAACAAGTGCTGTCGTGGCAATCAGAATTCCGAAGCCGCCCATCATCAGCATGCAGCCAATCCATTGAATGGAGAGGAACAGGCCAGCAGCGAATCGGCGCGCCTCGCCTCCTTGCTGGATTAATAGCTTCGCAAGCAGGAAAGCCGATAAGAATGCACCCGTCAGACAGGAGACGACATCGGCTCCGAGCCAGAAGAGTTGCATTGTCCCGATCAGAAGCAGATGCCAGATCGCCTGACGCTCTCGCAGGTCTGTGCTGATGGTGAACAGACTTGTTGTGATGGAGACCATTGGCAGGAGAACCAGCATCCCTGTGAAATAGGGGTCCAACTCCCAGGCAATGTGATCTGCATAAGTCTGACCGGTGGCGCCGGGCAGACTCCACAGGATTCTGATGAGCGTCGATTCACCGACAATGGATTTACCGATAATGGTGATCGCCAGCATCACAGCAGACCAAAGCAGGACCAGCTGAATCCCGATGGCAATGCGGTATTGAGTGCGGCCGTGCTGAATGGTACTGGCCAGCAAAACTGTTCCCAGAAATGGAAGCAGGATCTGAAAGAGCAGCAAGTATGACGGAATTTGAGATGGAGCCGTCATCGTTGTCGTTCAGAAAAGGATAAAGGATACGTTGTTTGCGAATTCAGAACGATTCGCGGAGATCCGTTTCGGCATCATGAAGCCTTGTAATGAATGGTACAAGGATTCTTCACAAAAACGAACGGTCAATGCAGGAATCCACCATAGCGGATTTCTGATGGGCTTCCATCGGACTGACATCCTTCCCTTGCGGCAATTTAGACGTGTCACAGGAATTGAATGGGAACCCGGCGCAACTCTTTTGTGTGAGTTGACGAGGATGTGTTTGTCTCTCGTTCACATTGCAGTCTGCATGTGCTGTTGCCCTTGTGCTCTGACGGGGCAGTTCCGTGGACATTCTATGTCGGGGTTCCATGAATCCAGTTTCGATGGAATTCAAGCCGGGTGATATCGCTGCCTGCCACGGCACAGACTGGGCGAGCAAGCTGATCCGATGGGGGACAGGTTCTCTTTTTCCACCGGGAGGATTGCGTCTTGGACCATCGCATGTTGCCCTGCTGTGTCGTTGGCGTGAGTCGATGATCTGGACGGAATCAACCACCCTGTGTTCACGACCGTGTCTGATTCGGGAGGAACAGGTGGATGGGGCTCAGGCACATCAACCAGAAGATCGTATCGCAGACTATGTCGAATCCGGCGGTCGCGTGGATCTTTATCGCCTGACTCATTTTCAGCGCCTCACTCTTGAGGAAAGCCGCATGTTGACGCGGCTGCTGCTGGATGAGTTCATCCTCACTGGTCTGCGATACGACCTGGGCGGGGCGGTCCTGTCTGGCACCCGAGCATTTCAGCTGTCGCGGCTCTTTCCCAGTGCGAATCTGGAAGAGATTTTCTGCTCCGAACTCGTCGCCGCAATTGTGATGCGATTGAACCGGATGAACCATTCGAATCCATCGCGATTCAATCCCGCTCGTCTTCTTCGAGAACTGGTGCGAACGGGGAAATATGAGCGTGTTGCTTCGATTGATCGGAATGGGGTGCGACGTTTCAAATCGCAGGGAGGCAGAGATGAATAGTCGCGATGCGATTGAGATTTCTCAGCGACTGTGCATCACCATGTTGGTGCTGGTCTTTCTCATCCTGATCCCGTTTCAAAGTGTCGTGACTGCGACCAATTTCGTTTGCTCCGATCCCGAAATGGGTATGGCAGCCGAGCAGGCTCGCACCCGTTCTGCGATGTTTTGGACTGGAAGGACGTTGCCGGGGCCGTGGTTCCGGCCCTGCCCGATCAGTTTCAAAGTTCGGTCGCAGCCTGGTGGAGGCCATACGCAGTTTCGCTTTGAGAACGGCGAGGTCTCTGGCTGGATGATGAATGTCATTGGGGATCGTTCTGAACTCTTGCAGGATGTGATTCCTCACGAAGTCGACCACATGGTGCGCGCGTCACTTACCCGCAAGCCGATTGAGCGATGGATTGATGAAGGGTGTGCTTCTCTGCTGGAGTCGCCAGCGTCACATGAACGCCTGCGAACGATTGCGGGTTCCATACCTGCGTCAATCTTCTCCGACGAATGGCTGGAACGGGCGGAGTATCCTCAATCGGCCGAGGAGATACAGCATCTCTATGCCGGTGGCTTTTCTCTGGTTGAATACCTGCTTTCTTGTCGACCTCCACAGGTAATGATTGCCTTTCAGAAGGATGCCGGGACCGTTGCGGAACGATTGCAGCGGCACTATCAGCTGACCCCGCAGGGATTGCGATCCGGCTGGTCACAGAGGCAAATCACGTTGCGTTCCAGTCGATGCCGGGATGTCTGCTGTCCTGTTCATCAGGCTGGTAGCGAACCTGTGCCTCGGCCTTCAACTGGTCAGCAATCGGAGGTGTCTGGACGTCCTCGGCTTGATGTCTGGTCGGCCAGTTGGTGTGGAGCGTGTCGGCGCTTTCGGTCAGATTTGAAGCAGTCTCCAGCGTTTCGCCAGCAGCTTGAACTCCACTTTGAACTGCACTGGCATGACGCAGATCAGGAACAGGGGCTTGCTCGCCAATTGCAGATTCAGGCTTTGCCGACATTTCTCACCCCTGATCGCCGTTTAACCGGATATCAAGGGACGGACAAACTGCTGCGAGAGCTTGGAGTCGCGCATTCAATCGCGGAACCGATTTCCAATCGCGCGATCCCGGAATCCGTGCCGTTGCCGCGTGAGCAATCCCCAGAAGTTGAGCCTGCGGGGCAACTTGCTGTGACGCATCCGTCGGTTTCCCCTCCCAGTCAACCTGCCGTGATCTCCTTCAGCGACTCTGCCGGTGTTCCTCCGATGGCCGAGCCACCTGGTGAATCCGCGACTGCGCTACCAAGTTGGATTGGCGAGGTGTTGCCGTGCTCGCTGACGATGTTGGAGTGGGCTGGAGTGATTGGGGGAGCAACAGCAACAGGCGGCATCGGCGGCGTGCTGATCACATTGTTGAAGGGGCGACTTCAGCGGCGTTTGAGAACTTCCCTCCAGACGCATTCCGCTTCTGAAAGGAGCAGTGTTGGACAACCTGTTCCCTTTCCCAGAGAGCTGGATGAAGCACGTGAGTTACTTGAACTCCGGCAGTCAGAGGGACGTGTGGCAGTACTTGATGCGCTGCGAGGCCTATTTCTCGACGACGAACTCCAGAAGGTCGAAAGTTCGTCCAATCCCCATGAAGTTCAAGTCGCAAGAAGGCTTCGTGAGGCGATTGACACCCGAGTGGCTGAGATTGCGCCGCTGAGTTGCCCCTCTGTCGGTCAATGATGTCGACCGAAATCAACTGGAGCATTTCCAGAAAGAAGACAGCGTTTCTGGCACGCGGGATTCAGTCGTTCTTCCGTCGAGAAGGCTGCTGCGTGACCACTGGATAGACCGCGATGGTCTCAAAGGATGAAGTGATGCCCATTGGAGATCCTGCAAAAGAACAGTTTCGCCGAGCAATTGTCACGCTGCGAAACCTGCACATTGTGGCTGCGCTGTCACCATTGTTTACATTACGCGCCGAGCTGTTAGCGAACGATGAGCTTTCAGATCGCGGCGGTTTTGATGATCCCACACAGTCGCATATGAAATCACACTTGATGCATTGTGATCGCTGGCGTCGCCGTGTGACTCATAACCCGGATCAGATTGACCTGGGAGATAAAATTGAACGGGCGGTCAACCAGAATGCGGTCATCGAACTGGGAGAAAGTCCGTTTGGCGGCGACGATATTCAGAACCAGTCAGGCGGGCTGATTGATCTTCCTTATGCGCTGGATGGTTCAGATCCGGATATTCCACTGCAGTCGCAGATCAAGCTGAAAAGCACGAACGCACTGGTGTTGCTGGGAGCGATTGATAAAGCGATTGTCGCCTGGACCCGCTTGAACAGTCGGGACCGAACTCGCTTCATTACTCGCTTTGATTCTATGCGGATCTATGGAAATTATCAGGAAATTCTTGGATACCTGACAGCTTTCGGCGGTGACGACAATCGGGTGGATGTTGCTCAGGTTCTCCCATCAGAGGAACCACTTGGCCCGGCGGACAGCCCGAATCGTCGCAGCGAATCGGTTAACAATGCTGCGACAATCATGTCCGATGTTACGAAGACGTAACAATAGAGGACCGTCGTCAGGTTTCATGAGATGGAAGCCCGTTCAACGAAAGAAGCCACACCGGAAATCGGCGTGGCTTCTTCTCTTTGAATACTGAAATTCTGACTGGCGACTATCGATCGTCCCGGTTTCCGCTGAGAAGTCCGAGTTTGATGATCCAGTACACAACGATCAGAATGGCCTGCAAAGTTCCGGCCACATATGTCCAGGCGGCGGCGTTCAGCACACCGGAGACTGCCTGAGATCCATACCCATCGACAACTCCCATTTCATAAAGAACCCGCTTCGCTCGGTTACTTGCATCGAATTCAACGGGCAGATTGATGATCTGGAAAGCTGCGGCAGCGGCAAACCCACCGATCGCAATCCACATGAATGTCTGGCCGTAACCTGCCTTGGCGAGATCAATCGAAAACGCCGGCAGCAGCATCCCCAGCACGAGGAAAATCATGAACCAGATGGGGCCGAACTGTGCCGCAGGGACTGCCAGATTTCGGATCACCAATGGGGCGTATCGTTGTGCGTCCTGAAGTGCGTGCCCCGCTTCGTGAGCAGCAATTCCAACGGACGCGGCTGTGCGACCTGAGTACACATCATGACTGAGCCTCAGAACTTTCTGAGTCGGATCATAATGGTCTGAAAGATGGCCTTCGACCTGTTCGATCTCCACATAATCAAGACCGGCATCATCCAGAATCCGGCGCGCGGCCTGAGCCCCTGACAGACTCGTCGGCACTTCCATTCCGCGAGCGTAGGCTGACTTGATCCGCATCTGCGCCCACATCATGAGCAGCATTGCAGGTGCAAGTATCACAAAATACATGGGATCGAATATCGGCATCATCGGAACGTGAATATCCGTAATTGTCTGAAGGTGAAAAGTGAATGGTCAGTGTCCGGCGATTGCGAAAAACCGGACATTTTCAGACCTCATTCCATTTTAGACTCGCGATTGAATCTGCGAAGTCTGAATTTTAACGAATCCGTCATGTGAGCGGATCAAAAAAAAGCAGGGGTGATCACCAATTAAGGTCATCACCCCTGCTCTTGTTTCCGGGAATGTTCTGAGAGGGAGCTATTCGCTTCGCACGCTCTTCGAATCCTCGGCCCGATTAAAATTTGCAGTTCGCCGATCTGAGAGTTTCTTTCGAATGGCTCTCAGATCCACTGGCCCTTGAGGCACTCAACTCTGAATAAGGAGACGGATCACCCTGAATTGGCAGAGAGATGAACTTTCTGTGAGCACCCCGAAGGGCAACGGACATTGTTCAGCAACATGCCAAATCAGAGTTAAACGTCATTACTTCTTGGCTGAGTTCTTGTAAGAAGAATTCAGGTGATTCAGGATTGGATCGGTGATGTCGTCCTGTGGCTGGTAGAACACAACCTGGCGGTTCATGTTCTGCAGGATGGCCTGTGGGTTGCCAGATTCAGCAACGTCACCACGGTTGAAGCGGATGACCAGGGTGTACTTGTAGTAAGAAGCGTAACGGTTTACGACTTCCTGAACTTCCAGGTAGATGGTCTTGTAGACTTCAGCCTGCTGGCGAACGATCTTCTGCTGTTCGACCTGACGGAAAGTTTCCAGTTCGGTCTTCAGCTTGATCAGTTCAGCTTCGATCTTGGCGAAATCAGGGCTTCCTGGCTGCAGACCTTGCAGCTGAGCCTGTCCCTGCTTTCCTTTTTCCATCATCGCCTGTGCTTTGGCTTCTGCTTCTTCAGCAGCTTTCTGCAAGCCGGCGGTCTGATCTTTGAACTTTTCATAGTTCTTGAAAATGTGTGCCATATCGACCAGGCCGATCTGATGAGGCGCGGCACCAGCAGCAGCTGCTGCTGGACCTTCTGCTTTCGCAGTTGCCTGAGTCAGGAAAAGGCCGATCGTCGCGAGGGCGACAATAATTGGGTTGCACTTCTTCACGGTCACTGCACTCCTTTGCGATTCCGTTGTGCCGGCGCTTCCTGCGAAGGATTCCTATAGTGCGCTCAGGCGGGGCGAATAGACTTAGCTGAATTTTCGGTGTGTTTATCGGGCAATCATGCCCTTGTGGAGCGGAAATCTCTCAAGTTCGTCGTTTTGGGTCAATCGGAATTGTTCAAAGACTGGCAAACTCACGAGTTGGCCCGTTTTAACGGCAGTTCATGCCGATGGATCAACCAGCGACCGGGTTTACCAAAGTTCCGATGTGATCTATCTTTGCGGTCACAACGTCGTTCGGTTTCAGGAATCGTCCCTTCGCTTTTCCAACCCCTGCCGGAGTGCCGGTGCAAATCACGTCACCGGGGTGCAGCGTTACAAAGCTGCTGATAAATTCGAGAATATCTCGGACCGGAAACACCATATCTCCTGTTGTTCCATCCTGTTCCACCTGTCCGTTGACAGACAGAACCATTCTCAGATCTTGTGGATCGGCACATTCATTTGCTGGCAAAACGCAGGGGCCCATCGGGCAGAACGTGTCGTGCCACTTACCGTGTTGCCAGTCAAAGAAGGTGTCTCGAGGGCGTGGGGTGCGTTGTGGATTCGGTATGAATGCCCGATCCGAGACGTCATTGACGACGGTGTAACCTGCGACGTAGCCCAGTGCTTCATTGGCTCGAACTTGAGTACAGGTGCGTCCGATGATGACTCCGAGTTCGATTTCCCAGTCGATTTCATTGGGAGAGATCGACGGAATGCGAATTGGGTCGCCGGGGTTGGTGAGTGTCGAGTTCGGCTTCATGAAGAGGTAAGGAAACGTCTGGTTTCGTTCCGCCGCCTTGCCGCCCCCTTCGCGAATGTGATCGGCATAGTTTCCGGCGAGCAGAATGATCTTCCCCGGCGCAGCAACAGGGACCAGCAGCTTGAGCACGTCCGCAGGTGTCCCGCACTGCTGGATGACGTCTGCGGTGATGGCTTCTTGCAGTCGCTGAATTGCTGCAGCATGTTTTCCGCCGGGAAGCAGATCCAGAATCGTCTCGGCGGAGACGGGTGCCTGTCCTGTTGCCAACGCTGCATCCGAGACGGAGACAACGGTTGCATCGTCAACGCAAAAGCCGAACTCTGAACGACCATTCTTCTGAAATCGACAAAGTCTCATCGGGTGTGCTTTCTGGCTTGATGAATCCAGTGGACCGATTGCTGAGAGATGAATTCAGTGATGAATTTTGACAGAGAACACAAGGATCGTCGATGCACTTTCAGGATGCCCCAAAAGCAGGACGTCTTATTCGACCATCAGGTTTAAAGTCGTCCGCTGCGGAGAATACCCCAGATCAGCCAGATACCGAGAAGCCCAGAGAGAATAAAGAGTGGTGTTGCGAACCAGATGGCCTGAATTGGTGCTGAACGCAGGATGAGTGCGGTGGCGACAACCAACGCTGATATCACCATGCCGACCACCAGACGATTACTTGAGCGATCAAACTCGGTAATCAGCCGATCCAGTCCACGGTGTTCCAGTTGCAATTTCAGATCATCATGACTGGCTTTGTGTAGTGTTTTCTCCAGATGAATCGGCAGGTTGTGGAGTGACTGAGTGACCAGCCGCAGATCGGCAATCGTTCTGTCATACAATCGCTTGGGGCGAAATCGATCTTTGATCAACTTCTCAACAAATGGAGAGAGAACCTCGGCCATATTGAAGTTCGGATCAAGTCGTCGTCCAACACCTTCCAGCGTGATGCATGCTCGGATCAGCAGCATCAGTTCGCCGGGGCATCGCAGTCCATGTGTCGAAAGAATCGTCAGGAAGTCATTGAGCATATTTCCGACACTGAGTTGCTCAAGCGGGATGTCATAGTATGTGTCGAGAAAGTCACGGACATCGGCGCGGAGAAGAGTGGAATCAATGCTGGGGGAGGAGGGATGCCCCAGGGATGTGATCACTCGAATCGCCCCGTTCACTTCGCGTCGAGCAACGGCCACGAAGAGATCGACAAGTTGCTCGCGTCGATCGTCATCCAGAAAGCCGACCATTCCAAAGTCGAGCATCACGATCGAGCCATCTTCTCGCACTCGAAGGTTGCCGGGGTGCGGATCGCCATGAAAACGGCCCAGCTCAAAGGCCTGCTTCAGAAAGATCCTTGCTCCATTGATCGCCACCTGAGCCGGATCAACCCCTAGCGATTTAATGCCCGCGATATCGGTGACTTTCACGCCGCCGATTCGCTCCATCACAATCACGGCGTCAGTTGTCAGGTCTGCTTCAACGATGGGGATATGAACGCGCTGATCGTCCATAAACCAGCGTGAAAAGTCCT